>NZ_JBHSON010000011.1:0-190731 GCF_042656285.1 Actinomadura rugatobispora | reverse complement strand
CGACGCCGCCGTCCTCCTGGAAACGACCGAGCCGCGCGCGAGACGCCTCCTGGACCACCTCCTGGACGTCCACCTCCTCCAGGAGCCCGCCCCGAGCCGGTACCGCTTCCACCCCCTGATCCGGGCCCACATCACCACCCGGCTCACCGCCCGGGACTGATCATCCGGCCTTTGGCCGGGATACCGAAAGGTATATTTCCGCGGCCGGGGCATAGGGATCTTTCGGCCATTTATCTTCGCGTCCGAAGTGGCCTGAAATTCTCTGATGAATCGGTGGTCGGGCGGTGTCGTCGCGTGTAGCGTCGGGCTTCCGGAAACGCGGCGCATGTGGGGGTGTCCGTGCTCGGTATCGACGCCTGTCTCGGCCAGATCATGGATATTCCCGGCGCCCGCCGGGTGACCCTGGTGGACGGCGCGAGCGGTCTGGCCATCGCCGCCGGCGGTGCGGACGGCCCGCTCGACCAGCACGAAGACGCCGCGGCCAGCACCGACGCGGTGCGCGCGGTGCTGGCCTGCCCGGCGCTGTCGGCCACCCCCGACGGCGACGGCATCGAAGAGATCATCGTGTGCGGGGAACGCGGATATCATCTGCTCACCCTGGTCGGCGCCATATTCGGTGGCGGGGTGTTCCTGCATTTACTGCTCGACCGGGACACCGGTAATCTCGCGCTCGCCCGCCTGCGGGTCCGCGCGGCGATTCAGGAAATGGCGGGATCCGGCCATGACGGGTGACCGGACGGCCCACTCGCCGGTGGCCGCGCTGCGCGAACTGGAAGGGCGGCGCGCGACCGGGGTGCTGCGGGTGCGGGACGAGGGCGCGCTGCACATCGTCGAGGGCTCCGTCGCGTACGCCGAATGCCGGAGCGCGCCGAGCCTTGAGCACCTCCTCGCCGCCGCCCCGGCGCCCGGGGCGCTGGGGGAGGCCGGGATGGAGGCGGTCGCGCGGCTGGCGTTGCACGACGCCGCCTACTTCCTGCTCGGCTCCGAAGACGGGGCCGAGTTCACCGAGGGACCGCCGCACCGGCTCGCGCACCTGTGCCGCATCGCCCCGGACGAACTGGTCGCCGAGCGCGCCAGGCGGGCGGCCCGTCTGGACGAGGCGCTGCCCTCGGCGGCGCGCGACCACGCACCGGTCGTCCCGGTGCGGAGGGTCGGCCGCCAGCGGGTGGTGCTGACCGCTGTCGAGGCGGAGATCCTGCTCAACGCCGACGGCCGCCGCGCGCCCGCCGACCTGGCCCGCGACCTCGGCCGGTCCGCGTTCGACTGCCTGCTCGCGGTGCGCCGGCTGGCCGCCGCCGGGATGCTGCGCCCGCCGCAGGACGCCCCCGTCCCGGACCTGCCCGTCCGGCGGCGCGGCGAGACGGAGGCCCCGGAGTGGGAGCCGGTCGGGCACGAGGTGCTGCTCCGGCTCCGGTCGGGGCTGGAGGGGCTCGCCTGACGTGCTGAAACGGCGTATGGGACGGCTGATCGAAAGGATGACGAACGTGGCGGTCCACGAGCGCATGGACGATGTCGCACGGCCCGCGTCCGACCCGGCCCTGCTGGCCGAGCTGACCGCGCTGCGCGGCCGCGTCGCCCGGCTCACCGGCAGCGTGATCGCCTCGTCCGACGGCCTGCTCATCGCGCACGACCTCCCGGACGGCATCGAACCGTCCGGGATGGCCGCGCTGACCGCCGCGGAGCTGGCGCTCTCGCACCGGATGGCGTCCACGGCCCACGGGGGCGGGTTCCACGAGGTCGTCCTGCGCGGCACCAACGGCTACGTGGTGATCTACTCCGCCGGCTGGAGCGCCTCGCTCACCGTGCTGTCGGCCCCGGACGTCAACGTGGGCCGCCTGCATCTGGAGTCCCGCCCGGCGGCGCGCGCCATCGCCGACCTGCTGGCGGCCGCGCCGGACCGGCCCCGCCGCACCGCCGAACCGTCGCGGAAGGGAGGCCGCAGCACCGCACCGCGCCGCCCGTGAAACCGACCAGTGAAGGGGAACAGCATGTCCGACCTGGACGTGTCGATGAAGGACATGATGGCGATCGACGGTGCGATCGGCGCCGCCGTCGTCGACTACAACAGCGGCATGGCCCTCGGGACGCTGGGCAGTTCCAAGAGCCTGGACCTGCAGGTCGCCTCGGCGGGCAACACCGAGGTCGTGCGCGCGAAGCTGCGCACGATGGAGCAGCTGGGCATCAAGGAGGAGATCGAGGACATCCTGATCACGCTGAGCGGCCAGTACCACGTGATCCGTCCCGTGACCGGCCGCAAGGGCAAGGGCCTGTTCCTCTACCTCGCGCTGGACCGCGGCCGCGCGAACCTGGCCCTGGCGCGGCACCGGCTCAAGCAGATCAAGGAGAACCTGACGATCTGAGGTGCCGGCCCGTCCCGTCCGGGCCGCGGCCCGGACGGGACGGGCCGGGGGTGGCCAAGGTCGGCGTGGTGGGCCCCGCGCGGCGGCCCCAGGATGTAGGGTGATCTTGTCGGCGAGTGGGGAAGCTCGTTCGGCCGGGGCGGCCCGTTCTCTTCGGAGGACGGGCCGCTTCGCGTTGCGGGGAAAACCTCAGGGGGTATTCAGGCGACTTTCAGGAAAGGGTGGAAGCCTCGGTAAGGATCAGGGGAGGGGGATCGGCGTTGGCGGAACGTACCGTGCAGGCGCGGAAGGCCTCGGAGGGGCTGCTGCTCGTCGTCGAGGACGAGCCGAACATCCTGGAGCTGCTCGCCGGCAGCCTCCGCTTCACCGGCTTCGAGGTGATCACGGCGACCAACGGGGCGGACGCCGTGCAGGCCGCGCGGCGGCGCCGGCCCGACCTCATCGTGCTGGACGTCATGCTCCCGGACATCGACGGGTTCGACGTGGCCCGCAGGCTCCGCTCGGGCGGCGACCACACCCCGGTGCTGTTCCTCACGGCGCGGGACGCCGTCCAGGACCGGATCAAGGGCCTGACGATCGGCGGCGACGACTACGTCACCAAGCCGTTCAGCCTGGAGGAGGTCATCGCCCGGATCCGCGCGGTGCTGCGGCGGTTCCGGGGCGGCGCGCAGGAGCCGACGCCGCGGATGGTGTTCGCCGACATCGAGCTGGACGAGGACAGCCACGAGGTGTGGCGCGGCGGCAAGCCGATCCAGCTGTCGCCGACCGAGTTCAAGCTGCTCAGGTATCTGATGGCCAACGCGGGCCGGGTGCTGTCCAAGCCGCAGATCCTCGACCACGTGTGGAACTACGACTTCGGCGGCGACGTCGGGATCGTGGAGTCGTACGTGTCGGCGCTGCGGCGGAAGGTCGACAACGTCGAGCCCCGGCTCATCCACACCCTGCGGGGCGTCGGCTACGTCCTGCGATTGCCGCCGGACCAGGGCTGATGGCCCTTCAGGCGCTGCGTGCCCTGCCCGGGCGCACACCGCTGCGGGTCAAGCTGATCGCGGGCATGCTGGTGCTGGTCGCGCTCGGCATGGCGGTGATGAGCGGCGCCGGCGTCTCGGTGCTCAGCCAGTACCTGGTGAGCCGATCCGACCAGCAGCTCCAGTCGACGTTCGGGCCGGTGGCGGCGCAGATCGTCCCGCAGATGGGCCGCCGCAACATGGAGGTGCGGCTGCCCGGCGAGATGTACGTGCTGGTCCAGGACGCGGACGGGCGGTGGCGGCAGAGCATCAACGCGCTGGGCGACACCGGCCGCCCGCGCGTCCCCGCCGACCTGGGGAAGCGGCTCGGCGAGCCGTTCACCGTGCCGGGGCAGGGCGGTTCGGGCGCGCCGTGGCGGATCTTCGCCGAGCCGCTGGACGGCGGCGCGGTCCTGGTGCTCGGGCTCAGCCTGGACGAGGTGCGCCGCACCGTGAACCGGCTGATGGTGATCGACGTGATCGTGGGCCTGCTGGTGGTGACCGTGCTGGCCGCGGCCGGGGTGTGGGTGGTGCGGGCCAGCCTGCGCCCGCTGGCGGCGATCGAGGAGACCGCCGGGGCGATCGCGACCGGCGACCTGTCCCGGCGGGTGCCCGAGGCCGATCCGCGCACGGAGGTGGGGCGGCTCGGCCGTTCGCTCAACAGCATGCTCGCCCAGATCGAGTCGGCGTTCGGGGCGCGGGCCCAGTCGGAGGCGGCGGCGCGGCGGTCGGAGGAGACCGCGCTGCGCTCGGAGGAGCGGATGCGGCGGTTCGTCGCGGACGCCAGCCACGAGCTGCGCACGCCGCTGACCGCCATCCGCGGCTTCGCGGAGTTCTACCGGCAGGGCGCGGCGCGGACGCCCGAGGAGCTCGACCGGCTCGTGGGCCGCATCGAGGAGATGGCCGAGCGGATGGGCCTGCTGGTGGAGGACCTGCTGCTGCTGGCCCGGCTCGACCAGCAGCGGCCCATCGAGAAGCGGCCGGTGGACCTGCTGGCCATCGCGGCCGACAGCGTCCAGGAGACGCGGATGGTCGCGCCGGACCGTTCGATCGAGCTGTCGGTCGAGGGCGGGGTGGCGTACCAGGTGCTGGGGGACGAGCCGCGCCTGCGCCAGGTGCTCGGGAACCTGCTCACCAACGCGGTCACGCACACGCCCGCGGGCACGGCGGTGACGGTACGGCTGAAGCCCGGTTCGCTGGGGGACGCCTCCGCGGCGGTGTGCGAGGTGGCCGACGAGGGGCCCGGCCTGTCGGCGGAGCAGGCGGAACGCGTCTTCGAACGCTTCTACAGGGCCAATCCGTCCCGTTCACGCGAAGACGGCAGCACGGGCCTCGGCCTGGCGATCGTGGCCGCGCTCGTGGGCGCGCATGAGGGGAAGGTCGAAGTGGACTCCACCCCTGGGGAGGGCGCCGTGTTCCGTGTGATCCTTCCGCTCGCCACCTGAACGTTCGCATTCAGGCGACTTTCAGGTTGGTTCCAGGCTTGCTCCAGACCGGATGGACATTCTGATGGTGGAGAGAGTCAGGGGGATCAGATGATCGCGGACCAGCCGAACGAGAGCCCGTACGGGGCCCGGCGCCCTTGGCCGACGAGGCCGGAGGACGTCAGGGTCGCACCGCGACCGGAGGCCCAGGCGGCGCACGGCACGCCTGCCGCTCCGGGCGCGCAGGGCGGCACGGGGGTGCCCAGCGGACCGGGCGGCCCCGGCGGGCCGGGCGGACCGGGCGGACCGGGCGGGCCGAGCGGGCCCTACGGGGGTGGCGCGCCCTACGGGGGCGGCGGGACGTTCGGCGGATGGCAGGGCCCGCCGCCGCAGCCCGGTAACCCCTACCTGCCCGGGCCGGAGCCCGCGCGGCGGGGCAACTGGTCGCTGCGGCAGAAGATCGCCGCGGCCGGGGCCGTGTTCGCCCTCGCGCTCGGAGCCGGCGGATTCGGCGCCGTGGCGGCGCTGGAGCTGGCGGGGCCGCAGGGCGGGCTGTCCGGCCCGACCGCGGTGGCCGGGGTGACGAGCAAGTCGACGGTCGCGCAGGTGGCGGCGGCCGTGCAGCCGAGCGTGGTGGCGATCCAGACGCAGACCCGGTCGGGAAGCGGCGGGGGCTCGGGCGTGATCCTGCGTTCGGACGGCACGATCCTCACCAACGCCCACGTGGTGGAGGACGTCGGGCAGATCTCGGTGCGGTTCAGCGACGGCAGGACGGCGCCCGCGACCGTCATCGGCACCGACCGCAGCAAGGACATGGCCGTGATCAAGGCGTCCGGGGTGTCCGGGCTGAAGCCCGCCGCGCTCGGTGACAGCCGCTCGCTCGCGGTCGGCGACACGGTGCTGGCGATGGGCAGCCCGCTGGGCCTGGACGGCTCGGTGACCTCGGGCATCGTCAGCGCGCTGGGACGGGAGATCCAGGAGGGCGGGCGGCAGCCCGACGCGCAGGTGCCGCCGTACCTGCGCGAGCAGGTGTCCCAGCGGGAGAGCACGGTGATCAAGAACGCGATCCAGACCGATGCCGCGATCAACCCCGGCAACTCCGGCGGGGCGCTGGTGAACGCGTCCGGGCAGGTGATCGGGATCAACACCGCGATCGCCACGTCCGGCAGCGGCTCGGGCAGCATCGGGGTCGGCTTCGCGATCCCGATCAACGACGCCGGGAGGGCGGCCGAGGCGATCATCTCCACCGGCGGGCGCTGAGCCCGCGGCGAGCACGCCGCACAGCGCCGTCGCGGTGCCGGAGGGCGGAACCGCGGCGGTCAGGGGAGGGGGCGGTCGTGTGATCCCCAGGGGGTCGGGGTCGCACGACCGCCGCCGTCGTCGTTTCCGGGACTTGCATGGCTAACGCTGTTAGCCTATGGTGAGGCTAACAGCGTTAGCCTGCCTTGCGCAGCCCGGTCCAGGAGGCCGCCATGCCCGTCCGCACCCTCGCCGCGATCATCGCCCTGCTGGTCGCCGTGCCCGCCGGCCTCTACACGTGGACCCGGCTCAAGCCCCGCGAGATCCGCACCGAGATCGAGATCGACGCCGCGCCCGGCCCCGTCTGGCGGGTCCTCACCGACCTGCGCGCCTACCCCGACTGGAACCCGTTCATCATCAGCGCCGAGGGCGAGGTCCGGGAGGGCGGCCGGCTCACCAACAAGCTCACCCAGAAGGGCGGCGGCACGCTGACGTTCAGCCCGACGATCCTGGTCGCCGCGCCGGACCGCGAGCTGCGCTGGCTGGGCCGCCTCATCGTCCCGGGCGTGCTGGACGGCGAGCACTACTTCCGCCTGGAGGCGCTCGACGGCGGCCGCACGCGCCTCGTCCACGGCGAGCGGTTTACCGGCGCGCTGGTGCCCTTCGCCGGGGGGCCACTGGACGTGGCGGACGGCTTCCGGGCCATGAACGCCGCACTCAAGTCCAGGGCCGAGACAATGGCCCGATGACCGACGACCGGCAGCCGGCGCTGACGCCGCTGACACCGCGGGCGGCCGAGATCGTCTCGGCCGCCCGCGACCTCGTGGAGGAGAGCGGCCCCGAGGCCCTGACCATGCGGGTCCTGGCCGACCGCATCGGGATCCGCGCCCCCTCCCTCTACAAGCACTTCCCGGACAAGGGCGCGGTCGAGGCGGCGCTGATCGAGCAGGGCCTGGCCGAACTCGGCGCCGCGCTGCGGGCGGCCGTGGCCAGTGAACGGCCCGTCCCCGAACTGCTGCGCACGTACCGCGCCCAGGCCCTCGCCAACCCCAACCTCTACCGGCTCAGCACCGCGGGCCCGCTGCCCCGCGAACGCCTCGCGCCCGGTCTGGAGGACTGGGCGGGCGAGCCGTTCTTCCTCGCGGTGGGGGAGCCGCACCTGGCGCAGGCGCTGTTCGCCTTCGCGCACGGCATGGTGATACTGGAGATCGACCGCCGTTTCCCCGAGCAGTCCGACCTGGACCGGACCTGGACCGAGGGCGCCCGCGCCTTCGCCGCGGGCCGTACACCCGCCGTGGAAAAGGGAGCGACATGATCGGCCGGTGGAAGGGATAATCGAGACATGCCCGGCGACATCCATGTACGCGACTCGGTCTCCATCCCGGAGTCCGAGTTGGCCTGGCGCTTCTCCCGTTCCTCGGGGCCGGGCGGCCAGCACGTCAACACCAGCGCCACGGCGGCCGAGCTGTCGTTCGACGTCGCGAACTCGCCGTCGCTGCCCGAGCCGTACCGGCAGCGCGCGCTCGAACGGCTGGCGGGACGCCTCAGCGGGGGCGTCCTGTCGATCCGGGCCGAGGAATACCGCTCGCAGGCGCGCAACCGTGACGCCGCCCGCGCGCGCTTGGCCGCGATCCTCTCCGAGGCCATCGCGCCACCGCCGAAGAAGCGCATCCCCAAGAAGAAGCCGCGCGGCATCAACGAGCGCCGCCTGGAGAACAAGCGGCGCCGCTCGGACATCAAGAAGCAGCGCTCAGGGCGCTGGCATTAACGCCAAGCCGGGGTCAGGGCTGGGCGGCGCGGATGGCGCGCATGGCCTCGCGGCGAGCCTCGCCTGACAGGACGTCGATGTAGACCTCGCCGCGCAGATGACCGCACTCGTGCTGGAGGCACCGGGCGAAATAGCCGGTCCCCTGGACGCGTACCGGCTTGCCCTTGATGTCGACGCCCTCGACCACGGCGCGTGCATGGCGGGCGGTGGTGAAGTGGAGGCCGGGCAGGGACAGGCAGCCCTCCGGTTCGGAGACGAGCTCCCCGTCCGCCTCGACCAGCGTGGGGTTGGCGACGTGGCCCACGTGGCGGCGGCCCTTGTCGTCCTTGCAGTCGTAGACGAACAGCTGGAGCGGCACACCGATCTGGTTCGCGGCGAGACCGGCGCCCTGCGCCTCGTACATCGACACGAACATGTCGTCGACGAGCCGTTCCAGGGAGGAGTCGAACGCGCGCACGGGATCGCACTCCGTCCGCAGCACCGGATCGCCCAGTCTCCGGATGGGCCGTACGGTGCCGCGCCCCCGCTCCCCCCGGACCGCCTCGCTCATCCCAAGATCTTATAAAGCGAGCGGTGCCCGGCGAACCGCCGGGCACCGCTCGCGCCAACGACCTCCACGCCGGGCCCTGCCCGGCGGCATGTTCTCCCGACCGCTCGGGCGGGCCGGCTCAGGCAGGCTCGCCCGGACCGCGTCCGGACGGCGGCAGCGGCCGGTCGGCCGGGTCGTCCAGGTCGGAGCCCGGGGCCGCGGCCTTGGGCTGGGACGGACCGGCGGACGGGACCGGCGGCACCGGCTTGTCGACCAGCGTGGGCTCGGGCTCGGCCTTCTTGATCGCCGGGTGCGGCTGGCCGGATCCGGACGGCGCCGGACCGGACGCCGGGCCCGAGGCGGACCCGGATCCCGGCGCGGAGCCGGACCCCGCGGGGGAGCCGGCGACCGGGGCGCCGGACGGCCCGCCCGCCGCGGGGGCGGGGGCAGGGGCGGCGTGCTTGGGCGCCACGGGCGCGGCGTGCTTGGCGCTCGACGGGGCCGACGGAGACGAGGGAGCCGAAGGGGCCGACGGACCCGACGGGGACGAGGGGGCCGGCGACGGCGACGGCGGACCGCCCGCGGGCTTGGCCGGGGCGGCGGGGGCCGTGGCGGCCGGGGCCGGGCTCGGCGCCGGGGCCTTGGCGGCCGGGGCGGGCGACGGCGCGGGGGCGGGCTTGCGCTGCGGAGCCGGGGCGGACGGAGCCGGCCCGGTGTGCTGCTTGACCGCGTCCTCGACCATCTTCTCCAGCGGACCGGCCTCGTTCTCCGCCGTGAGCAGCCGGTGCAGCGTCTCGCTGATCTCGGTGAGCCGCTGCAGCGCCTGGGTGTGGTTCTTGGTGAGCTGGGTGAGCCGCTGGGTGGCGCCCTCGTTGATCACGCTGGCCCGGCGCTCGGAGGCGGTGAGGGTGCGCTCGGCCTCCAGCCGGGCGCTGGTCACCGTCTGCTCGGCCTCCTGGGTGGCCGCGGTCAGGACGCTGTCGGACTCCTTCTTGGCCGCCGCCAGCACCTGCTCGGCCTTCTGCTCGGCCTGGGCGAGGTCCTTGTCGGCGTGCGCGCGGGCCTCGTCGGTGATCCGCTTGGACTCCTGCTCGGCGTCCTTGCGGATCTGCTGGCCCTTGGCCTCGGCCTCGGCGACCTTGTCCTTGGCCTCGTCCTCGGCCAGGTTGATGATCTGCCGGAGCCGGTCGCTCAGATCGTCCCCGGTGGGCTTGCGAGCCTCGCGGACCTCGGCCATCTCGCGGCGGGTGCGCTCGACGTCGTCGAGCGCGCGGGCGAGCCGGGTCTCCAGCTCGCGGATCTGGTTCTGGCTGCGGGCGATGTACTCGTCGACCTGGCGGCGGTTGTAGCCGCGCATGACGATCTCGAAGGTCTCCTCGCGGAGAAGGTTCGGCAGGATTTCTGCTTCGTTGCTCATGGTGCCTTGGGGGGTCGTTGGCGGGGGCTGATCACCCCGTCAGGGTCGGAGAGAGCGCAGGCTCGTGGTCCTCGCCCGCGCGTCACGGCCTCGCGTGGCACGGCGGGCTGCACATCATCGGAAACGTCCAGGGTCGACTCTTGTCCGGTCCACCCCATTCGCGCAAGCGGAATGCCTGTTCTCGCTGCAGTTTCTTCTGCCACGGTGATGCGCCAAGTCACCCGATTTCAGGAAATTTCGCGTCTATGGCCGTGCGGTGGGCAACCTACCGTCACGCCTTCCCCGTCCGGTTCCGCGACCCGCCCGCCCCGCCCCGGTGCCGCCCCGGCGCAGGACACCGCCTTACCATCTCCGGCATGAGCTATGTCGGGTCTTTGGGCGAGGACGGGCCGCGCATCCACCCCGAGGCGTGGGTGGCGCCGGGCGCGGTCGTGGTCGGCAAGGTGACGCTGGGCCGCGCCTCCAGCGTCTGGTACGGCTCGGTGCTGCGCGGCGACGACGAGGAGATCATCGTCGGCGACGAGGTCAACATCCAGGACCTGAGCTGCCTGCACGCCGATCCCGGGACCCCGGCCCTCCTGGAGGACCGGGTCAGCCTCGGGCACAAGGCGATGGTCCACGGCGCGCACGTGGAGACCGGCGCGCTGATCGGCATCGGCGCCATCGTCATGAACGGCGCCCGCATCGGCGCCGGCACCCTCGTCGCCGCCGGGGCCCTGGTCGGCCCGGGCAAGAAGATCCCCGCCGGGGTGCTGGTGGCGGGCGTCCCGGGCAAGATCGTCCGGGAGTTGAACGACGACGACCGGGCCATCCTGCGCCTCACCCCCGATTCCTACATGGACAAGGCCAAGCGCCACGCGACCGCGGAATGGCGCGACGCCTAGCAAAGAATTTCCGCCGGGACGGCTGAGGCGGTTGAGGCTCGCGGGAAAGCACCCTATTTGACCTGCGCGTACGCGTTTTTGTCGGGCTCGTGGGGAGTTCGGCGGGTCTCGGGCTGACTACGATGACCACGTGGTGTGGGGACCGGGCTATGGCAGTGCTCCGCCGCCCAGCCCCCCGAGGGGGGAAGATCCGTTCTCGGCGGCAGAGCGTGACACGCGGGCGATGGTGGCCGCCGGATGGTGGCCGTCTGCGCCTCCTCAGCAGCGCCAGCACGCCATCGGGGGGCGGCTCCTCGTCCTGCCCGACGGCACGTGGTGGGCGTTCGGGGCGTGGGCCCGGTGGTACCGGCTGCACCCGTCCGACGGCCAGTGGTACCTGTGCCCTCCACCGCGCACGCCCGAGGTCCGCATGGCCGCCCGGCCCGCGGGGCAGGGCGGCGGCCAGGTGCCCGCGCTGCCGCCGCACGTCGTGCCCGCGGGGCCCGACTTCTCCTACGACCCGTCTCCTGTACGGCCCTTCGTCGGCCGGGGGTTCGACGGCGACCTGAGCCTGCGCGTGCGCGCGACCGTCGACTCCGCCGCGGCGCTGCCCACGCAGGAGTACCCGCACTGGTCGTCGCAGTTCACCCCGCAGACGCCCTCGACCGTTGCCGCCTCCTGGGGCGTGATGCTGTGGTGCGCGGCGGCCCCGGTGTTCGACTCGCGCTTCGACGCGCAGTTGCTCGACCACTGGAAGCAGTACCGGGCCAAGCCGCTGCCCGATGTGGACGGGCCACGCTGGCTCACCCCTCCTCCTCTGGAAACCCTGGTCGCGCTCTACGCCGAACGCCTGCGCGCCAGCCGCGTCGACGCGGCGGTGGTCGTACTGCGGACGATGTGGGCGGTGGCCAGCGCGCTACGCGAAGACCCTCGCTTCCAGGTACGGGCCGACGCGCTCCTGGCGATGCTCAGCGCAACCCTCAGCAACCCGACCGTCGACTACGGGGCGCTCCCGTACGGCGACCAGGCGATCGTGCAGCAGTGGCTGACCCGCTGCCCGCCCCACCTGGTGCCCGCGCTGCGGAACGAGAGTTCGCAGGGCGACAACTTCCGGCACGCCTTCTACGCGCTCTCCGAAGAGGTCGCGCGGCACGTGGGCGACCCCGGCGACCCCTCGTACGTCGAGCCCCGCCTGGTGTCCGCCGCGCTGCTGGCCGCCGACCTGGCCACCGTGCGCAAGGACGTGGCGGCCAACGTCGTCCCCTGGCTCGACCCCGAGATCCGCTACACCGTCCAGGCGGTGCTGCACCAGAACGGGCACCCCCTGCGCCGCCTCTGGCCCGACGACCTGCGCCTGCCGAGGCCGCTGGGGTCGGTCTCGGGCAAGGGCGCCGAAACGCTCCTCGCCACGACGTACGAGCTGGATCTGGCCTGGTGCAGGCTGGCCGGGGGCATGCCCGCGCGCCCCCGGGGCTTCCCCGTACCGAACGCGATCGCGGCCGGTCTCGTGGGACGGAGCCGGGTACGGGCCACCGCCGGGGCGCCCACCATCGCGCCCTCGGCGCAGGCCCAGGCCGCCCAGCACTCGCCTCCGCCGCCTCCGCCCCCGTACGGGGCCCAGTCGCAGCCGGGATTCCCGCCGGGCGCGCGCCGCCCGTCGCAGCCTGCCGGTGAGGCCGACCGGCCCTTCGTGCAGCCTCCCGCGCAGCCGGGTGCGGGCCCGGCGCCGTTCGCTCCGCCCGACCCGCAGATAGCCGCGTTCTCGGCCTCGGAGGAGAAGCAGGAGGGGAGCGCCGTCCCGCCGTACACCGCGCTCGGCCTGCAGAGGCAAGCCCCCGGCCCCGCGGTTCCTGGCCAGCCCGCAGCAGGGCCGCAGGGCCCGTCCCCCGCAGGTGCCTTCGGCATGCCCGGCACCCCGCCCGGCCCTCCGCCTGGCACGCCCTACGCTCCGCCCGGCCCGGACCCCCAGCAGCCGCAGCAGCCCTACGGCCAGCCCCCGCAACCCCCGCAGCCTCCACAGCAGGAGGAGGAGAAGGCGGACGAGCACCTCGCGCCGCCGTACACGCAGCTCGGATACCAGCCTTCAGGCGCTCCCCAGGGGCCTCCTGCGCCGCTCCAGCAGCCCCCGGGGCCTCCCCAGCCCATGCAGCCTCCCCCCGGGCAGGTGCCGCCTCCTCCGGGGCCCAGGCAGCAGCAGCCGCCCATGCAGCAGCCTCCGATGCCGCAGCAGCCCGCCGCGCATCAGCAGGAGGCCGCCCAGCCGCCCGTGCCCCCGCCGCCGCCCGCGCAGCCTCAAGACCGCCCCCGCACACGAGTCCTGGGCGCGGAAGACCTGGGCGAGGCCGCGGGCGAGCAGAACGTCCCCGGTGCGCTCCACCCCCCGCAGCCGCCGCCCACGCCCGGTGGCCGCGACGCCGGTCCCGGGACGCGGATCATGTCCGAGACCATGGTCGGGAACTTCGACTTCCTCGACGACACCCCGTCCCCCGAGACGCCCGTCCACAAGATCCCGCCGCCCAAGGACAGGTCCGAGCGGCGCTCCCTGGAGCGGTTCGGCATCAACTTCGTCTCCGGCACCGAGGACGCGGGCGACCTGCTCGACGGCCTGCGCGTGCAGGCCGAGCGCTGGAAGTCCTCCGGTGGCGGCGCGGGCGGCGCGGGCGGCGCGGGCGGCGGCTCGGCCGTGGACCAGACCCGGATGGACGTCGGCCCGGCCACCCGCCTGGACGCGGGCCCCGCGACCCGCCTCGACGGCGTCGGCGGCGCGACCCGGTTCGACGGCGGCGCGGCCCCCTCGGCCCCCTCCGCCCGTATGCCGAACGTGCTCATCGTCGGCGCCCCGCACAGCGGCCAGCGGCGGCTGTCCAGGCTGATC
This sequence comes from Actinomadura rugatobispora, assembly GCF_042656285.1. Lineage (GTDB taxonomy): Bacteria > Actinomycetota > Actinomycetes > Streptosporangiales > Streptosporangiaceae > Spirillospora > Spirillospora rugatobispora. The sequence continues at coordinate 177,249 of NZ_JBHSON010000011.1, read as the reverse complement.
GCCCTGACGCTGGCCGACGCCGGGATGGGCGACGGCGCCATCCGCGCCCACGACGCCGACGACGTCCGCGACGCGCCCGCCGAGCGGCTGCCGGCCCTGGTGACCCGGCCCGGCCCCGCGATCCTCTTCGAACGGCTCGACGTGGCGATCACCGGCGCCGGCGACCCGGCGGCGGTCGCGACCGCCGTGCGCCGGGCCCGCCGCAGCCCCGCCGAGACCGCGCCGCTGATCGCGACCTGCGAGCCGCGCGCCTACAAGCGGCTGCTGCAGGACCATCCGCGGCTGATCGAGGTGTTCCGGGTGTACCGGCTGCCCGACTTCGGCGACCTCGACCGCCGGATGACGCTGCTGCACCTGCTGGCCGACGAGCGGCGGGTCACGATCGGGTCGTCGGCGCTGGAGGTCGCCCGCGAGGACCTGGACCGCCTGCGCGGCCCCGGCGACCTGGTGAACGCCCGGCTCGTCGAGGCCTATCTCGACCAGGCCTGCCAGCGGCATCTGGAGCGGGCCGGCGGCGCCTCCCGCGACCGGCTCGTCCTGGCCCCCGACGACCTCGCCGGCGTCGCCGAGGGCATCGAGCCGGCGCTGCGCCCGCCCGGCGACATCGACGGCTACCTGCGCCAGCTCGACCAGCTCACCGGCCTGCGGGAGGTCAAGCAGGCGGTGCGGGAGCTGGCCGACGACGCCGCGCTGGCCGCCGACCGGGCCCGGCACGGCGTGGGCGGCCGCGACCGGCTGCACCTGGTCTTCGTGGGCCCGTCCGGCACCGGCAAGACGACCGTGGCCGGGCTGCTCGGCGGGATCTACGCCGCGCTCGGCCTGCTGGACTCCGGCCATGTGGTGGCCTGCCGTCCCGTCCACCTGTCCGGCCGCGACCAGCTCGACACCGAGGCCCGGGTCGCGAGCATGGTCGACCAGGCGCTGGGCGGGGTGCTGCTGATCCAGGAGGCCTACCGGCTCGACCGCGTCCCCGCCGTGGTGAACGAGCTGCTGCGCTGCATGCGGCAGCGCGGGCGCAGGCTGATGGTGGTCTGCTCCGGCCTGGCCGCCGAGATGGAGGGGTTCCTCGCGGGCAATCCGTCGTTCCAGGCCGAGTTCGGCCGGACGCTGGAGTTCGAGGGCATGGGCGACCGCGACCTGGTCGGGCTGTTCCAGGCGTACGCCGAGCGCGACCTGTACCTGCTGGACGAGGAGCTGCGGGTCGAGCTGCTGGCCCGGTTCGCCCGGCTTCGCGACGATCCGCAGTTCGCCTTCGCCCGCACCGTCCGGCAGCTGTTCGAACAGACCATCGCCCGGCAGGCCGCACGCCTGGCCGGGGTCGACGTCAACGCGGCCACCGTGGCCCGCCTCACCGCCCGCGACCTGCCCGAGTCGCCCCTGGAGCAGATGATGGGGGATTTCCGGGAGCGAGGGTGACCATCCGTAGATAGTCCGCATCCAATGCGCGTGGCCGGGAAGACCCGTCCCGAGAGTGGTTCTGGAATGGCCCTCTTGGGTCATGTGCCCGCGGGCTACGGACGCGTAGCCTCGGTACGGGTGTGGGGAACGAACGGAGGTGGACGCGGTGCGCCAGCACACTTTCGACCTGCGCGTCCACGACCGGGTCGCGCTGGATGAGATCGAACTCTATGCCGAGATTCTCAGCGCGGTGGCGGCGGCCGAGCGGCCGTTGACGCTGGACGAGATCGACATGGTGCTCGGGCTGCGTTCGGGTGAGGCCGGTCGTCGCGAGCTGACGCCACAGGACCGATAGTTCCGCAACAGGCCGGGGACGCCCTCCGAGCGGCGTGCCCGGCTTCCGCTTTGCCCGCGGCGGTCCCGCATTGGCTCGGGCAGCGGTTCCATGGTGACTTCGGGGGCACTCTTTAGTGGCTGATGCCCCGCCCTTGCTCGAGCTTTTCGTCCAGTCGCAGAGTGAGTTGACTCACACCATTCCGACTACACTCTGTGAGTGCTTCGTCACAGAGAATGTTCGCGCGATGGAAAACAAGCTCTCTCCGCCCCGACAGGGCCCTCTCCCGTGCGTGTGCATTGGTGTCCCAAGGGCAGTCTTGTAGGTGAGAGGACGGCGGACGGCAGCCGAAGGCGAGGCAAAGGTTCTTTTTACGCCTGGTTGCGCCTACGATCCTCTGCGGACCGTCACGGCACATCAGGAGTACGAACGTGCGCTTGCGTCTCACGCCGCGTGAGGACAGCTTCTACGACATGTTCGCCGACTCGGCGAACAACCTGGTCACCGGCGCCAGGCTGCTCGTGGAGCTCATCAGCGACGGCGCCGACCGGGAAGCGATCGCGGAGAAGATGCGCGCCTGCGAGCACGCGGGCGACGAGTGCACCCACGCGATCATGCGCCGGCTCAACGAAACGTTCATCACCCCGTTCGACCGCGAGGACATCTACCGGCTGGCCTCCACGATCGACGACGTGATGGACGAGATGGAGGAGGCCGCCGACCTCGTCGTGCTCTACAAGATCGAGGAGTTCCCCAAGGGCATCGTGCACATGGTGGAGGTGCTCGAGCGGGCCGCCGAGCTGACCGCCGAGGCGATGCCCCGGCTGCGCTCGATGAAGGAGCTCAACGAGTACTGGATCGAGATCAACCGGCTGGAGAACCAGGGCGACCAGGCCTACCGCAAGCTGCTGGCGCACCTGTTCGGCGGTGACTACGACGCGCTGACGGTGATGAAGCTCAAGGAGGTCATCGACCGGCTGGAGGAGGCCGCGGACGCTTTCGAGCACGTGGCCAACACGGTCGAGACCATCGCGGTCAAGGAATCATGAGCTCGTCGGGCGAGGTGCGGACCTCCCGGGACGCCGAGGAGGCCGCGGAACCCCCCGCGCCCAGAGGTCCCGGCGAGGTCCGGGACGAGACCGGGGCCGCCCTCCGGACGGCCAACGGCGCCGGCGGTTCCGGCGGCTCGGACGCGAGCCTGGTGATGGACCAGCCCCCCGGCGCCGAGCCTTCGCTGGCCGAGCAGGCCCGCCGCGGCCCGGTGAAGTTCTGGCCGCTGCTGCTGCTCGCGGTGCTGGCGGTCATGGCGGCGGGGGCGCTCGGGCTGCGCCAGGACGCGCAGACCGCGGTCCTCATCCTGGTCATCGTGGTCGCGCTGGTCTTCGACTACACCAACGGGTTCCACGACGCGGCCAACGCGATCGCGACCTCGGTGTCGACCCGGGCGCTGACCCCGCGGGCGGCGCTGCTGATGGCCGCGGTGATGAACCTGATCGGCGCGCTGCTGGGCGTCGAGGTGGCCAAGACGGTCAGCGAGGTGATCACCCCGCCGAGCGGGCTGCACGGGCTCACCGTGGTCGCCGCCGGGGTGCTCGGCGCGATCACCTGGAACATGATCACCTGGTACTTCGGGCTGCCGTCGTCGTCCTCGCACGCCCTCATCGGCGGCGTGGTGGGCGCGGGCCTGGCCTCGGCGTCCAGCGTCAGCTGGGACAAGGTCGTCGACAAGGTGGCCGTCCCGATGGTGATCTCCCCGGTGGTCGGCTTCTGCCTGGCCTACCTGGTGATGGTGGCGATCCTGTGGATCTTCCGGCGGGCGCACCCGAGCCGGGTCGGCCGCCGGTTCCGGATCGCGCAGTCGCTGTCGGCGGCGTCCATGGCGCTCGGGCACGGCCTGCAGGACGCGCAGAAGACGATGGGCATCATCGTGCTGGCGCTGGTCACCACCGGGCACGCCAGCGGCGAGACCGTCCCGCTGTGGGTGATCGTCTCCTGTGCCGGCGCGCTGTCGCTGGGCACCTACGCGGGCGGCTGGCGGATCATGCGGACGCTGGGCCGGAAGGTGATCGAGCTCGACCCGCCGAAGGGCTTCGCCGCGGAAGCGACGGCCTCCATGATCCTTTACGCCGCCGCCTACATCTGGCACGCTCCAATCTCCACCACCCACACGATCACGTCCTGCATCATGGGCGCGGGCGCCACCAAGCGCCTGTCGGCGGTCCGCTGGGGCGTGGCCGGCAACATCGTGCTGGCCTGGGTGCTGACGATGCCGATGGCCGCCGCCGTGGCCGCGATCGTCTACTGGGCCGTCCACCTCTTCGGCGCCTGACCGCCCCCGGCCGGAACGCCGGGGGCGCTCTGGCGGCGCCTACCGGCCGGAGATGCGGTCCAGGGCGGGCGGGGCGATCGGGGAGTTCGCGCCGAGGTGGGCGACGAACGCGTCCAGGTCGATCGGGCCGAGCACCTGGTCCGCGCCCTCGGTGAACGTGGTGAAGCCGTCACCGCCGCCCAGCAGGAAGTTGTTGGTGGCTACCTTGTAGGACGCGGCCGGGTCGACCGCCGTCCCGTCCACCGCGATGCCGGAGACGCGGTCGCCGACCGGCCTGCTCCGGTCGATGGTGAAGCGCAGCGTGGACGACGGCTGCAGGATCTTCTCGCCCGAACCCGTCCACTGCTGCTCCAGCAGCGCGTCGAGCTGCGCGCCCGTCAGGGTGACCACGCCCATGACGTTGTTGAACGGCTGCACCGCGAATGCCTCGCCGTAGGTCACCACGCCGTCGCCCTCGGAACCGGACGCCCGGTGCACCAGGTCGGCCCGCACGCCGCCCGGGTTCATCAGCGCGACCTGCGCGCCGTGCCCCTTCATCGACGCCAGCTGCGCGTCGGCGATCACGTCCCCGAGCGCGGTCTCGCCCGCGGGGGAGGGGGCCCGGGTGAGGTCGGCCGTGATCGACCCGACCGGCTTGTTCGCGATCTCCGCGACCCGGTCCTTCCACGTCTGGACGAACCGCTCGGTCGCCGGGTCCGCCGGGACGTCCCGGGTGACCACGTGGTTGTCGCCCTTCAGGGACGAGCGGACGACGTCGCCCGTGCGGCGGTCCACCGCGAAGTCGACCTGGGTGATGACCCGTCCGAACGAGGACCCGGACGAGTACAGCCGGGGCCGTCCCGCCGGGTCGGTCACCGAGCACACGTACTGCTGGTGGGTGTGCCCGGCCAGCACCATGTCGATCTCGGGGTCGGCGTCGCGGGCGATGCGCGTCCCGGCGCCGGGGACGACCCCGCACGCGTCCGGCCGCTGCCCGGCCGGCGTCTGGTCGCCCTCGTGGACGAGCAGCACCATCGACCGCACCCCGCGCCGCTTGAGCTCCTTGGCGGCGCGGTTCGCGGCGGCGACCTCGTCGTCGAAGGTCAGCCCCTTGATCCCGTCCGCGCTGACGATCGTCGGGGTGGTCTTGGTGACGACGCCGATGAACCCGACCCGCACCCCGTTGATCTTCCGGATGGTCCAGGGCTTCAGGATCGGCGTGCCGCCCTTCTCCTTCAGCACGTTGGCGGCGAGGTAGTCGAACGAGGCGCCCTTCCACCTGCCCGCCGGGGAGCAGCCGTCCACCGGGTGGCAGCCGCCGTGCTGGATGCGGCGCAGCTCCTGGTGGCCCTCGTCGAACTCGTGGTTGCCGGCCGCCGACGCGGTGACGCCCACCCGGCCCAGGAACTCCACCGACGGCTCGTCGTGGTACGCGGCGGAGATCAGCGGCGAGGCCCCGATCATGTCGCCCTGCGCCACGGTCAGCGTGTCCCGGTTCGCCAGCCGCTTGAGGTGGGCGGCCACGTAGGCCGCGCCGCCCGCGGGGACGGACGCGCCGGTCTCGTCGACGGCCGTGCCGGAGCTGCCGGTGGGCGGCTCCAGGTTGCCGTGGAAGTCGTTCAGCGACAGCAGCCGAACGGACGCGGTGGGCGCGGGCTTGGCCGCGGCCGGCTGCGCGGCCACCGCCACCGCGGCGGCGACCGCCGTGCCGCACGCCAGGATGATGCGTCGTCGAGTCATCCTCGCACCGTAAGAGCGCGGGGCATCCGCTTCCGCGCACCTCGGTGACGTTTGCGTGACGGTTCGGTCAGGGGCGTGCTGCGCTCGCGGGGCCCGGCCGCATAGGCTGGCGATCATGAGCGAGGCGCCGCTGACCGAGTCCCAGATCGCCGAGGTGCTCGCCCTGGCCGAGGCCGCCACCGCGGCCGACGGCGCGGGCGCCCTCTCCGAGCACGCGCTGCTGCGGCTGCGCAACGGCGGCCACGGTCTCGTGATCACCGACGGCGGCGACCGCGACGCGGCCGGGATCGTCGCCTACGCCCATCTCGACCCGGCGACCGCCGAGGAGAGCGCCGCCGCCGAGCTGGTCGTCCACCCCGGCCACCGCGGCCGCGGCTACGGCCGCGCCCTGCTGCGCACCGTCCGGGAGCGGGCCGCCGGGCCGCTGCGCGTCTGGGCCCACGGCGACCTGCCCGCCGCCGCCAAGCTCGCCGAATCCGAGGGGCTCCGCCGCGTCCGCGCGCTCTACCAGATGCGCCGTCCCGCCGCCGACCCCCTCCCCGAGACCGAGGTCGCGGACGGGGTGCGGCTGCGCACGTTCGTCCCCGGGCAGGACGAGGCGGCCTGGCTGCGGGTCAACGGCCGCGCCTTCGCCGACCACCCCGAGCAGGGCGCGTGGACGCTCGACGACGTCCGGCAGCGCGAGGCCGAGTCCTGGTTCGACCCGTCCGGCTTCTTCCTGGCCGAGAACGACCGGGGCCTGGCCGGCTTCCACTGGACGAAGATCCACCCGGACGGCCTGGGCGAGGTCTACGTCGTGGGCGTCGACCCGGACGCCCAGGGCCTCGGCCTGGGCCGCACCCTCACCCTCGCGGGCCTGCACCACCTCCGCGACCGGGGCGTCCCGGCGATCCTGCTGTACGTGGACGAGTCCAACACCGCCGCCGTCCGCCTGTACGAGTCCCTGGGCTTCACCCGCCACACCGTGGACGTCATGTACGGCACCTAACGGTCGTCGGCCTCGGTTTTCGTGTAGAGGACGTCGCGGGCCTGCTCGGCGGCGCGGGCGAAGCTTTCGCCGACGTAGTCGAGGTAGCGGGCGATGCTCTCGAGGCGGACGGCGGCCGGGGTGCCGGGGCCGAGCACGCCGACACCCTTCTGGAGGACCTCGACCTGCCTGATGATGTCCTGGGCGGAGGCCATCATCGACTGGTAGTAGAGGTCGTCGTCGACGATGTAGCGCTCACGGCGGCGTTCGTCGCGCTCCCGGCGGACGAGGGTGTGCCTCTCCAGGAAGGCGACCGCCTTGGAGACGGACGCCGGGCTCACCTGCAGGCGCTGGACGAGTTCGGACGCGGTGAGGCTGGCGGAGTCGGTGGTGTAGAGGCAGACCAGCACCCGCGCCATCATCTTGGGCAGGCCCGAGGCCATGAGGACGTCGGTGAAGGTCTCCTCGTACTCGCGGACGGCCTCGACGTCGCGTCCGTGCGGCAGGGGGGCCGCCTGCGGCGCCCGGGACGAGGCGGACCGGCGCCGCTGGGCGCGCCGTTCCGTGGCGCGGTGGGCCAGGTCGGAGCGGTAGCCGGTGGGCCCGCCGTTGCGCATCACCTCACGCGTGACCGTTGAGGTCGGGCGGTCCAGGCGCCTGGCTATCTCCGCGTAGGCGAGCCCGTCGGCCAGCCCCAAGGCGATCTGCTGGCGTTCCTGCTGGGTGAGCCTGCCCCCTGGCATCGCGTTCTCCTTCGTGGTCCCTGATGCCTTCAGCATAGCGTTCACCTCACCATCATTGCAACGTGCGGGCAGGGTTTCGTTGCGTTACATCGACACCGGTTGCAACGATTTCACTGCTCTGAACTGGTAAAATGCTGAAACTGTGCAACGAGTAGATTGAAGAATCCTTGAAGGCAACGTAGCTTTTGCGATGTCGGAAACGAAACGGCACAACGCACAGGGAGCACACGATGCAGAAGTTCGCCACCCCCGCCCCGATCGCCGCCGTCCTGGAGATCCCCGCCGGGCGCGTGCAGTTCATCGCCGCCGACCGGGCCGACACCGCGGTCGAGGTCCTGCCCGCGGACGCCTCCAAGGGCCGCGACGTGAAGATGGCGGAGCAGACCACGGTCGAGTCCGCCGACGGCGTCCTGCGGATCGAGGCCCCGGCGAAGAACCAGTACCGCGGCCCCTCCGGTGCCATCGAGGTGACGGTCAAGCTGCCCGCCGGTTCCCGGGTCGGGGTCAAGGCGGTGAGCACCGAACTGCGGGGCGTCGGCCGGCTCGGCGACGTCGCCTTCGAGGGCGCCTACCGCCAGATCAAGCTGGACGAGGCCGCGAGCGTCCGCCTCACCGCGATCGACGGGGACGTCGAGGTCGGCCGGCTGGGCGGGCCCGCGGAGATCAGCACCACCAGGGGCGACATCCGCATCGCCGAGGCCGTGGGCGGCACGGTCGTGTTGCGGACCCAGTCCGGCGACATCTCGGTCGGCGCCGCGGCCGGCGTCTCGGCCTCCCTGGACGCCGGCACCGGACACGGCCGCGTCAGCAACGGCCTCAAGAACGACGGCACGGCGGAACTCGACATCCACGCCACCACCTCGCACGGCGACATCGACGCCCGCAGCCTCTGACCCGCAGCCGCTGAAGGAGCAGAACCATGACGAACCTGGCGATCGCAGCCCAGGGGCTGCGCAAGTCCTACCGCGACAAGTCCGGGGAGAAGGTCGTGCTCGACGGCGTCGACCTGGCCGTCCCCGAAGGGACGATCTTCTCCCTGCTCGGCCCGAACGGCGCCGGCAAGACCACCACCGTCCAAATCCTGTCCACCCTGATCCCCGCCGACGGCGGCGACGTCCAGGTCGCCGGCCACGACCTGGCCCGCAGCCCGGACGACGTGCGCGGCGCGATCGGCGTCACCGGGCAGTACTCGGCCGTCGACAAGCTGCTCACCGGCGAGGAGAACCTGCTCCTCATGGCCGACCTCAAGCACCTGTCCCGCCGCGAGGGCAGGCGCAAGGCCGCCGAGCTGCTGGAGCGCTTCGACCTGGTCGACGCGGCCCGCAAACCCGCCCAGACCTACTCCGGCGGCATGCAGCGCCGGCTCGACCTGGCGATGACCCTGGTCGGCGACCCCCGCCTGATCTTCCTGGACGAGCCCACCACCGGCCTGGACCCCCGCAGCCGCCGCTCCATGTGGCAGATCGTCCGCGAACTGGTCGCCGGCGGCGTCACCATCTTCCTCACCACCCAGTACCTGGAGGAGGCCGACCAGCTCGCCGACCGCATCGCCCTGCTCGACCACGGACGGCTGATCGCCGAAGGCACCGCCGAGGAGCTCAAGCGGCTCATCCCCGGCGGCCACGTGTCACTGCGGTTCACCGACGGCGACGAGCTCACCGGCGCGCTCGGCGCGCTCGGCGCCGGCTTCGTGGACCCCTCCGACGACGACCGGCTCACCCTGCAGGTCCCCCACGACGGCGGTGTCGCGGCACTGCGCCGGCTGCTGGCCCGGCTGGAGGCGGCCGCCATCGAACCGGCCGACCTGACCGTGCACACCCCCGACCTCGACGACGTCTTCCTCACCCTCACCGGCCGGCAGAAGCAGGAGGCCACCCGATGAACACCCCCGCCCTCGCCCTGCGCGACTCCTCGACCATGGTCCGGCGCCAGCTCAAGCGCCTGATCCGCTACCCGTCCATGACCGTGCAGCTGATCATCACGCCCGTCATCCTGCTGCTGCTGTTCGTCTACGTCTTCGGCGGCACCCTCGGCGCCGGGCTGGGCGGCGGCCGCGACACCTACGTCGACTACGTCCTGCCCGGCATCCTGCTCATGGCCGCCGCCACCGCCGCCACCGGAACCGCCGTCATGGTCGCCACCGACATGACCGAGGGCATCATCGCCCGCTTCCGCACCATGCGCATCTCCCGGGCCTCGGTCCTGACCGGCCACGTCGTCGGCAGCGTCGTCCAGCAGCTGCTCGGCATGGCCGTCCTCGTCGGCATCGCCTTCGCCATCGGCTTCAACCCCAACGCCACCGCCGTCGAATGGCTGGCCGCCACCGGCCTGCTCACCCTGTTCATCCTGGCCATCACCTGGCTGTCGGTCGCCCTCGGCATGAAGTCCCCCACCCCCGAAGCCGCCAGCAACGCCCCGATGCCCCTGATCCTGCTGCCCTTTCTCGGGAGCGGCTTCGTCCCCACCGACTCCATGCCCACCGCCATCCGCTGGTTCGCCGAGTACCAGCCCTTCACCCCGATCATGGAAACCGTCCGCGGCCTGCTTCTCGGCACCCCGATCGGCAACAGCGCCGCGATCGCCACCGCCTGGTGCGCCGGCATCGCCGTCCTCTCCTACCTCTGGGCCAAGAACACCTTCAACAAAGCCTGATCGTGAACCGGCCGAACAGGGCCGCCAGACCGACAAGGTCTGGCGGCCCTGAACCTTTTCCCAGTGGGCTCTACGAGGATCCGCCGGAGTGACGGCGGGTGGCGGTTCCCAGCAGCGCGGTCAAGGTCAGCAGGTCGCGGGTTCGGAAGTACTCGGCGTCGGGTGGGCGGTTCCTCTGGCGGCGTTCCATTTCCTCTTTGCCCGCCCGAAGCGCCTCTTGCTCTGCCGCGTCCAGGACGCCTTGGGACGCCAGGCACCTCTCTACGCAACGGGCCAGCGCATGTGCCGTCTCGTCCTCCGGGGTGAGCAAAGCCGGGAGGCGGTGCCGGTGCCAGTACTGCACAGCGTGGAGGGCGGCCTCCTCTGGGGCGCCGTACCAGACGGCGGGCCAGAAGGGGCCGGGTGAACGGGGCGTGCGGTGCCCCCTGAGCTTGGCCTCGCGGCGGGTCTCGTCGTACGCGCGGATCGCGGCGTGCCAGGCGGCCCGGCTGGTCTCGATGAGGACGAGGGCGCGCAGCAGGGCGGCTTCGTCCCGCTCGTAGGGGCCGGCCTTGGCGCGCAGGTAGGCCAGCGTGGCGTGGAAGCCGATCGGACGGTACAGCTGCGCGCAGGAGCGGAGCGCCGAGACGCGGCGGCGGAGGGGGAGGGCGGGGTCGCGGACCTTGCGGGCATACACGCTGAAACTCATGGCGATCGATGAACCGTCAACTGTCCGAAACGCCAGGAATGTCCGAGCTCATAGGGTGGATCACCTGCGCTGTTAACCCGCTGTCTATGGCACGGCGGGGCAATCTTCGCGGCAATAGAGGGCCGCGTTCATTCTCCGTTCACCTGGATCGGGGTGGCTGGTCACCTCCCGTGCCTAGGTTCGCTTTCGACGGTGACCCCCCTTACCTGGACAAACTACTCCAGCGCCCCGCTCGGGACACCCCTAACCGAACTTAGAGGAGACCTACCGGTGAAGAACGGTTCTCGGCTTGCCGCCCTCGGCGGTGTGGTCGTTGCGGGCGCGCTCGCCCTCAGTGCCTGCGGTAGCGACAGCAACCAGGGCACCAACGCGTCCGCCGTGCCCACCGGCGACATCGACTGCGCCAAGGCCACGGTGAACGCCGCCGGCTCCAGCGCGCAGAAGAACGCCATCGAGGAGTGGACCAAGGTCTACGCGCAGAAGTGCGCCGGCGCCAACCTGAACTACAACCCGAGCGGTTCGGGTGCCGGCATCGAGGCGTTCACCCAGGGCCAGGTGGCCTTCGCGGGCTCGGACTCGGCGCTCAAGCCCGACGAGGCCACCGCCGCCAAGCAGCGCTGCCAGGGCAGCAACGCCGTCAACCTGCCCATGGTCGTCGGCCCGGTCGCCGTGATCTACAACGTGCAGGGCGTCGACGGCCTCCAGCTGTCCCCCGAGACGATCGCGAACATCTTCAACGGCAAGATCAAGAACTGGAACGATCCGGCGATCGCCAAGGAGAACTCGGGCGCCCAGCTGCCCAACACCCCGATCAAGCCGGTCTACCGCTCCGACGAGTCCGGCACGACGGAGAACTTCACCAAGTACCTCAAGGCCACCGCCCCCAGCGCGTGGCCCCACGAGCCCGCCAAGAAGTGGGCCGCCACGGCCGGGCAGGGCGCCGCCAAGTCCGACGGCGTCACCGCCCAGGTGAAGAACGGCGCCGGGACCATCTCCTACGTCGAGATGTCCTACGCCGAGAACAACAAACTGCAGACCGCCAAGGTCAAGAACGGCGCCGGCGAGTACACCCAGCTGACCGCCGACAGCGCCTCCAAGGCCGTCGCGGGCGCCGAGGTCGTCGGCACCGGCAACGACGTCGCCCTGAAGATCGACTACACCACCAAGGAGGCCGGCGCCTACCCGATCGTCCTGGTGACCTACGAGATCGCCTGCGAGAAGGGGCTGCCGGCCGAGCAGGCCCAGTTCGTCAAGTCCTTCCTGACCTACACCGCCAGCGCGGACGGCCAGAAGGTCCTGACCGGCATCGGCTACGCCCCGCTGCCCGCCGCGGTCCTGACCAAGGTCCAGGGCTCCATCAAGGCGCTGTCCTGACGCACGATCCCGACCGCGAAAGCCCCGCCACCGAAGGCATCGGTGGCGGGGCCGACGTGGATTCCGCCGAAGCCGCAGCGATTCGAGGAGGCTCTCCCGTGACCACCGAGACCGGCGTCGAGACGGGCGCCGGCGCCAAACATCGCGCCACCGGCCGGCGCATGAGCACCGGCCGGGCCGGCGACAAGATCTTCGTCTCCGCCGCGCGCGGCTCCGGGATCATCGTCCTGGTGATCATGGCGGCGATCGCGGTGTTCCTCATCTGGAAGGCGATCCCGGCGCTGCGCGACAACGAGGCCAGCTTCCTGACCTCCGAGGCCTGGGACCCCAACGCCCAGCCGCCCCGGTTCGGGATCGCCCAGCTGGCGTTCGGGACCGTGGCCTCCTCGCTGCTGGCCATGCTGATCGCCACCCCCGTCGCGATCGGGATCGCGCTGTTCATCTCCTTCTACTCGCCGCGCCGCCTCGCCGCCGGGCTCGGCTACCTGGTCGACCTGCTGGCCGCCGTGCCCAGCATCGTGTACGGCCTGTGGGGCCTGATCTTCCTCTCCCAGCACATGGAGTCGGTCAGCTCCTTCCTCAACACCGTGCTCGGCTGGATCCCGCTGTTCGGCGGTGAGAGCCCCGGCAAGAACTCGATCTTCACCGCCGGCGTGGTGCTGGCGATCATGATCCTGCCGATCATCTCGTCCATCTCCCGCGAGGTGTTCCTCCAGGTCCCGCAGGCGCACATCGAGGCGTCCCTGGCCCTCGGCGCCACCCGCTGGGAGATGATCCGGATGTCGGTGCTGCCCTACGGCCGCTCCGGCATGATCGGCGCCTCCATGCTCGGCCTCGGCCGCGCCATGGGCGAGACCATCGCGGTCGCCATGGTGCTGACCTTCGTCCCCGGGATCAACTGGCACATCCTCGAGGACGGCGGCGCCACGTTCGCCGCCAACATCGCCAACAGCTTCGCCGAGGCGTCCCGCACCGGCCAGGGCGCGCTCATCGCCTCCGGCCTCGTCCTGTTCGTGATCACCCTGCTCGTCAACATGGCCGCGCGCGCCGTCGTCGCCCGCCGCAAGGAGTTCGTGTGACCGCCGTGTCGAAGGCCCCGTACAAGAAGGGCTCGCAGCTGACCTCGGTCTCCACCGGCCGCAAGGTCAAGGACCGGCTCGTGCAGGTCCTCGTGTACGGCGCGTTCGCGCTGGCCGTCATCCCGCTGCTGTCGGTGCTGTGGACCGTCATCAGCAACGGCCTCGCTCGCCTGGACGGCACGTTCTTCTCGTTCTCCATGAACGGGCTCAGCGGCCGCGACGCCGGCGGCGGCGCCTACCACGCGATCATCGGCACCCTCGAACAGGTCGCCATCACCAGCGTGATCGCCGTCCCGATCGCCGTGCTCACCGCCATCTACCTGGTCGAGTACGGCAACGGCAGCCGGCTGGCCCGCACCATCAGCTTCTTCGTCGACGTCATGACCGGCATCCCGTCCATCGTCGCCGGCCTGTTCGTCCTCGCGCTCTGGCTGCTCACCTTCGGGTTCGAGTTCTCCGGCTTCGCCGGCGCCCTCGCCCTGACCATCCTGATGATCCCCACGGTGGTCCGGGCCACCGAGGAGATGCTCAAGCTGGTGCCGAACGACCTGCGCGAGGCGTCCTACGCGCTGGGCGTCCCCCGCTGGCGGACGGTCTGCTTCGTGGTGCTGCCCACCGCGCTGACCGGCATCATCACCGGCGTCATGCTCGCCGTCGCCCGCGTCATGGGCGAGACCGCGCCGCTGCTGCTGACGATCTTCTTCACCAAGGCGATCAACACCAACCCGTTCGAGGGGCCGCAGGGCTCGCTGCCGACGTTCATCTGGGAGCAGGCCGCCGACCCCAACCAGAACTCCATCGACCGGGCCTGGGCCGGCGCCCTGGTGCTGATCCTGATCATCATGCTGCTGAACCTGGGCGCCCGCCTGATCGCCCGCCTGTACCGCCCCGCCGGCGGCCGCTGACCGACCCTCGACAAGGAGCATTCACCCCATGGCCAAGCGGATCGAAGTCTCCGGACTGCACGCCTACTACGGCGGCGTCCACGCCATCGAGGACATCTCGATGACGATCGAGCCGCGGTCGGTGACGGCGTTCATCGGCCCCTCCGGCTGCGGCAAGTCCACGTTCCTGCGCACCCTGAACCGGATGCACGAGGTCATCCCCGGCGCCCGCGTCGAGGGCAAGGTCATGCTGGACGACGAGGACCTCTACGCCCAGTCCGTCGACCCGGTCGCCGTGCGCCGCGTCGTCGGCATGGTCTTCCAGCGGCCCAACCCGTTCCCCACGATGTCCATCTACGACAACGTGGCCGCGGGCCTGAAGCTGAACGGCGTCCGCAAGAAGTCCCGCCTGGACGAGATCGTCGAGGAGTCCCTCCAGGGCGCCAACCTCTGGAACGAGGTCAAGGACCGCCTCTCCAAGCCCGGGGCCGGCCTGTCCGGCGGCCAGCAGCAGCGCCTCTGCATCGCCCGCGCCATCGCCGTCCAGCCCCAGGTCCTCCTGATGGACGAGCCCTGCTCCGCCCTCGACCCCATCTCCACCCTGGCGATCGAAGACCTCATCGCCAAGCTGAAGAGCCAGTACACCATCGTGATCGTCACCCACAACATGCAGCAGGCCGCCCGCGTCAGCGACCGCACCGCCTTCTTCAACATCGCCGGCACCGGCCAGCCCGGCAAGCTGATCGAGATCGACGACACCAGCAACATCTTCACCAACCCCGAACAGAAGGCCACCGAGGACTACATCACCGGCCGCTTCGGCTGAACGATCTGGGGGCTGTGTTCTCTCGGGAGCCAGCCCCCCAGCAAGGCTCCGCCCCGCACCACTCCGCTCGGGCCTCTGGCTGATTCGGTCCTCGCTTCGCTCGGGCTGCCCTCATTGGGGCTCTCGCCCCAAACCCCAAGGCAGGGGGCTCCGCCCCCCACACCCCCCGACCAGCTCCGGACCGACAAGCAACAGGCAATCCTCGATAAGGCTGATGGCCCGCCCCCGCACATCGGGCCTGACCCGCTTATGGAAGCGCTCGGGCTCTTACGCTCCTCTCGTGGCGGATCAGCGTGCGCGATGTCGCGCCCACCGTTCCCTCACGGTGACGTATTCCGGCACTTCGCCGCTTGGGCGTGGGTTGGCTTGGCTGTGCCGCCTCCACCGTTCGGCTGATACCTGTGCGTACAGGTCGATCGCGGCAGGGTCGGCGAGCCTCCAGGCGGGGACCTGGTCGGCCCACGCCTCGGCCTCCGCCGGGCTGTGCCCGGCATGGATCAGCCACGGGATGACCTGGCCGGCCTCGATCCAGGCGGCCCCGCGAGAAGCGAACGCCCAATCGACCACGTAAGGGCGGCCGGACCTGGTGATCAGGAGGTTGCGCGGGTTGAGGTCGGTGTGTAGGAGTGTGTCTCCGGCGAGCGCCGAGACGTCCTCAGCGAGGCCCTCCCAACGCCGCTCGACGCGCATCTCCACCACGTCCGGGCACGCCAGCATGTGCAGCTCCCGGATGAAGGCGGCGAGCGTGTTCAGATCCGGGGAGCCGGGCGCGTAGTTCGCGTGCCGACCGTCGACGTGCTCGAAGCCGAGCACGAGCCACCCCTCGGTCTCCACCGTCCAGTGGAGCCGGGGGGCGAACTCGCGGACGTGCGGATTGATCGCGGCCTCTCTGCGCAACGCACGGGCCTGACGGCCGGAGATCCTCGCGGCCTTGACGAACGCCAGCCCCGCCGCGCCGTTCACCACGGCGGCCAGCTCGGCGTTGGTTCCGGCCGTGACCGGCCGGACCTCCTGGACGAGACCATTCGGGCGGGCAGCAGCCCGCCCCGGCACCGGACTCCCAGAACTCCATGTCGAGGCGGTAACCGGTGGCCTTCAGGATCGGCACGGTCCGCTCCAGCGCGGCGCCGGACCGGATGTCCTCGTCCATTACCGGGACATGATGCAGGTAGTCGCCCGCGTGGTGCATGCCGAACTCGGTGTAGGGCTTGGTGCGCTTGAGGAAGGCGTGCCAGCCCTCGTCGACCGGCACCGAGGGGACGATCCTGATCCAGGCGCCGGGGTCTGCCTTCGCGGCCTTGACGAGGTCGGCGTGCGCCTTGAGGAACACCAGCGCCTGCCCCATCAGCCGCTCGGCGTAGACGCGGGTGACGTGGTTGTAGCGGATGATGTCCGCCACGAGAAGGTCGAACACCTCGGGCGGGACGAGGTCACGCGGGTCCTTGACAGCGGCCTGCGCGGCCTGATCGGTGTGGTCGGCTGTGATGGTCATGTTCACCTCCGGCGCGCTTTCGACGAACCTGGCACGGCCCCGGCGCGCGCCATCTACCGGAGCCGCAGTCTGTGGTTGCGGCCGATGTCCCTCCGGGGGGCCAAGGAACACCGGCCGCACTGCCCCGGGCGGTGGCGTTTCCCCGCCACCAACCCGGGTTCTGGGCCGTGCGACCGCCCTGAGTGCGTGGGGGTCTCCCGAAGGGGGCGTGGGAGCTGGGGCAGTCGCACGGCGTTGATGCGGGACGGGCCCGGCTGCCGCGCCGTTGAGGCCAGCCCGCCCCGCCGTCTGGGTAGGTGTGCCATGTGCACTTCGGGGACGCGAGGTGGTCGATCAGCCATCCCGGCCGCGTCTACGGACGGGGCGTCAGCATCGCAGTACGTCAGTAGGCAGGCCGAGCAGGCGCGCGATCCGTTGCGCGGTCCGATCGACATAGATGAGGGTGCCGACGGGCTTGTCCTTGTCAGGACCAGAGGCCCAGATGAACAGCTCGTCGCCGTCCTCCCAGCAGACCCGCCAAGGCCCCCGGCGCCGGCAGTCGACGGCGACGAACTCCGAGGGCTTCCTGACGCGGGCCACGCTTACCTGGGGGAATGCTTGGCGGAGTGCGCCGTGCAGGCTGTCGAGCGGTCCGAACTGCGCGTACCGCGTCAGGACGGACGGTTCGTTGAAGCGAGGCATGCTTCGCGCTCCAGGGATCGTCGAGAGTGTCAGCGACGGCCGCAGAGCGGGCCGCGCCGGACGAAGCCATGGCGGCCATAGGTCTGCGGCCCGGGGCCGCGGCGGGCCGACCAGGTCCGTCGATACCGGTCGCCAGAGGACTCGCAGGGTCGTCGGCTCGGCGGTCGTGGGCGAATCGGGGCGTGGTGAGAACGGCCTGCACCCGACGAGCCAGCTCGGCCGGATCGGGCGCCTCCACCAAGTGGTCACGGCCGAAGCCGTCACGGGTGAGTGCCCACCATTGCCCTGTGGAGCGTCCCCACCAGGCCACAACGCCCGGGAAGCAGCGGCGGAACTCGGCGACGATGCGGGAGACCTCCGCCGGCGGCGGAGCCATCGCGCTCACCGCGCGACCTCGCCCAGCGCACGGCGGGCAAGGTTGCCACGGATGATCAGGGCGGCGTCGACGATGTGGTCGGCCTCGGCGATCGGCTCGCCCCACGACGTCCACAGCCAGAGTCGGCCACCGTCCTCCGGCCGCGGACGGCAGGCGACCGTGTCGGCCGCGTTGGCCGAGCAGCACCCGGCGATCTCCGGGTTGACCACCTTCAAGCCGCGCTCGGTCAGCTCGGTCTTGAGGCCCTGGCCGCCCAGGAACGCGGCGAGCCGGGCGAGCGGCTCGGTGATGGATCTACCATCAGCCATAGGTCGGAGTCTCCTTCCGGCCGAGGCCCCGGGCCACCTGGTGCGGTAACACCAGGCCGGGGCCGCTTTGTCTCTGGCCAGGACGTGCGCCTGCATCGACCCACCGCGCCGACGCACGTTCTGTTGGAGCCAGTGAATCCGTGGCGGATGGCGGAGGACTAGGGGGACCATGGGGAGGAGGGGGAGGCTACGCAGCCTCCCCTTGACGGGTCCCGGCGAGAGGTGAATCGCGACATGTCCGCCGACAAGAAGGTCATCAGGAAGGCCATCGGCGCGCGTCTGCGGCGGCTGCGTGAGGAGCCGCAGAGCCTCACCGGCCGTGCGCGTTACTCGCGTGAGAAGTGGGCCATTCTGCTCCGCAACGCCGCAGGCCAGACCGCCGACGACCTGCCGGGTATCCAGAGCCTTGCGGACATGATCAAGCAGTGGGAGCGGGGCGACTCCGTTCCGGGCCCGATCTACCGGCCGCTGTACGCGAAGGTCACAGGCAAGACCGAGGCAGAATTGTTCTACACCGGCCCCGGCATCATTACTCAGCCCGCCCGAGACGACGCAGCCGAGGAAGCGGTCGAACTTGCCGCGTGGCTGGAGCAGTCCAATGTGGGCGATGGTGTCATCGGTTATCTGGAGACCGCGACCCGTCGGCTGACGTTCGATTATCCCCGTCGGCCGCCGCTGGACGTCCTGGGAGAAGCCCGCGGTCTCCAGGCCCGCGTGACGTACATCCTGCGCAACGGCCGCCAGCGCCTCGGTCAGACGCAGACGCTGCTCACTGTGTCGGCTGAGCTGTTCGCCCTGATCAACCTTCTGGCTGGCGACGTCGGGCGCTACGACCTTGCGGACGCCTACGGGTACGCGGCCTGGACGTGCGCTGACGAGGCCGACTCGGATCCGGTCCGTGCGCTGGTGCTGTGTGCGCAGTCCAAGACCGCTAGATGGGAAGGTCGCTATGGTGAGGCGGCCGAGTTCGCTCGTCGCGGATTCGACCTGGCGCCCATAGGAGCCCGTGGGCGGATCCTGCTGGCAGTCTCGGAGGCGACCGCTCTGCAATCCAGTGGCGATATCGGCTCGGCCTATGAGGCTCTACGGCGGGCCCAGGACGCTCGCGATGACCTGAACAACTTGGACGAAACGGCCGACGCCTGGAGTTGCCCGCGCGCCCGGCAGGAGACCTACGCACTCCAGGTGGGCCTCGGTGCCCGCGACCCCGACGCGATGCTCCACTCCGTTCAGGCCGCCGATGACGCATGGGCTGAAGGCGACCCCCGTGTGTACGGAACCTGGGCCCAGGTTCGCATTGGCGCCGCGCTGGCCTACGTCATGAAGGGTGAGCCGGAAGGCGCGGCCAAGGAACTGGCCCCGGTGTTTGACCTCGGCCGGGAGTTCCGTGTCGTCACCATCACCGGCCGCATGACCGAGGTTGCCCAGCGACTCGGTCACAACCGTTACAAGGGCGACCCTCGGGCCAGCTCCTTGCAAGAACGCATCCGCGCCTTCCAAACCGGTTCGCTTGAGCACACGGCCCTCACCACCCCGGAGGTCCCATGAGTCCATATCCGACCCGCATGTCCGACCACTGGTGGTGGCGTCCCGGCGTCCGGCCGGGTCGGCGCCTGCTGGTATGGCACATCCTGCTGCACGACCAGCCCGAGCCCCGCGAACTCGTACGCCAGTACCAGGACAAGCTCGCCGGACTGGACGGCCTGGACTTGATCCCGGAGGAGTGGCTGCACATGACCACGCAGATCATCGGGTTCGCCGACGAGATCAGCGTGGCCGAGGTCGACGCGATGCTCGAAGGGGCCGCGGAACGGCTTGGCGCCCTGGCCCCGATCGAGGTGGAGCTGGGCAAGCTGTGGTTCCACAGCGAGGCGATCATGCTCGGCATCCGGCCACCGCAGGCCCTTGACCCGGTGCGTGAGGCGGTCCGGGGTGCCGCAGCCGCATCGGTGCGCGTGCACCAGCTCGCCGACGAGCCCGACTGGACCCCGCACGTCTCCGTCGCCTACAGCCACGGAGACGGCCCGGCGAAACCCGTCATCGACGCGCTCGCGCTCCAACCCCAGGGCCGCCCCCTGCGGGTCGGTGAAGTTCATCTCGTCGAGCAGGTCCGCGACGGACGGCTCTACCGATGGGATCTCCGAGCAGCCGTTCCGCTGGGCAAGCGGGAGAACCCGGGCGGTCAGTGACCGAACGGTAAAGGGTCGTGAGCCGGTCGGTCCCGGTGTGGGTGGCCTTCAAGTGCTGAGGGCTTGTCTTCGGCTGGTCGTCCCGGGTTTCGGGGGTGTGGGGGGCGGAGCCCCCTGCCTTGGGTCTGGGGCGGGAGCCCCAGAGGGCGCAGCCCGAGCGAAGCGAGGACCGACTTTACCCAGGGACCCGAGCGTGGCGAGATGGCGAGGAACCGATTCACCCAGAGAAGGAGCGTGAACGATTCACCCGGAGACTCCTGTTAGAGCCCCGGCTGCGTCCAGGAGTGGGGCCTAGGACGGGACGGCGGCGGCCTCTTCTTGTTCGCCTGGGCGGTGGTCCGGGACGAAGCGGTAGCCGACGTTGCGGACGGTGCCGATGAGGGACTCGTACTCGGCGCCGAGTTTGGCCCGCAGGCGCCGGACGTGGACGTCGACCGTCCGGGTGCCGCCGAAGTAGTCGTAGCCCCAGACCTCCTGGAGCAGCTGGGCGCGGGTGAAGACGCGGCCGGGGTGCTGGGCCAGGTACTTGAGGAGCTCGAACTCCTTGAAGGTGAGGTCGAGGACGCGACCGCGCAGGCGGGCCGTGTAGGTGGCCTCGTCGATGGTGAGCTCGCCGCTGCGGATCTCGCCGGGGACCTCGTCGGCCTCGGCGACGGCGGCGGCGCGGCCGACGGCCAGGCGGAGGCGGGCCTCGACCTCGGCGGGGCCCGCGGTCTGGAGCAGCACGTCGTCCAGGCCCCATTCGGGGCTGAGGGCGGCGAGGCCGCCCTCAGTGACGATGCCGAGCAGCGGGCAGTCCAGGCCGGTGGTGCGCAGCAGCCGGCACAGGCTCTTGGCCTGGACCAGGTCGCGGCGGGCGTCGACGAGGACGACGTCGGCCGGTGGCGCGTCGATCAGCGCGGACGCCTCGGCGGGCGCGACGCGGACCGAGTGCAGCAGGAGGCCCAGCGCGGGCAGGACCTCATCGGAAGGTTCCAAAGCGTTGGTCAGCAGGAGCAAGCTGCTCAAGTGCCGCCTCCTCGCCAAAAAGACGTAAGGACCCAGGCGGTCCATCCTCGAGCCCGGCCAGGCGTACGGCTCGCGACGTGGTGCCATGCTGGGTCATCGGATGAACTCCACGGCCCCATCGCCCGGATCCCTCTTCGCAGAGCATATCCGAGGCGCGGATCGGGGCAATGGGGGTATGCGCCCGCTGCCGCCGGGTCAGGCAGATGAGACTCTGGGGTTATGGCTCAGGGAACGATCAGATACTGGGCGGCCGCGAAGGCCGCGGCGGGGGTTCACGAGGAGCCGTACGACGCCGTGACCCTGGCCGACGCGCTGGCCCGGGCGGCCCGTGTGGACGGGCGGGACGCCGATTTCGGGCGGGTGATCGGCCGTAGCTCGTTCCTGGTCGACGGCGTCCCGGTCGGGAAGCGGCCACACGAGGCCATCGAGTTGCCGGAGGGCGGTGTGGTGGAGGTGCTGCCGCCGTTCGCGGGTGGCTGATATCACATCTTTTCCGACATTTTTCCTGCCTATCTGGTTCTGTGGAGCGACTCGGCGGCCCCTCCGCTCGGACTAGGGTGTGGCCGTCCCGACGCCCGGAGGAGAGTCATGCGGAAAGTGCTGGTGGTCTTGCTGATCCTCGTGGTCGGGGGTGTCATCGCCGCGGACCGGCTCGGCGTCCGGTTCGCCCAGAACGAGATCGGCCGGCAGGTGGCGGCGCAGTACGACCTGCGGCAGCAGCCCGACGTGAAGATCCACGGCTTTCCCTTCCTCACCCAGGCGATCGGCGGCGAGTACGAGCGGATCGACGTGTCCATCGGCGACTGGAGCCAGTCGGGCATCACCGTCAAGGACGTCAAGGTCGAGATGCGCGGGGTGGGCGCTCCGCTGAGCGACGTCATGGCGGGCAACTCCAACAACGTGACGGTCCGCACCGCGACCGCCTCCGCCGTGGTGCCGTACGAGGTGCTCCAGCAGCGCGCCCCCAAGGAGGTCCGCAAGATCGGGCCCAAGGGCGACGACCTGCAGGTGGACATGGCCGGGGCGATCATGGGCTTCCCGGTGACGGGCAGCGCGGTCGTGTCGGTGAAGGCGACCCGCGGCGGCATCGTGATCACCCCGGTGTCGGCGGGCTCGGGTGCCGGGCAGATCCCGCTCCCGCTGCTCCGTGACCGCCTGGCCTGGACGGTTCCCATCACCAACCTGCCGGTGGGCTCCCGGATCAGCCAGATCCAGCCGACCCCCGAGGGGCTCCGCGTTAGCGCGACCGCCGACAACCTGAAGATGAGCAACCTGCGCGGCGTCTGACCCTCCGCCCTCCTTCTCCCACCTCCGCCTCCCGCCGGGCGCCGGAGCGTCCAGGCATGCCGCTTCCTCACCGCCGCACCTTCCGTGAACCGAAACGGGGGTCCGTTCCGATGAGGGGGTGTGAGCGAGGTGAACGGGCCGGGCGGCCGCGACGACGGCGAGCTGGTGAGAGCCGCCGCCGACGGTGACCGGCACGCCTTCGAGGAGCTGTACCGCCGGTACGCGCCCTTCCTGACGGCGCGGCTGCGCGGGCGGTGCGCCGATCACGCGGTCGTCGACGACATCGTCCAGGAGACCTTCCTGGCCGTGTGGCGCGGCACCGCCTCCTACCGGCACGACGGCGACGTCGCGGGCTGGCTGTGGCGGATCGGCTCGCGGCGCCTGATCGACGCGCTGCGCGGCGACGGGGCGCGCGGGCGCCTGCGCCAGGCGCTGGCACGGATGCGGCACCGGGACGAGCGGTCCGCCGAGGAGCACGTGCTGGCGCGCGTCGAGCACGGCGATCTGGCCGGTTCGCTGGAACGGCTGTCGCCCGAGCTGCGCGCCGTCCTGCAGGCGACCGTGATCGACGGGCTGACCACCAGAGAGGCCGCCGCCCTGCTCGGCGTGCCGCCCGGCACCGTCAAGACGCGGGCGATGCGCGCCCGCCGGCAACTGCGGCAGGAGCTGACATGACCGCACCGACACCGTGGCATGTGCCCGAGGAGGATCTGCGGGCGTACGCGGCCGGGACGCTGGAGCCGCCCCGGCTGTGGTCGGCGGACCGGCACCTGATGGCCTGCGGCGACTGCCGCGCGCAGCTGGGGGCCGCGTTCGACCCGGCGGCGCTCGACACGGGCTGGGCCCGGCTCCAGGACGAGATGGACGTCCCGCGTCCCGGCCCCGTGGAATCGCTGCTGCTCAAGGTCGGGGTGCCCGACCACACGGCGCGGTTGCTGGCGGCGACACCGGTGCTGCGCCGGTCCTGGCTGCTGGCGATGGTCACCGTGCTGGTGCTGTCGGCGCTGGTGGGGCGGACGGCGACGCCGCTGCTGCTGCTGGCGACGGCGCCGCTGCTGCCGCTGGCCGGGGTGGCGCTGTCGTTCGGGCCCGGGCTCGACCCGACGCACGAGATGGCGGTGGTGGCGCCGCTGCACACCTTCCGGCTGCTGATGGTGCGGACGGTGGCGGTGCTGGCGACCACGATCCCGGTGTCGCTGGCGGCGAGCCTGGCGGTGCCGTCGTTCGCGGTGGTCACGGCGGGCTGGCTGCTGCCCGCGCTGGCGCTGACGACGTTCGGGCTGGCGCTGATGCCATGGCTCGGGCCGATCGTCGCGCCCGGCGTGGTCGGGGGCGGCTGGGCGGCGGCGCTGGTGGCCGACCGGCTGCTCGTGGGGGGAGCGCTGTTCCCGTTCACCCCCGCCGGGCGGGTGGTCGCGGCGGTGGCGGTCGTGGCGGCGGCGTCGCTGCTGCTGGCGGTACGCGACCGGTTCGACCACGGCCGGCACCTCGCTCCGAACCCGTCCTTCCGATTCGCGGCCAGGAGGCTGTCGTGACCAGTCCAGATCCGTCGTCCGGTACCGGATCCGCCGTGGAGGCGGCCGGGCTGACCCTCTCCTATCGCGGCACGCGCGCGGTCGACGACGTGTCCCTCGACCTCGGCCGCGGCGTGATCGGGCTGCTCGGGCCGAACGGGGCCGGGAAGACCACGCTGCTGCGGATCCTCGCCACGGCGACACCGCCCGACAAGGGGTCGATGCGGGTGCTGGGGCATGACCCGCGCAGCGTGCGGGGGCGTACCGAGGCCCGGCGGGTGCTGGGCTACCTCCCGCAGAACCCCGGGTTCCACCCCGGTTTCACGGCGTTCGAGTTCGTCGACTACGTGGCGATCCTCAAGGAGATGACCGACCGGCGGGCCCGGCACGCCGAGGTGCGGCGCGTCCTGGACGGCGTCGGCCTGGCCGAGCTGCGCGGCAAGCGGATCCGGGCGCTGTCGGGCGGGATGCGGCAGCGGGTGGCGCTGGCGGCGGCGCTGGTGGGCGATCCGGGGTTCCTGGTGCTGGACGAGCCGACCGTGGGGCTGGACCCCGAGCAGCGGATGCGGTTCCGGGAACTGATCGCCGAGGCGGGCGCGGGACGGACCGTGCTGCTGTCCACGCACCAGACCGAGGACGTCGCGATGCTCTGCGGCCGGGTGATCGTCATGGACCGGGGCCGGATCCGCTTCGACGGAACCCCGGCCGAGCTGGCCGCCCTGGCCGAAGGCCGGGTGTGGTCGAGCACCGAGCGTTCACCGGGAGCCCTGGCCGGCTGGCGCACCGGAACAGGCGAGTTCCGCAACCTCGGCGACCCTCCAGCCCACGCGGCCCTGCTCACCCCGACCCTGGAGGACGGCTACCTCCTGGCCCTGGACGGACAGCCGGTCGCACCATGAACGACGCCTTGGAAGCCCCAGCACCGCACGCCCTCGCAAGGGCGCACGCGGAGCCGTCCCCCAAGGAGGACGCATGACAGTCCTGGAAAGGCCCGTGGAGACAGTGCCGGAGGTATCGCCCGTGCGGGCGACGCTGGCGCTCGCGCGGGTCGAGGCGCGGCTGCTACTGCGCCCGCTGGTGATCCTCGCCGTGCTCGGGCACGTGGTCATGACGCTGTGGCCCGGCGACGGGGAGACCTACCCGGTCCTGCACGAGGTGGACCGGGAGTCGCAGCTCGGACCCCTGCTGATCGGACTCATGGGCCTGCTGACGGTGAACGCGGCCGTCCTGCGCTCCCGCCGGCACGGCACCGAGGCGCACTTCGGCGTGCTGGTGCTGGCGCCCTGGTGGCGGACGGTCGCGCACGCGCTGTCGGTGGTGCCGCTGGCGCTGGTCACCGCGGTGGTCGTGGCCGCGCTGTTCGCCCGTGAGGCGGCGCGGCCGGGCGCGGTGGGGCACGGGTCGTTCGCCGAGCTGGCGACGGGACCCCTGATCGTGCTGTTCCTCGGCGCGGTCGGGGTGATGCTCGGCCGGTTGGCCCGGTCGGCGTTCGCGGGGCCGCTCGCGGTGGTCGTCGTCCTGGCGGCCACGTTCGTGCTGGTGGCCGACGAGGGCGGGCCGCGGTGGCTGGCGCCGCTGGTGGCCGACGAGGGGGAGCGGCCCCTGACCGCCGAGCTGGTGGGCAGACCGGCCGGCTGGCACGCGCTCTACCTGGTGGCCGCCGCGTTCCTCATGGTCATGGTGGCGGTGTGGGCGAGCGGCGGCCGTACGGCGGTGATCCGCGCGGTCGCGGCCGGCGCGCTGGCCGTCACCGTCGCCGCCGCGGTCATGCAGGGCCGCGGTCCGTCCACCGAACTGGCCGCCGCCAGGGAACGAGCCACCCGCGAGCCCGCCGCCGTTCAAGACTGCGTGCGGCACGGCCTCACCACCTACTGCGCCTTCGAGGAGTTCAAGCCCTGGACCGCCGAGTGGCGCAAGGTCGTGGACGGGGTGCGTGCACTGGCCGGACCGGCGGCGACGCGGGAGCTGACCGTGCGCCAGCGGGTGTACGCCGTGAAGGGCCCCTCGGCGATGGGCGAGCTGCCGCCCGCCCCCGACGGCGGCCACGAGGTGACCATCGGCACCGCCTGGGACGGCGAGCGGCGGCTCGAACTGGCCGCCGGCGTCGCCCGAGGCATGGTGGTGCGCTCGGAACGCCTCGGCCGCGTCCACTGCGACGCGCGCGGCGTCCTGATGTTCTGGCTGGCGATCAGAGGAATCCCGGACGGCGAGGCGCAGTACGCGACCGCCCGCAAGAACATGGGCGGTGGCGGCGGCATGATCCTCGCGCCGGTGAACCCGATCACGGTCCGAGACCGCGAGTACGCCGTCGTCCAGGCCCTCCTCAACAGGCCGACCCCCGAGATCGCCAAGCGGATCAACGCATCCTGGGACGAGCTGACCCGTCCAGGCACCTCCACAGACCGCGCGGCCTCGCTGCTGGGCGTGACCGCCCCCGTAGAGACCGCCGACGACCGCCTGTGGGCCTGCTCATGACGTCGAACACCACACCGGCGACCTCGATCAGAGTGCGGTTTCGCGAGTACACGCTCGCCCGCGCCCTGCCGACCAGGCCGTCCGCTGAGCCCGCCTGGCGGGTCGGGGCATTTTGGGACGGCTTAGCCCGTCCGGAGACCCTTATGGATCACGCGGCCTGGCTGCTGGGCGTGACCGCCCCGGCCGAGGCCGCCGACGACCGCCGGTGGGCCTGCTCATAACGTCGAACGCCACGTCGATCACGGCGTCCGACACCACGCCGGACGCCACACCGGCGACCTCGATCAGAGTGCGGTTTCGCGAGTACACGGTCGTCCGCGCCCTGCTGACCAGGCCGTCCGCTGAGCCCGCCTGGCGGGTCGAGGCGTTCTCTGGGACGGGCTGGTCGGTTCGGGGACCTTCACAGACCGCGTGGCCGTGCTGCTGGGTGTGACCGTCCTGGGCGCGATCGCTGACGATCGCATGTGGGTTTGCTCATGACCGCGAGTACTCCGCTGGCCGTGATGACGGACGCGGTGTTGCGCACCATGCGGGGCGTGGCGCCGGGCCGCTTGTGGAGCAGGACGTGGGACACCACGGCGGATGCGGCGAGAGGCGGTATCGGGCAGCGGGTGGGATGGGACGCAGGACGCGGGATTGGTGTGACGACGAATGCCGAGAGGACGGGCGGCACGTGGGCGGGGTGGTGGACGTGATGTCGGGTGCGAGGAGGAGCGGGGGATCGGGGATGGTGGTTCTGCGGGCGCTGGTGCGGCCGGTGGCGCGGTCGATGGTGTGGATGGCGCCGGCGGCAGGGGCCGGGCTCGGGCTCGTGTTGGTGGCGGTGCCGCTCGTCCTGTCGCTTGAGCTCGACGCGGGCACCGTCCTGTACCTGCTGCGGATGGCGGCGCTGTCCGGGGCGCTGGGCATGGCGTTCGTCCTGGACGACCCCGCCCGGCACACCACCGACGTCGTCCCGGTGCAGCGGCCGGTCCGGCAGGGGCTGCGGCTCGTGCTGGCGCTGCCGCCGCTCGCGGCGTGGTGGGCGGTGGTGTGCGCCCTGGCCGCGGCGGGGACGGAGGGCGGCGGACTGCCCGTCGGCGCCGCGACGCTGGAGGCCGCCGCGCTGGTCGCGGCGGCCCTCGCGATCGCGGCGGGGGCCGTGCGGTTCACGTCCGCGGCCTCGCCCGGCCTGGCGGCGGGCGGCGCGGTGCTGGCGATCGCGATCGCCTCCGCCGTGCTCCCGGGCGGCCTCGCCCTCACCGTCCCGCTCGGAGACGACCGCTGGGAGGAGGCCCACCGGCTGTGGGCGGCGGTGCTCACTCTCGGGCTGGCGGCCTGGACGGTCCTCGCTCAGGAGCCTGCCGGGCGCCGCAGTCGGGTGACCAGCTGAAAGAGCCTGGTGTGAACGAGGCCCGGCTGGAGAGATCGGGCGGTCTGGCTGGGAGGGGCCGTTGCGGGGAGGGTGGGGCGGCTTGACAAGATCTGCGGAAATGGCGGGGGCGTGAACCGGACGGGGAGTCCGTACGTGTGAGAGATGTGGGTCCGACCGCGGATGAAGGGTTGCTGCGCGCTCTCTACGACGAGCACGGTGGTCCCCTCCTCGGCTACGTCCTGCGCCTGACCGGTGGCGATCGCCCTCAGGCCGAGGATGTGGTCCAGGAGACGCTGCTGCGCGCCTGGCGGCATCCCGAGGCGCTCGCCGGGCGGCCCGTCCGGCCCTGGCTGTTCACCGTGGCGCGGAACCTGGTGGTGGACGCGCACCGGGCACGCCGGGCCAGGCCGCCCGAGACCGGGATCGACGAGCACCTGATGATGACCGAGGCCGGCTCGGACGACATCGACCGGGCCCTGGAGTCCTGGACGGTCGCCGAGGCGCTGGCCGACCTCAGCCCCCAGCACCGGGCAGTGCTGGTCGAGACCTACTACCAGGGGCGTTCGGTGGCCGAGGCCGCCAAAACGCTCGGCATCCCGCCCGGCACCGTGAAGTCCCGCACGTACTACGCCCTCCGGGCGCTCAAGCTCGCGTTGGAGGAGCGGGGGTTGGCGCCGTGAACGGCTGTGCGGAGGTGCGCACCTCGCTGGGCGTGTACGTCCTCGGCGCGATCGAACCCGCGGAACGCGCCAGGCTGGAGTCCCACCTGGAGTCCTGCCCGGCCTGCCGGGACGAGCTGGCCGGGCTGGCGGGGCTGCCCGCGTTGCTCGGCCGGGTGAACCAGGCGCAGATCACCCAGGTGACGGGGCCACCGCCGGAGTTGCTCGACTCGCTGCTGGCGCGCGCGGCGCGGCGCCGCCGCGGGGTCCGCGGGCTCCTCCGACGCCCGCCCGGCGCGGGCCGGCTGTGGTGGACGCCCGCCGCGCTGGCCGCGTGCGCGCTCGTCCTGATGGGGGCGCTGGCGGGGGGCTTGGTGTCCGGGGTCACGCGGGACGACCGTCCGGTCGCCGGGCGGCCGGGCCCGTCGGCGCCAGCCACGCCCTTGATCTCGCCGAGCCCCGGAGGAGAGCGGCTCAACGCCGCCAACGCGTCCAACCGGGTCAAGGCCGAGCTGGTGCTCTACAAGCGGGGATGGGGGACGAAGGTCGAACTGCATCTGGCGGGTGCGCCGTTCGGCGGGCACTGCCGCTGGTACGCGGTGGCCCGGAACGGGCAGCGGGACGCCCTCGGCAGCTGGTACGTGGCGTACCGGAAGGGCTACGGCGTCTACGAGAGCTCCACCATGTTCCAGCGCGACGAGATCTACTCGTTCGAGGTCGTCACCCTGGACGGCCAGCCCATCCTCACCATCCCCGCCTGACCTTGCGCGAGGTGGTGTGCGTGATGGCGCTGGAGATCGTCGTCATGGGGGCGGATTGCACGCGCCGCTGCCCAGCCGGATGGCGGTGGCGATGTCGGTGAGCGCCGTCGCCGACGTCGGCCAGGCCGAGCAGGTCGGCGACCGCGACCCGGAGCAGCTCCCGGCGGCGCAGCCCGCGGACGACGGCGACGGCGTCCTCGCCTTGCTGCTGCCGCTTGCTGCGAGGGAAGACCTTGCTGGCGTCAGGGGAAGAGACGGTGTACGGGCATGGTTGCACCCTGGCGTGGAAGGCGCACTCGTGGCAATCGCGGTCCTCGTGGCCGCCACCGTGTTCGGTCTTGTTCGGCGGCACCGCGATGGCAGGCTGCGCGTTCAGGGCAAGGCGGCGGAGGGGAGCACCCCGGTGAACGACGACACGGGCATTGGTGGTCGTCCAGAGGCTTTGGGCGGTGACAGGCTCGGGGTGGACGATCTTGGGGTTGAGCTTGGCGAGCGTGCCACGCTGGTGCAGTTCTCCACGGCGTTCTGCGCGCCCTGCCGCGCCACCCGCCGGATCCTCGGTGAGGTCGCCGGGATGGTCGACGGAGTGGCCCATGTGGAGATCGACGCGGAGGCCCGTCTCGAGCTCGTCCGCAGGCTGAACGTGATCCGCACGCCCACCGTGCTGGTGCTGGACGGCGGTGGCCGGATCGTCCGCCGAGCGACCGGCCAGCCACGTAAAGCGGACGTCATCGCGGCCCTCGGCACCCTTGCCTGACCCGGTCAGTCCATGAACTTCGCCGCGCTGACCTGCGTGAAAGGCAATGTAACTGTCTCGAAAGGCGAGACAGATGTGACAGGGCCACGGAAGTCGGCTTACCATCGGACCGTGCGTTACCGGACAGAGCAGCTGCTCACGAAGCGACGCGCGGTCGATTTCTGCCGCGTGTCCGCCTCGCTCTGTCGCCTGGCCTAAGGCATCGAGCCGCTTGGCCCGCTCCAACGGGCCCGCCGTTCCGAGCATTCCGACGATCTAGCTCGTACGCACAGAATCTCTCCGCCAGGAGCACCCCGATGCAGGTTGATCCGCGTGGGCAGCGCTCGGCCGCGGCCATCACGACGGTGGTACTGATCGTGGTCCTGGTGACGGGAAGCTGGGTTCTGCTCGCCGCCCAGGCCGTGGTGTTCGCGATCGCGAGCCTCCTCGGCCTCCGGTACGCACCGTACGGTCTGGTCTACCAAGCGCTGATCCGCCCCCGTCTCGGCCCGCCCCGAGAGCTGGAGCACGAGGGCCCGCCCCGGTTCGCCCAGGGCGTCGGCCTCGGATTCGCGCTGGTCGGCACGGTCGGGTACGCCCTGGAGCTCACCTGGCTCGGTATCGGTGCCACCGCCTTCGCGCTGGGGGCGGCGTTCCTGAACGCGGTGTTCGGGTTCTGCCTCGGCTGCGAGATGTACCTGCTGATCCGCCGCATCACCACGAAGATCCGCTCCGACAGGGAGGTTCCCGCATGAGCCGCTCCGACGTCCTGGTGGACGCCGAATGGGTCGAGTCGAACCTGGACTCGCCCGGCCTCGTTCTCGTCGAGGTCGATGAGGACGTCTCGGCGTACGACAAGGGCCACATCCGTGGCGCCGTGAAGATCGACTGGAAGACCGAGCTGCAGGACCCGGTCCGCCGCGACTTCGTCGACAAGACCGGCTTCGAGCAGCTGCTGTCGGCCAAGGGCATCGCCAACGACGACCTGGTGATCCTCTACGGCGGCAACAACAACTGGTTCGCCGCCTACGCGTACTGGTACTTCAAGCTGTACGGCCACGACAAGGTCCAGCTGCTGGACGGTGGCCGCAAGAAGTGGGAGCTGGACTCCCGCGAGCTGGTCGAGGACGTGCCGCAGCGTCCCGCCACCGAGTACAAGGCCAAGGAGCAGGACCTGGCCATCCGCGCCTTCCGCGACGAGGTCGTCGACGCGATCGGCACCGACAACCTCATCGACGTGCGCTCGCCCGACGAGTTCAGCGGCAAGCTGCTGGCGCCGGCGCACCTGCCGCAGGAGCAGGCGCAGCGGGCCGGCCACGTGCCGACCGCGCGCAGCATCCCGTGGTCGAAGGCGGCCAACGACGACGGCACCTTCAAGTCCGACGACGAGCTCCGCGAGCTCTACACCGAGGCCGGCGTCGACCTGAGCAAGCCGACCATCGCCTACTGCCGCATCGGCGAGCGTTCCTCGCACACCTGGTTCGCCCTGCGCGAGCTGCTGGGCCTGCCGGACGTGAAGAACTACGACGGTTCCTGGACCGAGTACGGCTCGCTGGTCGGCGTGCCGATCGAGCTCGGCGAGCCCAAGTAGGCCGCGTCGTCCGGCTCGGCCAGTCCGAGCACCTGACCCGGGTAATGGGGCCCGGCGATCCCGAGTAACAGATCCCGGTGAATCCGGCCGATCCAGTGAACGATCTTCCGCCCGGCCGGCGGACAGCACTCCCGTGAAAACGGAGATGGAGGAATCATGACCCAGGGCTGCGCAGCGCCCGCGCAGACGGCGCACCTTCCGGCGACCGTCGACCTGGCCAACGAGGCCGTCATCCAGGGCACCGTCACCCGCGACGGCGCACCCGTGTCCAGCGCCTATGCCCGCCTGCTCGACTCGACCGGTGAGTTCACCGCCGAGGTCGTCACCGGTGACGAGGGGGTGTTCCGGTTCTTCGCCGCCGACGGCGACTGGACCGTGCGCGTCCTGGCCGCCGGCGGCGTGAGCGTCGACAGCACCATCAGTGCGAAGACCGGAGAGGTCGCCGCCCTCGAGGTCGCGATCTGACCTGAGCCACGGCTCACCGGCCCCGCCGCCCGCTCCACGCGGACGGCGGGGCCTCGCGCGTTCTGGAGACTCCTTTCCCGGTCCACGACTCGGCGGCCGGCGCTCTTCCCTGGGACGTGGTTCTCCCGTTTGTCCGGGCCGTGATCGCCGGGCGTTCTGGTGCTGTTCGGTCGGTTGCTTCTGGCGGCCGGCTCGGGATGGCTCCGTCAACATCACAATGTGGAGCAAAACTGCTAATCGGACCATCGGGAGGCGGAAGGATCTCCGGCGGGCACACGGCTCGTTAAGCTCGCCCGGAGCGCCGCGGCGGACGCGTGCCCGCGCCACCGGGCGGACCATGGGAGGGAAGACCGGTTTGACGGAGTTCTCGGATGCGGATCTGGACCGGGTGCTGGCCGAGGCCCGCGCGACGCTGGAGTCGATCCGCGTCCGCAGGCCGGACGCGGAGCCCGTGGACGTCCCGGACGGCGCGGGCGCGGAGGCCGAGGGCGCCGGTTCGGGCGCGGACGGCCGGATCAGGGTGACCGCGGCGCCGGGCGGACGGCTCAGCGCGGTGGAACTGGATCCCGAGGCGATGCGTCTGTCCTCCGAAGAGTTCGGCCGGCAGCTGGTGCTGGCGGCGAATGCGGCGCTGGACGACGCGCGCGCCAGGAACGCCGCGCGGCCGGCGAAGCCGGAGGGCGACGAGACCGAGGACGGGACGGGCGACGACGGTGCGGAGCAGGATCCGGGGCTCCGGCAGATGGCGCTCCTCACCCGGGCGATCAACGAGGCGCTCGCGAGGATCGGCTGATCCGGCCGTCCATGATCGCGGTCCGCGACGGTACGGGAACGTATGGTGCCGGTAATGTGCTGTTACTCAGTTCTTGAAGCGGCTCCGAAGTCGGCCCGTTGGGAGGGGTGGCATTGAGGCGAGCACGGTGGGCGGCGCTCACGTCCGCTCTGGGCGTCGGGCTTGTGTGCGCTCCTCCGCTTCCCCTGGCGCAGGCGGCCGGGGCGGCGGCGCCCTGTGCGCAGCCCCGTGAGGCCGGTCAGCCCAGGAACCAGCTTCCCGCCCAGCTGTGGCCGCAGGAGCAGCTCAACTTCACCGAGGCCTGGGAGCTGACGCGGGGACGCGGCGTCAAGGTAGCGGTCATCGACAGCGGCGTCGACGGCACCCATCCGCAGCTGCGCGGCCGGGTCAAGCAGTACGACGTCACCAAGACCGGCAACGAGGACTGCGTCGGCCACGGCACCGAGGTCGCCGGGATCATCGGCGCGGCCGACATGCGCCGGCAGGGCATCCCGTTCCTCGGGGTGGCGCCCGGGATCGAGCTGATCTCGGTCAAGGCGGCGACCGGCGGCCAGCAGAACGATCCCAAGTGGGCGCCCGCGGCCATCCGCCGCGCCGTCGATCTGGGGGCCAAGGTCATCAACATGTCGTCCCAGTCGCCCGACTACGCCGAGCTGCGCGCCGCGGTGCAGTACGCGCTCCAGAAGGACGTGGTCATCGTGGCCGCGGCCGGCAACATCAAGGACCAGAACCAGACCCCGCGCAACGCCTATCCGGCCAGCTACCAGGGTGTGATCGCGGTCGGCGCGCTCAACAAGGACGGTTCGCTGGCCACCTTCTCCAACCAGACGACCCCGGTCACGGTGACCGCGCCGGGCCAGTCGGTCGTCAGCACGTGGCCGCAGGGGACGTACCACATGGCCGACGGCACCAGCCAGGCCGCGCCGTTCGTGGCGGGCACCGCGGCGCTGATCCGCTCGTACCATCCGAGGATGAACCGCGAGCAGGTGAAGCGGCAGATCGAGCTGACCGCCGACGGCTCCCGCGGCCAGGGCACGGGCTCGGGCGTGGTCAATCCGCTGCGCGCGGTGACCACGGTCGCGCGCGGCCAGTCCGCCGCGGCGGCCACCGGCCCGCACAAGGTGAAGATCGACCAGCCGCCGCCGGACGACCGGGTCGGGCGGATCGTCGCGCTGTCCATCGCGGGCGTCACGCTCACCGCGGCCGCGGGGGTGGCCATCGGCTCCGTCGTCATCCCGGCCGGCCGGCGCCGCGGCTGGCGCCCCGGCGCCTGAACCCGGGACCGACCCAGGGGGACAAGCTCCCGGAACGACCACCCGCCGCCCCCGGGGCCGGGCCTGGAGACAAACAAGGAGGGACCTCGTGCCGGATCTCGGATCCAATGACGACTTCGACCCGGAGCTGATGTTCCGCGACGTCCGGTCGCAGTTCGACCAGGTCGCCGACATGCAGCGGCAGATGGCCGAGCTGCAGGGCCACGGGGAGTCCCGCGACGGCCGGGTGAAGGCCGTCTACGACCACGACCGCGGGCTGGCCGACCTCGACCTCGATCCGCGCGCGCTGCGCGGCGGTTCGGACGATCTCAAGGCGGCCATCCTGGAGGCCTCATACGAGGCCAAGCGCGATCTGGAACGCAAGATCAAGGAGCTGGTGGACGAGTCGCTCGGCGCGCAGGACCTCACGCCCGACGACCTCAAGGACATCGTCGAGGATCCCCAGGGCATCACCCAGACGCTGGGCGACATGGGCCGGATCTTCGAGGGCGCCACCAAGGAGGTCGAGAGCATCCTGGAGCAGGTCAGCCGTGCGATGGGCATCGGGGGTGCCGGGTCCGGGGGTCCGGGAGGCGATGCTCCCGCGGGCGGTGCGCCGGGCGGTCCGGCACGTCCGGGGGCGGGCGCCGGTTCCGGTCCCGCGTCCGGCCCGCCCGGTGGTCTTCCCTTCTTCACACCGGGCGAGGGCGGCTTCCCGTTCGGGGGCCCGCGCCCGACGCCTCCGCCCGGTCAGCCGCCTGCTCCCGGTCCTGCTCCCACTCCGCCCAGCCCGCACCCTGCTCCGAGCGCAGCCCCGGGTGGTTCCGGCGGCTACGGGCCTCCGCCGGGTGCACCGCCGCGTCCCGCCGACCCGCCTCGACCTGCGGACCCGCAGCGTCCTGCCGCTCCGCAGGGGCCCGGCCAGCCGAACATTCCCCCGCCACCGCCTCCGGCCTGGGCGCCGGGGGGGCACGTCGAGGGTGGACAGGGCGGCGGCTGGCCGCAGGGCGGTCAGGCACAAGGCGGTTGGACGCCCGGCGGCCATGTCGAAGGCTCCTCGGGCGGCGGCTGGTCGCCCGGTGGGCACGTGGAGGGCGGCTCCGGCGGCGGCTGGTCCCCGGGCGGCCACGTCGAGGGCGGCGGTCCGGTGTCGCGTCCGCAGCAGCCCCAGGAGCGGCAGGACGACGAGGACGACGAGAACGGTCCCCGGGGCCCCCATGGCCCTCGGGGTCCCCAGGGAGGCCGGCCGCCCCGCTGAGACGAACGTGGCGGCGCGCGAGGGTGCCGCTGAGGCGGTGCTGGAACGTTCCGGCACCGCTTCGCGCGTCCGCGGCCCGGAAACGGCGAACCTCCCGGTCTTCACGGCGGCGCCCATGAAGACCGGGAGGTTCGGTTGTGGCCCAGGGAAGGCCCGTGGCTTCCGCCTCGAGGGGCGAGAGGCTCAGACCTCCGGCTGCGGGTCGGTGGGGTGGGTCTTGTTGACGTAGTCGTCGCCGTACTGGCGCGGACCGTAGATGCTGCCCAGGCCGATGGGGCCGCCGGCGCCCTCGAAGCCGCCCAGCCCGACCTCGGGGATGCCCTTGATGCCCGCCAGGATCGCGATCGGGAAGCGCGCGTCGCGCGGCAGCGAGGCGGTGGGGATCGTCCACTTGAAGAGCTGCTGGCCGCCCAGCCGGCCCTTCATCAGCCCGGACATCAACGACTGGTCGATCTTGCCGAGCGAGCCGGCGATCAGGTCGTCGATGGAGTTCCACATGCCCTTGCCGAGGTCGGCCAGCGCCATCCAGTTGCCGCTGGCCACGTTGCCGCCGACGCCGATGAGGCCGGTGAACCCGGCCATCACGGCCGACGCCACCCTCATGATCGTTTCAAAGATCGTGGCGGTGGACTTCAGCACCGCGTAGCACTTGCCGGCGATGATGTTGGCCTTGGCCTGCGCCGCCGCGGCCGAGGCGCCGGCGGTGAAGAACGAGGCCACGTACATCGCGATGACGTACATGGCGAGCGCGAACAGGATCGCGGCGACCACCGCCATCATGACGGTGAAGATCATGAGCATCGCCATGACGCCGTACATGGACATGCTCACCGCGGCCGCGTGCATGCCCGACCACATGCACTGGTTCTCGTACTCCGACAGCTTCTCGCTGTGCGCGTTGCGGTCCTGGCCGGTCCAGGTGTCGCCGTCGATCGACTCCCGCAGTTGAGCACTGAGCTGCATCACCTCGCCCAGTTGCTCGTTGACCTTCCACCAGTCCATCGCCGCGTGCAGGATCTGGTCGGGGTCGCCCTGCCCCTCGTAGATGATCGAGACGGCGGGCCAGGCGTTGGGGATGAGCATGGCCGAGCCCGCGGCCACCATGTAGGCGGTCTGGGCGGTGAGTTTGAAGGCGCTGACGCCGCACATCGGGAGGCTCCCAAGCGGGGGACGGGGGGTGGGTCAGAAGCGGGGGACGGGGGGGTGGGTCAGAAGCGGGGGCGGGACAGGGACGGGACGGGTCAGATGTTGAGCGTGCTCGCCTGTTCGGCCTGGTCGTGGTTCTGCGCCACGGCCCGGAAGCGGTTGCCGAAGTCGTAGAGCTGCCTGACCTTGGTCTGCAGGTCCTCGTCGGCCCACTCGGTCGCGAGATTGTGCGCCATGGCGAGCTCGAACCCGTACATGGTGAACGCCGCCGACGCGGCCTCGCGGGGCGCGCCGTTGAGGGTCTGCCGGGTCTTCTTCAGCAGGTCGCCCACCTCGGTCTCGTACCTCTTGCTGTGATCCCGGATCGAATCGGTCTGGTGCCTGATCTCACCGCCCATGCGGGTACTCCTTCGCGTCGGCGAACGGCTCCGGGCGGCGGCCCCGTTTCTCGCGGCCGCCCGTAACCGGTGCATCGTAGTGGCCCGGAGGCCGTGGCGGGCAGGGTCCCGCGTTCGCGGGCACGTTCCCGGCGGGGACGCGGGAAACACGGAACCTCTGTCGTGGACGTTTGACGTTGACGTTGCCGTACGGGTTCGCGGCTCGGACGGATCGAATCGGAACCGGGGTTCGGAACCGGGGTCAGGACTGCGGGGTCTCCTCGTACAGGGCGGTCTGGATCAGGCGGGTGCCGGTACGGCGGTCGACGTGGTAGCCGCGGCCCACGGCGAGCTTCTCCGGCTTGACGTTGCCGAGCAGCACGCCCTCCTCCTTGCTGCCCGACATCACCAGGCCCGGCGACGCCATCTCCTTGACGCGGGTGATGGTCTGGTCGAACATGCCGCGTCCGGCGCCGCCCATGGCGCGGGCCAGGATGATGTGCAGGCCGATGTCGCGCGACTGCGGCAGCAGCTCCACCAGCGGGCGCAGCGGGTTGTCGGACGTGGCGACCATCTCGTAGTCGTCGATGATGAGGAACAGGTCGGCGCCCGTCCACCACGACCGCGAACGCAGCTGGTCCGGGGTCAGGTCGGCCGGTGGGAGCCGCTCCATCATCGCGCCGCGGATGTCGTTCACCAGGGACGTCGCGGCCGGGGCGGACGCGGCGAAGCCGATCTGGTGCTCGGTGGTGGCCACGTCCAGCAGCGAGCGGCCGTAGTCGATGAAGATGATCCGCGCCTGGTCGGGCGTGTACCGGCTGGTGATGCCGGTCGTGATGTGCCGCAGCAGGTTGGACTTGCCGCACTCGGTGTCGCCCAGGACCATGAAGTGCGGGTCGGAGGAGAAGTCCAGGTAGACCGGCGCCAGCCCGTCCTCGTCGATGCCGATCGGGATCCGCAGGCCCGTCTCGGCCGGGGTGGGCAGCTGCGCGGCCGGCAGCACCTCCGGCAGCATCCGCACCTGCGGGGCCCGCGGGCCCTGCCAGTTCTGCGCGATCGCCTGGCACATCTTCATCACGCCGTCGTTCAGCGACTCGTCGGCGCCGCCGCCGTCGATCCGCGGCACCGCGGTGAGGAAGTGGAACCCGTCCCGGGACAGGCCGCGGCCGGGCCGGTTCTCCGGCACGTTGCCGGCCAGCTTCCGGTCGATCTCCGACTCGTACGGGTCGCCCAGCCGCAGCTCCAGCTTGGTGCCGAGCAGGTCGCGCACGTTGGTGCGGAACTCGGTCCACTTGTTGGTCGCGGCGATGAGGTGGATGCCGTAGCCGAGACCGCGCGCGGCGAGCTGGGTGATGGTGTCGGACAGGGCCTCGTAGTCCTGCCGCAGGGTCAGCCAGTTGTCGACGACCAGGAACACGTCGCCGTAGCCGTCGCCGTGGTACTCGCCCGAGGCCCGCATCCGCCGGTACGTGGCGATGCCGTCGATGCCCCGCTCGGCGAACTCCCGCTCGCGCTGCTCCAGCAGCGAGCTGACCTCGGCGACGGTGCGGCGCACCCGGTCGGCGTCGAGCCGGGTCGCGATCCCGCCGACATGCGGCAGGTCGGCCATCGCGGCCAGCGAGCCGCCACCGAAGTCCAGGCAGTAGAACTGCACCTCGGCGGGCGTGTGCGTGAGCGCCAGCGAGGCCATGAGCGTGCGGATCGCGGTGGACTTGCCGCTCTGCGGGCCGCCCGCGAGGCCGATGTGGCCGGCGCCGCCGGACAGGTCGAGCCAGTACGGGTCGCGCCGCTGGTGGAACGGCTTGTCGACGATGCCCGCCATCGCGTACA
This sequence comes from Actinomadura rugatobispora, assembly GCF_042656285.1. Taxonomy (GTDB): domain Bacteria; phylum Actinomycetota; class Actinomycetes; order Streptosporangiales; family Streptosporangiaceae; genus Spirillospora; species Spirillospora rugatobispora. The sequence goes on along the minus strand of NZ_JBHSON010000011.1, from coordinate 138,703 downwards.
GCTTCCCGCGGCCCTCCCACCCGGCGGTGGTCAGGCCGTGCTGCTGCGCCACCGACAGTTGCGGCAGCATCTCGTTCAGCGGCGGCGCGTCGTCCAGCGGCGGCAGCCAGATCTGGTGCGCGGGCCCGCCGTGCCCGGCCAGCTGCCCCACGACCACGTCGAACAGCGACGCCTTGTTCTTGTTCTCCTCCTGCTGGGGCTGCTCCTGCTGCCCCGGCTCCTCGATCACCTGCGGCTGGATGTAGCCGGACATGTACGGCACGACCTGCGCGGCGATCTGGCTGCCGGTGTTGCCGTTCTTGTTCTGGTCGGGCGTCTCGTCGACCGGGCCGGAGACGTAGGCGGCGCGGAACCGCACCATCGGCTCGCTGCCGAACTTCATGTAGCCGTGGCCGGGCGCGGACGGCAGTTCGTAGGCGTCCGGGACGCCCAGCACGACCCGCGACTCCATCGCCGAGAACGTCCGCAGGCCGACCCGGTACGACAGGTGCGTGTCCAGGCCGCGCAGCTTGCCCTCCTCCAGGCGCTGCGAGGCCAGCAGCAGGTGGACGCCCAGCGAACGGCCCAGCCGGCCGATCATCACGAACAGCTCGGCGAAGTCGGGCTTGGCCGACAGCAGCTCGGAGAACTCGTCCAGGACCAGGAACAGCGTCGGCATCGGCGGCAGGTTCGCGCCGTCCAGCCGCGCCTTCTCGTAGTCGCGCAGCGAGGCGTAGTTGCCCATCTGCCGCAGGTACTCCTGGCGCCGCACCATCTCGCCGTGCAGCGCGTCGTACATGCGGTCGACGAGGGGGAGCTCGTCCTCCAGGTTGGTGATGATCGCCGAGACGTGGTGCAGGCCCTCCATGCCCAGGAACGTCGCGCCGCCCTTGAAGTCGACGAGCACGAAGTTCAGGATGTCGGACGAATGCGTCATCGCCAGGCCCAGCACCAGGGTGCGCAGCAGCTCCGACTTGCCGGAACCGGTGGCGCCGATGCACAGGCCGTGCGGGCCCATGCCGCCCTGCGCCGACTCCTTGATGTCGAGCTCGATCGGGCGGCCGTCGGCGTCCAGGCCGATCGGCACCCGGAACCGGTTGCGCTGGGCGCGCGGCCGCCACACCTGCGCCGGGTCGACGGCGTAGGGGTTGTCGACGCCCAGCAGCGAGGTCAGCGTCGTGTTGGCCGACAGCACGTCGTCCTCGACCACGGTGTCCAGGGCGCTGCTGCGGAACGGCGACAGCTGCCGCGACAGGCCCTCGGCCTGCGCGATCGACACGTTGTCGGGCTTGCCGATCGCGGTGGGGACGTCCTTGCCGGTGCGGTCCTTCTTCAGCATATGGACGCGCTCGGGCGAGACGTTCAGGCGCAGCGTGCCCGCCTCGGTGGTGGTGCCGGTGGTCTGCGACAGGTCGATCACGCAGACGCCCTCGATGCCGTCGGCGGCCAGCTGCGAGTCGTAGGAGGCCATCCCGCCGTCCACCACGACCACGTGCAGCGGCAGCTCGCCGGCCGGCCGGCCGGCCACGAACCGGGCCCGGTCCTTGACCTCCTGACCGAGCATGACCTCCAGCTCGGACATGGTCGGCGCGATCAGCCGCACCTGCCCGGCGGCGTCGTGCTCGGTGGGGTGCAGGGCGTGCGGGAGCCACTTCACCCAGTCCCAGTAGAGGAGCTGCTCCTGCGAGGTGCAGACGCTGATCCGCACGTCGTCGGGGGTGTGGAAGGTGGCCAGCTGCATCAGCATGCCCCGGACCATCGCGCGGGTGGCCTCGCCGTCGCCGGACAGGAAGATCCGGGAGAACGAGCGGAGGTTGATCGCCACCGGCAGCGCGGGGACCGTGGAGTGGGTGCGCATGAACCGGCGCAGCGCGCCCGCGCTCATCGGCTCCAGGTCCTCCACCGGCTTGGTCTCCGGCGCGATCAGCTGCACGCCCAGCTTCTGCGGGCCGGCGCCGACCCGGACCTGCCCGAAGTCGCCGTCCTCGGGACGCCGCTCCCACAGCCGGGCGCTCATCGCCAGCGACCACAGCCGGGACGGGTCGGGGTTGTACCACTCCAGCGCCTCGCGCTGCTGCGAGGCGGCCTTGCGGACCTTGGTGCGGACCTGCCCCAGGTAGCGGAGGTAGTCGCGGCGGTCGCCGTTCAGCTTGGACTTGCGTTCCCCGCCCTTCTGCCCGACCTGCTGGAACATCATGCCGAACATCGACAGTCCCATCATCCCGCCCGCGACCATCTGGATCGGGTTGGAATTGGGATTGAGGAACATGAACGCCATGCTTCCCGACCCCGCCGCCATGGGCAGCATCGTCAGGACGTTCCGGAATCCGTCGGTGACGACTTCGGGCAGCTCGGGCGGGGACTCCAGCAGGATCTCGCCCCGCGGCATCTCCGGCGGCCTGCGGCGTTCCTTGCGCCGGACCACGACGGTGCTCACTGGTCAAGCTCCCCTCATCCCTTGACACGCCACTGTCCAAGGGTGGTCATCCTACGGAAGGCGTGGCGGGTCGCGTCATGGCCGTCGCGGTCATGACCGTGCGCTTATGGTCACCCGCGGCCATCACTACCGCAACCACCGCGAGACGCCCACGTTCGACGCCGCATGATCCGTCCCGGTTCCGCCGCGGTTCCGCAGCGGTTCCGCAGCGGTTCCACCGCCGCGGCCTTCAGCCGGTCAGGCCGGGACGCCGCACGGCGAATCTCGCCGATCACCGCCTAGCCGAGATGGTCGCGGCACGGGTGGGGGCGGCCGTACTCCTTCTCCCATTCGGTCACCGGCCCCGAGCCCGGGCCCATCCCCGGGGACAGGAAACGCAGGTAGCCGACGAGGACGTCGTGCGCCTCCTCCAGGGAGTAGTGACCCTCCCAGTCATCGGAGTAGAGGTCGTACAACTGGAGGCCCTGCGGGGTCGCCTTGGCGTCCCAGGAGTTCCCCTGCCAGCCCTGCTCGGCCTTCCGGCCGCTGCGGACGTCCTCGATCCAGGCCAGCCGGTCCAGGCACAGGATCTCGGAGTTCTGCACGTCGCTGGTGAGCATCGAGCCCAGTGCGCTGTAGGCCTCGTCATGCGGCCGGAACGCCGGCGCGTTCCACTGATCCCGATAGAAGGAGAGCTTTTCCGTCATGTCGTTTCCTCGTCAGTCCACCACCGGCCAGGCGGAATCCCAGTTGCGGCTGCTTCTCTTGTACGAGCCTTCCACAAGGATCCCGTTCGCCTCGCCGCGCCAGCGTCTGCCATCGGTACCGGGCACTTCCCGGCCGTTCTGGAACGCATCCCGGATGGTGCGATCCACCTGCTGGGGCGTCCAGTTGTCGGGGAAGAACGAGCTGTCCGCGGGCTTGTCGACCCACTGGCCGTTGGGCCCTTTCATCTGCACGCGGGCGGAATAGGTGCCGTTGGAGCCCGTGCGGACCACCCGCGTGATCCGGCGGTCGGCCCAGTCCTGCCCCATGAAGCGGTGGTGGTAGCCGCTGCCCACCATCTGCCCGCCCCGGCCGCGGCGGACCTCGCCGCGGAAGACGTGATGGTGCCGCCCGCTCGTCTGGACCTTCCTGCGCAGCCAGCGCACCGCCGGCTCGAAGATGCCCGGGTTCCCGCCGCCCCCGCCCGGTGACCCGCCGGGCCGCGGCCGGGGGCGGGCGAGCAGGAACAGGACGAGGACGAGCGCGATCACCCTGCCCAGCGAGGCCCTGCCCGGCGAGGCCCCGCCCCACGAGGACTCACCCATTGAAGATGGCCTGCAGGGTGAGGTTGATCAGCTGGTCGATGATGATCCCGCTTATGATCTTGAAGAGGGGGATCTGGAGCAGCGAGGCCCCGAAGGTCACCGCGGCGGTGGCGATGGCCTGCGCGATCTGGATCGCCAGCATGATCAGCTGGATGATCACATTGATCTTCAGGGCGAGGACGATCGCGCCGCACACCATGAGGGCGGCCCCGATGATCGCGCCGGCGGTGCCCGCGTCCTTGAGCGCCGGCACCGGCGCGTCCTCCTGCGTGAACGCGGTGCGGAAGGCGTCGATGCCCTCGCCCATGTTCCCGGTCCAGATCTGCGCCGCCTGAGTCTCGGCCTCGCCGACCGGGACGCCCAGGTTCCCGGCGAAGCCGACCCAGTCGCCGCCCATCCTGAACAGCGCTTCCTCGTCGGACTCGGGCCAGTCGTACCCGAGCATGCTCAGCAGGCCGGTCAGCTCGCCCGGCAGTGTCATGCCCACCACGTCACCCCAGGATCTGCCGGACGCGGTTGACCTCGACCATGCTGGCCTCTTCCGACTGGAAGTAGTTGGAGGCCATGAGCGTGGCCCCCTCCGCGTGGTCGGTCATGCCGGTGACGTTCCCGGTGACGCACTCGGCGGCCACCTCGAAGATGGCCGCGTAGCAGCCCCCGATCAGCATTCCGATCATGTCGCCGCCCCAGGGCTCCCCGTAGCCGGAGAGCTTCCCCTGCAGCGTCTCCCACTCCGACTGGACCTGGTGCGCGGCGGAGCGGATTCCCGCGCCGCCCCGCTTGATGGTCTGCGGGTCGACGTTCAACTCGTTGCCCATGGGCCGCCTCCTGTCAGCGCTTCTGGATGCCGTTCATCAGGGCCTGCAGAGAGCGGGCGAACGAGCCGAGCTGCTCCAGGCTCTGGTCCTGCACGGCGCGCACCCGCGCCTGCAGGTCCGCGCCGTCGACGGTGTTCAGCCGCTCCGCCGCCCGTGTCCCGGCCTCGTCCAGGGCCGCCTCCGTCGCGTTGATCACATATGTGGCCAACTCGTGAGACGCGCGCCTGAGCGCGTCCGGTTCGAGGTGGATTTCCTGGACGCGCGTCCCGTCGCGGTGGCGGTGACGCGCACAAGGCCGTCCGCGGCGGAGCCGGTGCCGCCCGCCGCGTCCTGCTCCCCGCCGGGGTCGGGGTCCAGGGCCCGTTCGGTGACGTCGCGGGCCTGGGCGAGAAGGTGCTCCAGGCCGGGGAACGCCGCCTCGCCGCCGACGTGGGCGCGGTCCTGGATGCCCGCCAGCGCGTCGTTGATCCCCCGGGACATGATGCTCAGCTGCCGCAGCCCCTCGTTCTGCACCTCGCGCAGGCGCTCCATCATCAGCGCCGCGTCGAGAAGCGCTTCCTCGGGACGTTCGGCGGCGGCCCGCGCGCGCAGGGAGTCGAGCGCGGCGTTGAGCGCCTCGGCGATGGTCCGGGCCAGTTCGTCCGGAGCCTGCCGCATGACCCTCGGGTCCAGTTCCAGCGAGGCGATGCGTCCTCCGGTCACCGCGACCGCGCGCACGCGTCCATCGGCGGACTCGCCTTCACCGCGGAGGCCGGGCTGCTCCTCTCGTCCCGTACCTTCCTCGCCGTGCGTGGAACCGGCGGACGACGCCTCGTCCAGCGCGTCGCGCGCCTCCTGCAGGCGGCGCTCGAACGGGACGCCGTCGTCGTCCGGTAGTTCGGTCATCACATCTCACCCCCGGTCAAGTCGGCCTCGACGGTAGCGACACCTCATTACGGACGAAACCCGTAGGTGTATTGGAGCCGCGCGGTACGCCGAACGTTCCCGGAATGTTCGCCGGAGATCCATGACACCGATGGGGGCGGCGCCGCGTCTGACCCTCCATGAGGCGGCCGCGCGCCCGGCGAGGTGCGGTCACGTGCGTCCTGACCGCGGCGGGCGATCGGGCTCACAAGCTGTCGCGCGAGGTTCGACTCACCGTTTATGTTGTTACGGTTTCCGCCGTGTCGGACTGCCCTGTGCGGCCCGTGTGAACTAGTGAGGGAGATCAGTGGCTACAGTCACCGGGGCGGAGTTGTGCCGGGTCACGGTCGTGGCTCCCAAGCGCCGCATCGATATCTCGCTGCCCGCTCACGTCCCGTTCGCCCAGCTCTTCCCGGCGATCCTGCACTATTCGGGCAACCAGATGGCCGACGCCGGGCTGGCGCACGGCGGCTGGGTCCTGCAGCGCCTCGACGAGGCCCCGTTCGGCGGCGGTACCACGCCGGCCCAGGCGGGACTGCGCGACGGCGAGGTGCTCTACCTGCGCCCGGGGATGTCGCAGCTGCCCGAACTGGCGTTCGACGACGTCGCCGACGTGGTCGCCACCGCCATCAAGGACCGGCGCGACCGCTGGCGCCCGGAGTGGACGCGCACCTACGCGCTCGGTGTCGGCGCCGGAGGCTCGGGCGTCGCCGCGGTGATGCTGGTGCTGTCCGGGCCGTCCTGGATCGTCCCGGCGATCTGCGCGGGCGTCATCGCGCTGCTGCTGGTGATCGCGGCCGTGTCGGTCTCGCGCGCGGCGGGCGACACCCAGGCCGGCACCGTCCTCGGCTTCTCCGCCATTCCCCACGCCTTCCTCGCCGGACTGTTCGGCCCCGCCCGCGACACCGCGCTCGGCGACCTGGGCGCGCTGCACGTGCTGGCGGGCTTCGGCGCCGTGGTGCTGGTCGCGATGATCTGCGCCGCGGCCGTGTCGGACGGCCTGTCGGTCTTCTGGGGGACGGTCGTCGGCGGCCTGCTCGCCGCGATCGGCGCCGGGGTGGCGCTGCTGTTCGAGAACCTCGACCCGGCCGGCATCGCGGCGTTCGTCGTCGTGGTCGCGATGATGCTGACCCCGCTCACCCCGACACTGGCCTTCCGGTTCTCCAAGGTGACGCTGCCGCCCGTCCCGCAGAGCGCGGAGGACCTGCGCCGCGACACCATCATGGTGGACGGCCAGCAGGTGCTCACCCGCACCGCGCAGGCCGACCGCTTCATCACCGGCTTCACCACCGGGCTGGGCATCACCGGGTTCCTCGGGCTCATCCCCTCGGCGTTCGACTCCGGCTGGCTCGGACCCGTCACCGCCGGGGTCATCTCGGTGCTGATGCTGCTGCGCTCCCGGCTCTTCCGCGGCCGCGTCCAGCGGCTGGCGCTGCTGGTGCCGGGCATGGCCGGGATCGGCGTGCTGGCGATCGCGATCGCCTGGGACGGCTCCATGATCATGATGGTGGCCGCGGGCCTGGTCCCGGTGCTGGCGCTGACCGCCGCCGTGGTCGGCGTCGGGCTGTGGCTCCCCGGCCGGCACCCCTCGCCGTTCTGGGGACGGGCCGGCGACCTCCTCGAACTGTTCATGCTGATCGCCCTGGTCCCGCTGGCCGCCGGTGCGTGCGGGCTGTTCTCGTTCATGCGCGGGCTGGCCGGTTAGGAGCTCGTCGTGCAGACACGCAAGGACCTGCTGCAGGCCCACCGCCTGATGACCCAGCGCGCGTCGCTGGCGCTCATCTCCGGTGAGCCCGACAACCCCGAGCTGCCGCTGCGCCGGATGAACATCGGCGCGTTCTCCGGAATCATGATCGCCATTCTGGTGTGCGCGGCGTTCGGCATCTTCGGCATCATCCGCCCGGGCGGCGCCAAGGGCCTCGAGAAGGCCGGCATGCTCCTGGTGGAGAAGGAGACCGGCGCCCGCTACATCTGGTGCGAGGGCAAGCTGTGCCCGGTCGCCAACTACGTCTCCGCGCGGCTGGTGGCCGGCAAGGACGCCAAGAGCCGCCGCACCGTCTCCACCAACTCCCTCAGCAAGTTCGAGCGCGGCCCGCTGATCGGCATCCAGGGCGCGCCCAACACCCTGCCCGACCCCAAGAAGCTGACCAAGGCGCCCTGGTCGGTGTGCGTGCGCGCGGTGAACAGCACCTCCGCCGGCCGCCAGTCGCTGGTCACGCTGGTGGCGGGCCGCAAGGTCGGCGGCACGCAGGTGCGCGACGACCAGGCGGTCGTCGTCCAGGCCGACGGGCAGAGCTGGCTGCTGTGGCGCAACACCCGGCTGCGGATGCCGCAGTACGCGATGGCCACGCTCGGCGCCAGCCCCACCCCGATCGCCGGCAAGTGGCTCGACTCGGTGTCGCAGGGCCCCGACTACGCCGCGCCGCAGATCCCGGGGCTCGGCCAGCGCGTCCAGGGCCCGGCCGGTCAGGGCCAGGTCGGCCAGGTCTTCAGCGTCAACACCTCCTCGGGGTCGGCGGCGTCGTACGTGCTGCTGGCCGACGGGCTGGCGCCGGTCACCCCGATCCAGCGCGACCTGCTCGTCGCCGACCCGCGCACCCGCGCCGCGTACGGCAACCAGCAGGTCCAGCCGATCCAGGTGGACGCGGGCCGGGTCAACTCGATGCCGCAGTCCCGGCAGCAGCTGCGTGACGCCCGCCTGGACGGGAAGGCGCCCGCCATGGCGCCGTACCAGGAGAGCAGCGCGCTGTGCGCGGTGTACGACGACCCGTCCGGCAACTCCGACGCCAAGCTGACCATCGGCGGCTCGCTGCCGGGCCCGCCCGGCGGGCAGCAGCCGGTGGGCGCCGACCAGCTGGTGTTCCCGCCCGGCAGCGCGGCGCTGGCCGGCCGCGTGCCCAGCCCGGGCAAGGCGGCCGAGGTCAACACCTACTACCTGGTGGCCGAGGGCAAGCGTTTCCCGATCAAGGACGCGCAGGCCGCGGAAGGCCTCGGCTACGCGCTTCCCGGCAACGCCTCGAAGGTGCCGGCCGGCGTGCTCGACCTGATCGCGCAGGGCCCGGTGCTGGACCCGGCGGCGGTCTCCACGACCGTTCCGCTGAATGCCCAGTCGGGAAACTGATCCGAAGTTCTTCCGACCAGAGCCGAACCGGATCTGATCACGGCGCGTCCAACCAAAGGACGGATCGGGCATGACAAGTGTGACATCCGTCTCAGACTTGAAAGGGATGGACACCTTGCGATCAAGCCCGTAGTCTGATGCGTACTCTGCGGCGCGCGACCCCCCGCCAAGCTCAGCCACAGGGGTTTTCGTGCTGCTGAACGGGGGCTTACGGCGCGTCGACCCGAGCGCCTCTGCCTTCTTCATCCCCCTCGGGTCGATGTACCCGTTCACTGGAGGTGACGGATGGGGCAGAACTCTGCCGTCAACAGAGCTTCAATGACGCAAGCCGCCGGCGACATCGACGCGTCGGCGAACGTGATCAAGGGCCTGCAGACCCAGCTCGAGTCGCACAAGCAGCAGGTCCGCTCGTCGTGGGAGGGTAACGCCTCCATGGCCTTCGAGACGGTCTTCGCTCGCTTCAACGAGGACTTCAGGAAGGTCCTTGAGGCGCTGAACGGCATGCACGAGAGCCTCGTCCAGACGAAGATCACCTACGAGGCCAAGGAAGAGATGGCCGAGCAGGGCGTGAACAAGGTTCAGGCTCTGCTGAACGGCCGTACCTGAGCGGCGCCTCCGACATGGTGATCGAGGCTGGATAGAGGAGAGAGATGACTGACTTCACCAGAGCGAATTTCGGTGGCCTGACCGAGGGTGAGGCCCAGTTCAGCCTGGCCGCGCGCGCCCTGATGGACGAGCTGAACGACCTCGAGGGCAAGCTGCGCACCAAGCTCAACGAGTGGGAGGGCTCCTCCCAGGAGGCCTACTGGGTCTTCCAGAAGCAGTGGGACGCCGCCGCCAAGGACATGCAGAACGTCGTCTCGCAGCTGGGTCTGGCGATCCGCGACGCGCACGACAACTACCAGCAGGCGGAGCGGACCAACAGCGCCGTCTGGGGCGGCTGAGGCCCGCTTCGGCGAGCGCGCCCAGGATTCTGGGACATAGCGGGCCTTGGTCGCCGACGGCCGGGGCCCGCTCCGCCGGTTTCGGTCGAACCGAGTGAGTTTCTGAGCCGTCTCATCTCCCGGGACGGCAGTGGGAATTGAGAGGTCGGCACTGGCCGACAGGAGGTAATCAGGGATGGCACCACCTCCCGAGAATGGCGGCTACCCCAGGAACCTGCCCCAGGCGGGCAAGGAAATCAAGATGGACCACGACCAGCTGAAGACGATCGCGAATCGTCTTCAGGAGGACCTCGACCGGCTGCGCGACGCGCGCTGGAAAGAGGCCCTCGAGGATTACGGCAATCCTGGTCAGCCGGCCATCGGCGATTACTCCGCGGGCCACGGGCTGCACAACACCACGAAGACGGCCCAGACGGCGATCGGGAGCACCTACGACCAGTTCCTGACCGCCTACCAGAACGTCATCACGGCCCTTCGCGACTCGGAGAAGAACACCCGCAACGCCGACGACCAGTCCCGCGCGGGGGTCAACTCGGTCGGCGGTTCCCGGTTCGCCAGCTGATCGTCATGGGAATGTCACCGAGAGGGGTGAAGTAAGTGGCTCCACCATCAGCGCCCAGCGCGCCCGGGGGCGAGCAGCAGATTCGCCAGGACGTCGGCGGCGCCTCCGACGGCATCGGCGGCTGGAACAGCCTCAAGATCTGGGAAGACCAGTTCGACAAGCTCAAGCAGCTGGTCGACAGCATGAAGCCGGGCACGGTGCGCACGGCCGGCGAGAAGTACACGGGCATGGCCACCGCCATGGGCACCACCGTGGGACTGCTCCACAACCAGTCGTACAAGATCATCGAGGCGTGGGGCGGTGAGGACGCCCGGCTCGCGATGGACCAGATGAACAAGGCGTACCGCGCGGCCCTCGAGATCCAGCAGAAGGGCTCCACGACCGGGAGCGCGCTGACGCAGCACGCGCAGACGCAGACCCAGTGGCAGCAGCAGTACGGCTCGGGCAGCGCGACCGACAGCTGGGTCCGCGAGGTCGCGCGCTGGGGCGCCGGCCCGCTGGTCCCCGCCAGCATGGTCACGAGCTTCCTCGCCAACAACATGGGCGCCGGCGAGGGTATGCACCAGGTGAACGTCGGGACCGAGCAGTCCAACGACCGCTTCCCCGAGGGCATCCGCCAGGACATGCCCAACCCCAACCCGAACGTTCGGGAGAACACTCCCCCCGGTCCTCCGAACACTCCGGGTGGGCCCGGGTCTCCGAAGATGCCCGGTGGCGGCCCTCCGCCAGGTGGTCCCGGCGGCATGCCGCCCGGCGGTCCCGGCGGGCCTGACCTTCCGGGCGGCCCCGGTGGGCCTGACCTTCCGGGCGGCCCGGACGGCCCCGGTGGTCCGGACGGTCCCGGCGGGCCGAACATTCCGGGCGGTCCGAACGGCCCCGGTGGCCCGAACGGTCCCGGCGGTCCGGACTTCCCCGGCGGCGTGGGCAGCGGTTCGGGTGGCCCCGGCAGTGACCTGGCCAGCATGCCCGGCGGCGGCCCCGGTGGCATGCCCGGCGGTGGTCCCGGCGGCGGCCTCGGCGGCGGTGCCCCCGGTGGCATGCCCGGCGGCGCGCCGGTCGGTGGTGCCGGTCTCGGCAGCGCCGGTGGCCCCGGTGCCTTCCCGGGCGCGGGCGCGTTCGGGAAGAACGGCATGGGTGCCGCCGGTGGCCCGATGGGCATGCCGATGGGCGCCGGTGCCGGTGGCGGCGGCAACGACAACGAGCGTGAGCGCTCCACCTGGCTCACCGAGGACGAGGATGTCTGGGGCGGCAACGACGACACCGCTCCTCCAGTGATCGGCTGACGTCGGGCCAGGACGTTGGCGGCGAGATGACAGTGCGGGCAGGCCGGGAATACCCTGGCCTGCCCGCGCCTGTTCCAGGCGGTCTCGGTGTGCGAGGAGTTCTGATGCGGCGGTGGAGTCGGCTTGTGGCCAGATCTGCACTGGCCTTGCTCGTGGTCGGAGCGGTGGCATCCCCGGGCTCGGCGGCGGCCGCGGCCAAGCCGCTCCCGCAGCAGTGGTGGTTCACCAGCTGGGGCGTCGAGGACCGGCTCTGGACGTCGTCGAGAGGCCAGGGTGTCACGGTGGCGGTCATCGACACCGGTGTCCAGGCCAGCCTTCCCGATCTGAACGGTGCCGTCCTGCCCGGCATGGACGCCGAGAGCGGCAGCGGCGACGGCCGCACCGACGTCGACCGGACCGAGTCCAACGGGCACGGCACGGCCATGGCGTCACTGATCGCCGCGCAAGGACGAGGCACGGGGCTGCTCGGCGTCGCGCCGAACGCGAAGATCCTGCCCGTCGTCGCGCAGAGCAAGCCGGCCTATGCCAAGGGCATCCGCTTCGCGGCCGATCGCGGCGCGAAGGTGATCAGCCTCTCCCAGGCCCTGCCCGGAGCGTGCCCTGCGGACCTCCAAGAGGCGGTGACCTACGCCCTCGGCAAGGACGCGGTCGTGGTCGCGGGCGCCGGGAACGACGGCAACGGCTCGAACAGTTCGATGTCCCCCGCCAACTGCGCGGGCGTGGTCGCGGTCGGCGCCGTGGACGCTCAGTTCCGGCCCTGGGTGAAGTCGCAGCGGCAGTCGTACGTGACCGTGGCCGCACCGGGCGTGCAGACGAGCGCCATCCTGCGGGACGGGAAGGTCTCGTTCGGAAGCGGGACCAGTGACGCGACCGCGCTGACGTCGGCGGCCGTGGCGCTGATCCGGGCCAAGTTCCCGAACATGTCGAACCGCGAGGTCGTCCAGCAGGTCATCGGATCGGCGATGGATGTGGGCCCGTCCGGCAGGGACCCCCAGACCGGATTCGGTTTCATCCGGCCGTACCGCGTGTTCAACGGCACCGTTCCCAAGAACGGTGCCAACCCGGTCTTCGAGGCGTACGACCGTCAGGCCAAGAACGCGCAGAAGACCGAGGAGCCTTCGGGGGGTGGCGGGCCTAAGGGCGGGGCGGACATGGCCAGTGTCATCGTCCTGGTCGCGTGGGTCGTCGTCGGTGCCGTCATCGCGCTGGTCATGCTGTTCGTGCTGATGCGGCGGCGGAAGAAGGGGCGGCCCGCGCCGCTCGGTCCGGTGCCGGGGGCGACGCCGAGCTTCGGGGCTCCGTACCCGCAGCAGGGGCAGATGCCGCCGGGGCCCGGTCCGCAGGGGCAGGGGCCTGGCCCGCAGGGGTATCCGCCGCAGGGCTACCCGCAGCAGCCTCCCCAGCAGGGGCCGCCGCAGGGGCCGCCGCAGGGTGGGTACGCTCCGCAGACCCACATGGACATTCCGCAGCAGCCGCGAACCCAGCAGGACATCCCGCAGCAGCCGCGTACGCAGCAGGACATTCCGCAGCAGCCTCCGCCGCGACAGTAGAGCGACACGGAACTCCCCACCGCCGACGTCCGGCGGTGGGGAGTTCCGCTGTACGGGGGCGGGTCAGGCGGTGAACCAGGCGGGGAGGGGTTCACGGGCGTCGAGCCAGGTGCGGGGGACGCAGCCGGCGCCGTGGTGGGCGGCGATGACGCCGCCGGTGATGGCGGCCATGGTGTCCATGTCGCCGCCGACGAGCGTGCTGGTCCGGATGGCGGCCTCGTAGTCGCCGAGCCGGGTCTGGATCGTCCAGAGGGCGAACGGGACGGTGTCGGGGGCGCTGATCCGGGAGCCGTTGCCGACCTCGCCCGCCACCTCGATCGCGGGCCGGTCCAGGAGGCCGGCCGCGCGCCGGACGCCGTCGTGCACGGCGCCCCGCGGTGTGTGCTCCAGGACCGTTTCCAGCAGGTCGGGGACGGTCCGGCCGCGGTGCGCGGTCACGTGCGCGGCGGCCACCGCGATCGCGACGGCCCCGGCGACTCCCTCGGGGTGCGCGTGCGTGATCTCGGCGGACGCGGCGCCCTCGGTGGCGGCCTTCCCGAGGTCGTCGTGGAAGTAGGCGCCGAGCGGCGCGACCCGCATGGCGCCGCCGTTGCCCCACGAGCCGACGCCGTCGAAGAGTTCGGCGTTGATGGCGCGCCAGTCGCCGCCGTGGAAGACGTGGTCGATGAACTGGAGCGCGCCCTTCCCGTAGTCGCGGAACGTCTCGGCGCGTTCGGCGAACGCCTTGGCCAGGGCGTTCTGGTCGACCGTCCCGTGGCGGTCGAGGACGTCGAGCAGGGAGCAGGCCATCTGGGTGTCGTCCGTCCAGGACCAGACCTCCGGTGGGTTCCCCGCCTTCCTGACACGCAGGTGCGGAGGGAACGCCTGGTTTCCGACGGCGTCCCCCACGGAAAGTCCTGTGAGCGCGTCGAGTGCGAGGGCCTTGCGGGCGGATTCGGCCATGCGGGAAGTGTCGTTGAGGTGGCCGGGGGCGGCAAACGACTTACGGCGCGCGAAGGCGGGCGGGTCAGCCGCCGCAGGTCGCGCACGTGGTCAGGTACTGCGCGATCTCGCGGGCGATCGTGGTGGCGTCCTGGAGCGTCCGGGACTGGTCGGGGGCGACCCTTCGGCCGTCCTTGTCGTCCGAGGCGCTGAAGGAGAGGTCGACCAGGGTGTTGCCGGTGCGGAACATCACCAGCACCCTGCCGGACTCGCCCGTGCCGTCGTTCGCGGTGGAGTGGCCGGCGAACGCCTCGGGGCCGACGCCGGGGAGGGGCTGCAACGGGACGCGCTTCTGCTGCAGCGTCCGGTGGCCGGCGAGCTCGCGCTTGGCGGTGTCGGCGCCGCTGGCGACGGTGTCGTCCTGGTAGGCGGTCATCTGGAGCGTCACGTGGCGGCTGGACGCGCCGGACGCCCGCCCCAGCCACCGGCATCCGGCGCGCGGGTCCGTGCCCGCCTGGGTGGACGGGATGGTCTCGGCCGAGGGGACCAGCCGGCCGATCGTCGCGGCCGGCACGACCTCGCAGGGGTTCGCGGGGAAGGACGTGATCAGCGGTTTCTCGGCGGAGCGGCGGATCTCTCCGACCTTCGCCGTCCGCGAGCTGATGTCGGCGACCGCCGCGGCGCCGACGGCGATCGCCGCGACGGCGAAGACGCCGAGCACGATGAGGAAGGTCCTGCGCTGCTTGCGCGACGCCCGCGGAGGCGGCGGAGCGGCCGGCGGGATCGGGGGCAGGGGCGCGGCGGGCGGTGGGGTCGCTTCCTGGGGAGGAAGGAAGTTCGGCTGGGCGGGACGCGCCGGGGGCACGTTCTCGGGGCCCTGTGTCACGGAGCGCTCCTGCGGGGTGACCGTGGGGGTGTCGGCATGAGGTTGGCAACGCTCACCGACGTCCCAGGGACGAAAGGCGAGAGCCCGGTGCCGGTGGCACCGGGCTCTTGGGGAAGGGGCTCAGTTGGCCCAGGTGAGGGTGTTGGCGACGTCGACGCCCAGTTCACCGGCGGTGTTGAAGACGGTGCCGGTGCGGCTGCCCGGGTCGCTGCCGCTGGCCCAGTAGCCCTGCGCGTAGATGACGTACTCGCTGCGCGTCCAGCTGCGGGTCCAGGACGGCGGCGTGCGGGTCAGCGCGGGCAGGCCGCTTCCGGACGGCGGGAGGAGCAGCGTGGGGTTCGCGCCCTCGCTGGTCTCGTCGCTGACCGCGGCGGCCGCGGTGGCGTCGGTGAACTTCAGGATGGAGATGACCGTCACGACCGTGCGCGAGGTGTTGGTGTAGAGCGCGGAGTCCATGTTCTGGACGCACGCGTTGCTGCGTAGGGCGCCCAACAGGTCGGCGTCCGCGCGGCTGATGCAGCTGCCGTTGCGGATGACGCCGGCGCGCGTGAAGGTGTTGCCCTGCGCGGTGGCGATGGTCGGCTTGAGGATGGTGCTCATGTCCGACGTCGTGGCCGGCTGTGAGGCGTTGGACGAGGGTCCGGTGGACGTCGGCACGGCGATGGGGGGATCGGGATCGTCGTCGTCCCGGCTCACCACGAAGAAGACGCCGGCTCCGACGACCACGATCGCCAGCATCGCCCCGACGATGAGGAGGGGGATCAGCACGTTGCCGCCCCCGCCGCTGGGTGGCGGCGGGCTCGGGGGCGGGAAACCGGGCGGGCCGTACGGGGGACCTTGCGGAGGAAATCCCGGTTGGCCGGGCTGATGCTGGCCAGGCCATTCAGGAGGGTTCATCGCAGCTCCAGGCCGATAGTCATGTCAAAGCCGTGTTTAGCACTAAAGATCGGGCAAGACTACCCGGATACCCGGTTCCGGCACACCGGGGATCCCTGTTGTGGCGTGCCCGTACACCCTTGCGCGTCCCGTTGTTCACTGCCGTCTCCGTGATCCGGCCGGGGGTTGACGCTGCGCGGGATCCGCGGAGTCTCGTAGGCTTGCGACGGAGATTGGAGGCAGGTGTCCGACTCGGGTTGGCAGCAGGGCGTGCTGCGTGATCTCGGCGCGTCGCAGCGGGGCCTCGCGGTCCTCGGCCCCCCCTCGGCGTCCTCTGCGGGGGGCACGCTGGGAGCGGAGAGCGCCGCCGCCCCGCCGATGGCGGAACGGTCAGATCCGGTGCCCGCGCCGGAGCCTGCCACCGCGCCTTCGGACGCGGTGCCGCCCGCCCCGCCCCCGCCTCCGCCCTCGTTCGCGGCGCAGCAGCAGCGGGTGGCGCCCGTCGCCGAGCCCGCGCCCGCTCCTCCCGGTCCGCCCGTGGCCGAGTCCGCGCCTCCTCCTCCCGCTCCGCCTGCTCCTCCGATGCCCGTAGCCGCGCCCGTGCAGGAGGCGGCGCCTCCTCCTCCGCCGCCACCGCCGCCGCCCGCTCCGCCCAGCATGCCCGGGCCGCCCGTCCCGCCCACGCCGGTGGCGGACGTCCCCGCGCCCCCGGCACCGCCGCCACCGCCGCCCGCGCTCGACCCGCAGCAGCAGGAGGCCGCGCCCGCCCCGCCCGGGCCCCCGGCCCCGCCGCCGTTCCTGGGGCAGCCGGACGCAGCGCAGCAGCCGCAGCCGGACGCGGCGTCCCAGCAAGGTGCCGAGCAGCAGCCGCCCGCGTTCTCGATGGTGCGTCCCGAGACGGGCGCGTTCGGCGCGTCGCTGGCGTTCGGCGCGCTCGCCGGCGTCGACGACGACGAGCCGTACGACCCCACCGGCGGCATGCAGGGTCCGCCGCAGCAGCAGGCGCAGCACGGCCAGGACCCGGCGGCCGCGGCCGCCGCGGCCGGGCAGCAGGCGGCGCCGCGGCCGCCCGCCGAAGACCTGGTGCGCAAGGTGCAGCACGGCGACCCGCTGGTTCGCCGGATGGGCCGCGGGGTGCGCAAGGCGGTCGGCGGCAGCGCCGGGCAGGACGGCCAGCAGCAAGCGGCGTTCGCCGAGCTCATGCAGCGTTCGGTGCCCAGCTACCGGCAGCTGGCGGTGGCCAGCGTGCGCGGCGGCGCGGGCAAGACGACGATGGCCGCGCTGGTGGCGACCGAGCTGGCCCGCAACCGCACCGACCGGGTGCTGGCCGCCGACGCCGACGCCGAGCTCGGGTCGCTGCCGCTGCGGCTCGGTGTGCACGCGGAACGCTCGCTGTTCGACCTGGCCGGGACGAGCCCGCGCTCGTTCGAGGAGGCCGCGCCGTTCCTGTCGCGGACCGCCGACGGCCTGTGGGTGATGTCCTCGACCCGCGGCGGCCGGATCGCCGGGGAGTTCACCCTCGACACCTTCCAGACCGCGCTGGGGGCGGTGAGCCGGTACGTGTCCGCCGCGGTCGTCGACTGCGGCGCGGGCATCCTGACCGAGCTCAACCGGGGCATCCTCGCGCACGCGCACGGGCTGGTGCTGGTCACTCCCGGCACGGTCGACGGGGCGCTGAGCGCGCGCGGGGCGCTGGAGTGGTTCGCCGCCAACAACCAGCAGGGGCTGCTGTCGCGTACCGTCATCGCGATGGTCTCGCACGCCCCGCAGGTCGGCGCCGACCTCGAGCGCGCCCAGCAGATGCTCACCGCCTGGGGGCTGCCCGTGGTGCACGTGCCCTACGACCGGCACGTCGCCACCGGGAGCGCGCTCGACCTGACCAAGATCGCGGCGGCGACCCGTTCGGCGGTGAACCGGATCGTGCACGAGGTGTTCGCCCGCTCGCTCTCGGCCCCCGGAGCGCCCTGATGAGCATGGACCTGATCGCGCTGGTCCGCCGGCGCCCGGACGTGCACGCGGTCGCCGACGGCCTGGTCGCCATGGGGGAGGCGCTGGAACTGCGCGGCGGCGAGCCCGAGCCGACCCGGCTGTACGACGCGGAGGGCCGGCTGCTGGTGTCCATCGAGGACCCGGTGCAGGTCGTGCTGCAGAGCGAGATAGCGCGGCTGCTGGGGCCGGAGTTCGCGTCCCGGGTCAGCGCGCCGGTGTGGTGGGTGGACGTGCGCGCCGTGGGCGACCTGCCGGACGCGGTGCGGATCGCCCGGAAGTTCACCGAGGCGCTGGTGCACTGGGTGGGCGGTACGAGCTATCCCGACGGGCAGCCTGAGGCGCCCGCGCTGAGCTGGCGCGCGTCCGACCCGTCGGAGCCGGGCGAGGGCGGGCAGGCGGCCGAGGACCCGGCCTTCCCCGGCGGTGTCATCGGGGGCTGACCGGCCGTACCGGGCGTCCGGGACGTGCTCAGGTTCGGGCGGCGGCGGACTGCAGGTGCTGCATGAGCATGCGGTGGCGCTGCCAGCCGTCCGGTGAGCGGCCGTCGCCGAGCGGGAACAGCGTCAGCGGCCGGCTCGTCGGCCCGACCTGCTGGCCGGGGAGTCCGGCGGGGCCGGTGACGGTGCCGGTGACGGCCATGCCGATGGGGGCGGCGGCGCCCGTCCAGCGGGCCTCCACGGTGAGGTCGGCGCGGCCCGGGATGAGCTGGGCGAACAGCGACGCCACCGGCTGCTCGGCGGCCATCGCGCCGATCAGCGAGGGCAGGTGCTGGAGGGGCGGCGGGTCCTCGGGGGCGTAGCCGACGGTGACGGTGGTGACCTCGGAGACGCCGCCGTCGACGGCGGTGAACTCGGCGACGGCCTGGGCCGGGCGCGGGCCGTCGCCGGCGACGATGAGCCGGGCGGTGGCGCGGGCGCGCACGTACTCGGTGAGGCGGTCGGACTGCCAGGGGTGCTGCAGCGGTTCTGCGGGGCCCCAGCCGGCGGGGGCCTTGCCGGTGAGGAGCTGCAGCATCCGCTGCGCGGGGGCGCCGAGGTCGCCGGCGGTGCCGTGCCGGAGCCGGTAGGTGAGGCTGAGCTGGGCGCCGATCGGGGCGGTGGGCCGGGTGGTGAACCCGGGCGCGTAGTCGCGGGCCTCGGGGATGGGGACGAACGTGCCGCCGCTCCACTGGAGGGGGCGTCCGGTGAGGCCCTCGTAGTAGCCGTCGCCGTTGCGGACGACCCACTGGGCCTCGGTGCCGGACGCCGCGGCGCGCA
Organism: Actinomadura rugatobispora; assembly: GCF_042656285.1. GTDB lineage: Bacteria > Actinomycetota > Actinomycetes > Streptosporangiales > Streptosporangiaceae > Spirillospora > Spirillospora rugatobispora. The sequence continues at coordinate 119,889 of NZ_JBHSON010000011.1, read as the reverse complement.
TCGGCAGCGACAGCCGCGAGTCGAGCGGGGTGACCAGTTGCAGGGTGCGGCCGGATTCGGCGCACTCGCCGATGGCCTCGGCCGTCCAGGCGGTGAGCGGGACGACGGGGCGGTCCTGCAGCAGGACCATGGCCTGGTCGGTCACTACGTCTACGGTGCTCATCTTCACCCGAGTCTAGTCGGGCCCTGGGGAGAGGCCGGGGGCGTCCGGGGGCGTTCGGGACCGGGACGGGACGAAGTTTCGCGTGACGGCGGTGGTCCATGTCCTGTGTGTGCTGAAATGTTACGGATGCAGCGATCGGCGGCGCCCGACCGCGGGCAGTTCCGGGGCGCCTACTTCAACGGCGACGCGCCGCCGCCACCGGAACCGCCGGTGCGGGGGCGCCGGTGGCGCGTGCTCGGCTGGCTGTCGATCGCCCTGTCCGTGCTGATGGTGCTGGGCAGCCTCGGCGCCTACGGGTTCTGGCGCAGGATCGACGGCCAGATCGCCCGCGAGAACGTCGACGGCAAGCTCGGCGACGACCGTCCGGCCAAGCTCAACAACTCGATGAACATCCTGGTGATGGGGTCCGACAGCCGGGCGGGGGAGAACGCCCGGTACGGCGTCGAGGAGGGGCAGCGGTCGGACACCACGATCCTGCTGCACCTGTCGCCCGGCGGCGAGGGCGCGATCGGGATGAGCTTCCCGCGCGACTCCATGGTGCGGCTCCCCAGCTGCCAGAAGTCCGGCGGCGGCACCGCCCCGGGCCGGCTCGACATGATCAACTCGGCGTACGCGCAGGGCGGCCCGGCCTGCACCTGGAAGACCATCGAGTCGATCACCAACATCCGCATCGACCACTACGTCGAGGTCGACATGGCCGGGTTCAAGCGGGTGGTGGACGCGCTGGACGGCGTCGAGATCTGCGTGCCCAAGCCGGTCAACGACCCCAAGGCCGAGCTGCACCTGCGCAAGGGCCGCCAGGTCGTGCGCGGCGACCAGGCGCTCGGGTACGTCCGCACCCGTACGGGCGGGCTCGGCGACGGCTCGGACCTGTCCCGCATCCAGCGGCAGCAGGCGTTCATGGCCTCGGTCGTCAAGAAGGCCACCGACCGCGGCATGCTCACCGACCCCGGCAAGACCTACGCGTTCCTGTCCGCGGTGGCCAGCTCCATCAAGGCCGACGACCGGCTGACGCTGTCGGCGATGCAGAAGCTGGCCGGCGGGCTGCGCGGGATGAGCGCGGGCAAGGTGCGCTTCGTGACCGTGCCGGTGCAGGCCTACCCGCCCGACCCGAACCGGGTGCAGATCAACCAGGTGCTGGCGGCGCCGCTGTTCGAGGCGATCCGCAAGGACAACACCGTTCCCGAGCCGGCGCCCGTCCCGGCGCAGCAGCGCGGGCCGAACGCGCCCAAGCCGCCGCCCGTGCCGCCCGCGCAGGTGCAGGTCGCGGTCTACAACGCGACGCGCACCGACGGCCTCGGGCAGCGCACCGCCGAGCAGCTCGAGGAGAAGGGCTTCAAGGTCGTCAAGGTGGGGACGCGCAAGCAGGTGTCCGCCGACGCCAAGACGGAGATCCTGTTCGGCCCGGGCGCGCAGCGGCACGCGGCGGCGCTGGCGGCGGCGATGCCCGGCCATCCGCCCAAGCTGTTCCCGTCGGGCAAGCCGGGCCAGGTCTACCTCATCGTCGGCAAGGAAGGCGCGGACATGCCCGGTGCCGCCAAGCCCGTCCCGAAGGTCGCCGGTGAGATTCGCGCCGACCAGGACGTGTGCGCCCGAACGTGAGCCGACCCTGGCTCGGGCGCTTCGTGGCAAGTTACGTCGAAGTGAAAACGTCCGGCTATCCGGACCATCGGTAGGTGTCGGAACAGACCCACCTGTATCTTGGCGGCGCTAAACCAACAAGCCCCCTTATGCGTCCCACAAGGGACGTAACAACTCAATCCGTGTCCGTGCCCCCTGTTCGACCGTGTCACGACCGTGCCCCCCGACCGTGCCTCGACGACCTCGGCCGCCCGCGTGGCGGCCGGTCCCTGAGCTCCCCGACCCCTCGCCGCTTCCGGAGCCGTACCCCGCCCTGGGCTCCGCCGGACCCCTTACGGCCCCCTTCCGGAGAAGGAACCATGCGCCCCGACCCCTTCGCCCTGCTCATGACCGTGTACGGCGGCGACCGGGTGGAGTACGTCCGTGCGGCCTTCCGCAGCGCGGTGGACGACCAGTCGCTGCGGCCGGGGCAGGTCGTCCTCGTCCAGGACGGCCCGGTCGCCCCGGAACTGGAACGCTGCCTGGCCGACCTGGTCGCGGCCAGCCCCGTGCCCGTCACCTTCGTCCAGCTCGTGGACAACCACGGCCTCGGCCCCGCGCTGGACGCCGGGCTCCAGGCCAGCCGGTACGACATCGTGGCCCGGATGGACGCCGACGACGTCGCGATGCCGCACCGGTTCGCGCTCCAGGTGCCGCTCGTGCAGGGGGGCGCCGACCTGGTCGGGGCCGGCCTGCTGGAGTTCGGCCGCGACATCGACGACGTCGTCGGCCGCCGCACCCCGCCCAGCGACCCGCACGACATCGCGCGCTACTCGCGGCTGCACGACCCGTTCAACCATCCGACCGTGGTGTACCGGCGCAGCGCGGTGATCGCCGCGGGCGGCTACGGCGACCTGCCGCTGATGGAGGACTACTGGCTGTTCGTCCGCATGATCGCGAACGGGGCGCGGGTGGTGAACGTGCCCGAGCCGCTGGTCTACTACCGCGTGGGCGACGGCGCGTACGAGCGGCGCGGCGGGCGCGACCTGCTGCGTTCCGAGCTGCGGCTGCAGCGCGAGATGCTCCGCGAGGGGTTCATCTCCCAGCCGCAGTACCTGCGCAACGTGGTGGTGCGGGGCGGGTACCGGCTGGTGCCGACGCTGATCCGGCGTCCGGTGTACCGGTGGATCGTGGCGCCGTACGGTGCGCGCCGCAACCGTTCGCGCGGGCAGGAAGGGGCCGTGCTCGTCGTCACGGAGGGGCCGCCCGGAGCCGAGTCCGTCGCCCCGGCCGGCGCGGCCGGCGTGCCCGTGCCGCGCGAGCCCTACGTCCCGCGCCATGCGAGGGGGAGGAGGCGTGGTGCCGCGCCCCTGTACGGCTCTCAAGACGCCTCTGCGCCCATGAGGGACGCGCCCGGCACGCCCAACCCTGGTGCCACCGCCTGGGAGCGTTAGCGGACCAATGGAGGAGGCCGTGTCCCGTTGCGCGGGGCACGGCCTCCTCTGTATTCGCGTCGTCGCGTCAGGGGACGGGGCGGTCCCACAGGACGGGCTGGTCGCGCGTCGCGTCGGCGGTGCGGCCCACGCCCAGCAGCTTGTCCTTGAACGTGCCCAGGCCGCCGATCGACTGGGCGCCGCCGCCCGCCAGGCCGGTGCCCTCGGGCTTGGACGCCTGCCAGGACGCGCCGTCCGCCGACGTCCACGACACCACGTCGGTGGCGCCCGCCTCGCCGCCGGTGCCCGCCGCCGCGAACCCCTTCGCGGTGGCGGTGAGCGCGGTGACCTGGACGTTGGAGGCGCCCTCGGGGATCGGCGGCTTGGACTCCTTCCACGTCTTGCCGCCGTCGGCGGACACGTAGAACAGCGGGGAGGTGCCCGCGCTGCCCGCCGCCACGACGACGTTGCCCTTGGCCGCGACGTGCGTCAGCGCGCCCTCGGCCACCCCGCCCGGCAACTGGAGCTGCTGCAGCGTCCACGCCTTGCCGTCGGGTGAGGTCCACACGCCTGGACGCGAGGCCGGGCCGTTGCCCACGGCCGGGTCGCGCAGGCCGCCGACCGCGACGAAACCGGACTGGCCGGCGGCGACGCCGCGCATCCACCGGTTGGAGCCGGGCAGCGCCTCCAGGCTGTTGCGGCCGACGCTGCGGCCCCGCTCCCACGTCTTGAGGTCGGCGGAGAACCAGGTGGCCGCGGACAGGCCGTCCTCGCCGACGATGACGTAGCCGGCCGGGCCGGAGGCGGTCGCGTAGGTGGCGAGCGCGGTGTTCCGGGCGGGCTTGAACTGCTCGGCCGAGTCGCCGGCCTGCCAGGTCGCGCCGTCGGCGGAGACGACCACGAGCGGGCGGCGCGGGTTGACCTGGTCGGACCCGACCGCCAGCCAGCCCGCCTTGCCCTGCGCCACGCCCACCAGCTGCTGCGGGCCCGGCCGGGAGAACACGCCCTGCCCGGCCTGGGCGCGGGTCCACGCGGCGCCGTCGGTGGTCGTCCACACCCCGGCGTCGCCGCGCGCGCTGCCGACCGCGACCGCGCGGTCGGAGCCGCCGGCCACGGCCGCGACCGTGTGGTCGGGACGGACCGCGCCGGGCACCTTGGTGATGTCGACCGGGAGCTGGGTGCCGCCGCCGTCGTAGACGCCCAGCAGCGAGTTCAGCTCGCCGCCGCCGTTGTCGGAGCCGACCAGGACGGTCTGCCCGCCGCTCAGCGCCGAGCCGTTCAGGACGCGGCCGGGCCGGCTGGGCAGCGAGCCCGCGTCCTGCCAGGCCGAGCCGTCGGGGGTGCGGGAGATGGCGACGTCGCGGCCGCGCACGACGATGGCCGCGTAGCCCTGGTCGGACGCCAGGATCCGGCTGGTCCGCTGGTAGCCGGAGGACTCCACGCGTCCGGCCTGGGTCCAGGTGGAGCCGTCCTTGGACGCGAACGCCTGCCCGTAGGTCTTGCCGCCGCCCTGGATCTCGCGGATCGCCAGGAAGCCGGTCGCGCCGCCGCCGATCATCAGGCCGCGGGTGCCCTTGGGCACCGGCACCTTCGACTCGGTCCAGCTGCGGCCGCCGTCGTCGGAGCGGAACACCCGGCGCCCCTGCTGGAGCTTCCTGGCACCCGGGTTGGCGGTGTGCAGGCCCTCCAGCAGCAGGACGTCGCCGCTGCCCGCGGCCTCCAGCAGGTTGATGGTGCCGCGCTGGAGCGGGAGGCCGATCCGGCTTCCGGTGCGCGCCTCCCAGCTGGTGCCGTCGGCCGACGTCCAGATGGTGGGCTCGGCGTCGCTGAAGTCGCCCTTCCTGGAGGTGTCGCCGAAGGCGAGGAAGCCAGCGTCGGACGCCACCGCGCGCCGCACGCGCGTGTTGGGGGCGAACGGCTGCCCGGCGCCGTCGGGCTGGCGGGTCCAGGTCTGGCCGTTCTGGCTCGTCCAGACGGCGCCGCCGCCCGGCTTGACGCCGATCGCGACCCAGCCCTTGGCCGAGCCCGCGATCACCCGCGGCAGCTCGCCCTTGGCCAGGCCCTCGGCGCCGCCGCCCTGCACCTCGGCGGGCTTGAACGTGCGGCCGCCGTCGGCGGAGACCAGGAACTGGCCGCGCGGGGAGCGCCCGTCGGACTCGGCGCCGACCGCGACGACCGTGCTGCCGACGGACGCGGCGGAGGTGAGCTGCTGGTCGCGGCCGTCGGTGGCGGCGTTCGGGTCGATCGCGAAGACCGACCCGGCGAGCTTGGCCGCGCCCTCGCCGCCACCATCGCCGTCGCCGCCGAGGGAGGTGACGACGAAGAAGCCGCCCGCGGCGACCAGGGCCGCGGCGGCGACCCCGGCGACACCGATGAGCAGCGGCTTCTTGCCGACCTTCGGGCCCTTGCGCTTGGCCTTGGGCTTGGGTTCGGTGCGCCACGGCTCGTCGATCTGCGGCGGCGGCGCCATGGGCTGCGGCGGCGCCATGGGCTGCGGCTGCGGGACGGGGGCCTGCGGGCCGGGGATCTGCTGCGCGAAGGGGAACGGCTCGGGGGCCGGGGGCGCCTGGTGCGCGGCCTGCTGCGGAGGCTTGGGGGTGTCCGGGATCTCCTGCGCCCACGGGAAGGGCTCCGGCTTCGGCGGTGCCGGCGCCGGGGGAGCGGGGGCGGGCGGGGTGGGCGCGGGCAGCGGAGCCTCGGGGATCTGCTGCGCGTACGGGAACGGCTCCGGCGCGGGCGGGCTCGGCGACGGCGACGGTGACGGGGTCGGCGGAGCGGGCGGGGGCGGCGCCGCGAACGGGGTCTCCGGGATGTGCTGCGCGTACGGGAACGGCTCGGGCGCCGGGGGCGAGTCCGAGGGCGCGGGTGCCGGAGGAGCGGGCGGTGCCGGGGGAGCGGGCGCCTGCTGCGCCTCGGTGCCGGGCTTGGCCGCCGACTCCGCGACCGACTTGGCGTTCGGGATCTGCTGCGTGGCCGGGGCCTCGGACGCGTACGGGAACGTGGAGGTCTTGTCGCTGTCCGGCGACGGCTCCGGCTCGGGCTCGGGGGGTGTGAGAGGCGTCCCGGCGGGCTTGAGCTGCTCGGGCGTGAGCACCTCGGTGCCGGGCTCCTCGGCCCGGGGGGCGGGAGGCAGGCCGGGCGCGGGAAGGCCGGGGCCGGGGAGGCCGCCCTGGGCGCTGAGGTCCTCCAAGCGGACCTCCTCCAGGTGCACCTCCTGCACGGGGGCCTCGTCGCGCGGCGGTTCCTGCGGGGGCAGGGGCGGCGCGGACGGCGCGGGCGCCCCACCCGGCCCCTCGTCGCCGGCCTCGTCGTCGGACCGGCGGCCCGCCGGGGGCATGAACTGCGACAGGTCGGTCACGGTGGTGTCCGCACGCGGGCCCCTGGACGACTCCGAATCCGGGGCCGGCGGAGTCGTGAACGACTGCGGGGGCGGCGGCACCGGCGGCCCCGCGCCCCGGTCGAAGACCTGGGTGCTGCCGTTGGCGTCGAAGTCGGTGATCGTCCGGTCGCTGATGGTGCGGTCGGCCGGCGCGGGCTCGTCCGCGCCGAACGCCGGCAGCGGCGGGGGCTCGGGCAGCAGGTGCGCTCCCGGCGGGAGCTGCCCGCCGTCCAGCCACTGCGGGGGCGGCGGCGCCGCGTGGCCGCCTTCCGGCGCAGGGTTGTCGGGCGACTCGGCCTGGGGCCGGTCGCCGCCCGGCTCGTCGTCCGGAGTCTTCGGTGGGGTCACGCCCGTCTCCCCGTGTTCGGCGAAGTCATGGTCGGTGCGGCGGCCATTGACACCGGGGTGTCGTTCACCGGGGCGTCGAATGCGCCGACTCGGATCATATCGGCGCAGTCGGCGTGAACCCGTCGTACCGGCGTCAGCCCGTCGTCAGGCGGCCGCTCATCCAGCGTAGGAGTTCGGGCGTGAGGCGCTGGAAGGTGCGCAGATTGTGGCCGCCGTTCCGCGGGAAGAGGGTGGAGACGCGGAGCGGGGCCTTGGCCAGCTTGACGAACCGCTGCGCCTGGTCGAACTCGGGTCCCTGCTCGGTCTGCGCCAGCAGCAGCGAGACGGGCGGCGGCGGGCGGTGCTCCAGCCGCCAGATCAGGTCGTTGTCGTCGCGGACCTGCTTGCTGCCGCCGTACAGGTCTCCGGTGGAGCCGTCCTGGATGGCGCGCAGGTACCCGCCCAGCGACGCCCCGGCGGCGAACCGGTCGGAGTGCCGCATGGCGAGCTTGGCCGCGCAGTACCCGCCGGTGGACTGCCCCATGACGCCCCAGCCCCGGGAGTCGGCGGCGACGCGGTAGGTGTCGGTGATGGCCTCGGGGACGTCCTGGGAGAAGAACGACTCGGCCTGCGGGCCGCCGGGCACGTCGGTGCACTCGGTGTCGCGCGGCGGCGCCACCATCGACCGGGTGATGACGTAGATGGTGGGCTGGAGGCGGCCGGTCCTGATGCCGGTGCTGGCGTCCTTCAGCAGCCCCTGCCGTTTGATCATGCCGCGCGGGTCGCCCGGGTACCCGGCCAGCACCAGCGTGACCGGGAACCGGCGCCGCTCGAACTGCCGCTGGAAGTACTGCGGCGGCAGGTAGACGAACGCCTTGGCGCGCAGCCCGGTGCGCAACCCGCGGATGGTGACCTCGTCGAGCTGGCCGTCGCGTTCGGACGAGCGCAGCCCGGAGGTGGCGCCGAGCGGCGAGATGGTGCGCGGCAGCGGGCGTCCCGCGGCGGCGCCGGGACCGCCCTCCCGCACCTTCCCGGGCCCCTCGCCGGCGGTGCCCAGCAGGTCGCCCCAGGTCACGTAGAAGAGGAAGTAGCCGTTCAGACCGGCGGCGAGCGCGAGGACGAGGGCGACCTGGCAGGCCGCCAGCAGCCCGGACCGGGCGAGCACCGGGCCGGGGCCCGGGCCCGAGGCGCGGGGCAGCAGCCACACGGTGAGTCCTGTCACGACGACGGCCAGGACGATGAGCGCCCCGATGAGCCAGCCGCTCGTCAACTGCACACGCAACACCTCTCGTAGGCTCGCCCGCGGCGGTTACGGTGGGCTAGTTTGCCGTAGATCGTCCGTTACGGGGACATGATCAACACAACGAGGGGGCGGTCGGGTGATGCGGCGGCCGCTCCTCGCGCTCCTCACGGGCGCCCTGGTCAGCGTGCTCGTCGCGGTCGTCAGCGCGCTGGCCGCGCCGGACGGTGACGGCTCGGCCGCGCCGCTGCGATCCGGACCGCCCGTGCGGCCTGGATCGCCGGGAACGACCGGTCCGCCCGCGCAGCAGCCGATGAACGCCGCCCGCCCCGAGCTCAGGCCCGCCCTCGACTCCAACTTCCCCGACCCCGAGATCGTGCGGGCCGGGAACCTCTACTACGGCTACGCCACCAACGACGGCGGCAAGAACGTCCCGGTCGCGACCGCGCCGTCCCCCGCCGGGCCCTGGACGCGCACCGGCGGCGACGCGCTCCCCGTACTGCCGCCCTGGGCCGAGCCTGGACGCACCTGGGCGCCCGACGTGTCGGCCCGCGGGGACGGCTCGTACCTCCTCTACTTCACCGCCGGGCGCAAGGGCACGGACGACCAGTGCATCGGCGCCGCCACCGGTCCCTCCCCGGCCGGGCCGTTCACGCCCGACGCGCAGGGGCCGCTGGCCTGCCGCGACGGCAAGGACGTCATCGACCCCGCCGCGTTCACCGACACCGACGGCGCCCGCTACGTCCTCTACAAGCGGGAGGGCGACGGCAAGAAGGCGCCCGGCGGCCTGTTCCTGCAGCGCACCACCCCCGACGGGATGCGCGCCGACGGGGAACCGACCCAGTTGCTGACCAGGAGCGGCGACGAGCCCATCCTCGTCGAGGCCCCGGCCCTGGTGAAACGGGACGGCCGCTACGTGCTGTTCTACGCCGCGGGCGTCTTCTACAGCCCCGACTACCAGACGCGGTACGCCACGGCCTCCGCCATCACCGGCCCGTACACGAAGGCGGCGGGCCCGCTGCTGTCCACGGACGGGTACGGGAAGCAGATCACCGGGCCGGGCGGTGCCGATGTCGTCCACGACGGCACCGACTCCTACCTGGTGTTCCACGGCATCACCAAGTTCTGGGGCGGCGACGCCGTCCAGCGGTCCATGTACGTGGCCCAGCTCGGCTGGGCCGCGAACGCGGCGCCCGTCGTGCGCGGCAGCCCGGTCCGCTACGAGGCCGAGAAGGGGCGCGTGTACGGGGCGCGGGTGCTGCGCGACGTGCCCGGCACGTCGGGCGGCGCCGCCGTCGGCTACATCGACAACGCCCAGTGCCTGGTCGACCTGGACGTGTACGCGCCCGCGGCCGGGGCGTACCTGGTCCGGATCCGGTACGCGAACCGTTCACCGGGCGGCGGCGAGGCGGCCGAGCACGTCCTGACCGTCAACGGCGCCGCCCCGGTCGCGGTCGCCTACCCCCCGGGCGGATCGTCCCCGCAGTGGAAGGACGCCACGGTCGAGGCCGGCCTGCGCGCCGGATGGAACGTCCTGCGCCTCACCTACGGCAGCGGCTTCGCCGAACTCGACCACATCGACGTCTCCTGACCGGCCCTGACGGCCGTCCCGGTGGTCAGGTGCCCTGGTCGGCGGAACGGCAGGACGCGCCCGAGCACGCCTTGAGCGCCGCCAGCAGCCCGGCCAGCTGGTCCCGGCGCGGCACCGCGAGCTGCGCGGCCATGTTGTGCTGCGAGGCCAGATCGGTGCGCAGGTCGTAGTACTCGCGCTCGCCCGCGTCGTACTCGATGTAGAGCTCGTTGGTGGTCCGCACCGCCATGTACGACGGCGGGTTGCCCCAGCCGCGCCCCGGGTAGTCGGGGTCGCGCGGGTCGCTGACCGGCCCGGCGTGCTCGATCAGGATGGAGTTGCGCCACGACCGCACCGGCGCGCCCCGCAGGAACGGCACCAGCGACCGCCCGTCCACCAGCGGCGAGATCGGGACGCCCGCCAGCTCCTCGAACGTCGGCCGCAGATCGGTGTTGGCCGTGAGCTCGTTGACCGCGCGCCCCTTCGGCACGCCCGGCCCGGTCACGATCAGCGGGACGCGCACGTCCGGGTCGTAGGCGGTGCCCTTGCCCTCCACCAGCCGGTGCTGCCCCATGTGGAACCCGTTGTCGGACGCGAACACGAGGTAGGTGTTGCGGTCCAGCCCCCGGTCCGCGAGGGCCTGCTGGACGCGGCCGATCATCTCGTCGACCGCCTGCACCATCTGCACCCGGCCCCGGTACTTCTGGTCGATGGTCTGGATCCCCTTGGGGCCGATCTTCGGCCAGGCGTGCATCCAGGATGGCTTGTCGGAGATGTCGGGCTCGTTGAACGCGGGGCCGCGCGGCGCCTTCACCCCGGGGAAGAGGTTCGCGTGCCGGGGCGCCGGAGTGAACGGCGCGTGCGGCGCGAACGTCGACAGCTTCAGCAGGAACGGGCGGCTCGTGGTGGACCGGTTGACGAAGTCCACGGCCTTCCCCGTGAGCACGTCGGTCAGGTAGTCGGCCGGCTGGTTGCCGTACCGGACGGGCTTGCCGTTCTCGCTCAGCGTGTAGTCGTAGTGCCGGTAGCCGAGACTGGTGGCGTACCACTCCGTCCACCCGGGCGGAACGAACGCCTGCGAGCCCGCCTGCACCTTGGCCGGGTCGTAGCCGTTGAGGTACTTGCCCATCAGCGCGGTGCGGTAGCCCGAGCCCTCCATCGTCGTGGCGAAGGTGTCGCGCTCACCGCCGTTGCCGTTGAACCGCTGCCAGCCGCCCTTGGGCGGCTCGTTGGTGAGCACCTGCGTGTTGTGCGGGAACTTGCCCGACAGGATCGTCGCCCTGGACGGGCAGCACAGCGTGTTGGTGGCGATGAAGTTGGTGAACGTGACGCCCTGCTCGCGCATCTTCCTCACGCGCGGCATGTACTGGACGAGATCCCAGCTCAGATCGTCGGTCAGGATGAACACGATGTTGGGCTTGGGCCCGCCGGGCGAGGCCACGGCCTTGGGGGGCTTGGACGGCCCGTTCCCGACGACGCCGCACGCGGTCGACAGGACCAGCGCGCAGGCCGCCAGCAGCGCCCCGTACCGGCGCGCCCGCCCGCCCGGCGTTCGGCCCGACGCTCGGTTCAAGGCTCGGTTCAACGCTCGACCGACCCGGTGGAGGGCCCGTCCCCCTTGGCCGGCGGCTCGGAGCCGGGCGGCTTGGCCTTGGGCTTGGGCTTGGCGCCCTTGTTGCGCGCCTGGCGGTCCCCCCGCCACATCGCCCCCGCCTCCGCCACGTCGCCGTCGAAGATCTTGCGGCCGCCTCGCATCATGACTCCTCGGTCGCACAGCTTGATCAGCATCTGGATGTCGTGGGCCACGATCACCATCGTGCGGCCCTCGTCCCGCAGCTCCCGGATCCTGGCCAGGCACTTCTCCCGGAACGGCGGGTCGCCCACGGCCAGCACCTCGTCGATCAGGAAGATGTCGGGATCGGTGTGCGCGGCGATCGAGAACGCCAGCCGCATGAACATCCCGGACGAGTAGAACTTCACCTGGCTGTCCAGGAACCGCTCCACCCCGGAGAACTCCACGATCGCGTCGAACTTGCTCCGGATCTCGGCCTCGTCCATGCCGAGGATGGCGCCGTTCAGGAAGACGTTCTCCCGCCCGGTCAGCTCGGGGTGCAGGCCCGCGCCCACGTCGATCAGCCCGGCGATGCGGCCGCGCACCCGTACCGAGCCCGCGTCGGGCGACAGCACCCCGGAGATGAGCTTGAGCAGGGTGCTCTTGCCGGACCCGTTCAGGCCCATCAGCGCGACCGTCTCGCCCCGCCCGATGGTGAGGCTGACGTCGTCCAGGGCGTTGAACGACTCCGACAGGCTCTGCCGCCGCACCGCGCGCACGGTCATGTCCTTGATGGACCGCGCGTGCCGGATCGTGAACCGCTTGCTCACCGAGTCGACGACGATCGACGGCAGCCGCGCGGGAGCGGGCGCGGAGGCGGGCACGGGAGCGGGCTCGGGATGGTCGGTCACGGTCACAGCTCCTGCGCGAATCGCTTCTGCAGGCTCGCGAACGCCCACTGCCCGGTCAGGAAGACCGCGACCGCGAAGCCCAGCGACGCCACCGTGCGGGCCTCCAGCGCAGGCACGGGCGGCAGCGCGCCCGGCGCGCCCGGCTCCCAGAACGCCCGCTGGAACAGCGACACCGCGCTGACCAGCGGGTTCGTGAGGTAGATCTGGGCGGCCCACGCGGGCAGGTGGTCGCGGACATGGGTCCACGGATAGATCATCGGCACCGACCAGGTCACGAAGATCATGGTGATGTCCACGACCTGCTCCATGTCGTGGAAGAACACGTTCACCGCCGCGCACAGCAGCCCGAGCCCGACCCCGAACAGCACCACGATGGCCAGCCCCACCACCGCGCCGGCCAGCCCGGACAGCGTGGGCCGCCAGCCGAACACCAGCGACCCGCCCAGCAGGATCGCCATCCCCGGCAGGAAGTGCACCAGCGACACCAGCAGCGACGCGGTCGGGAACAGCTCCCGCGGCAGGTACACCTTCCGGACGAGCGGCGCGTTGTGCAGCACCGACTTGGTCGCCGCCTGCAGCGTCTCGGTGAACAGGTTGACCAGCACCATGCCGGAGAACAGGTACACCGGGAAGTCCTCGATGACCCGGTCCATGCCCATGAAGACGCCGACGACGAAGAAGTACACGGCGAAGTACATCGCGGGCCGCACATACGACCAGCCGAGGCCCAGCAGCGACCCCTTGTAGCGCGCCTTCAGCTCCCGGCGCACCAGCAGCCGCAGCAGGTAGCGGCGCTGCGGCTGGACGACCTCGCGGAACCCGCCGGCCGAGGCCGGGTCGCGCAGCCCGCGCGTCCGCCCCGGAACGCCCTCGTGCCCCCCGCCGCCCGAACCGCCCGCGCCACCCGGCCCCCCCGACCCGCCGAGCCCGCCCGCGCCGCCGGGGACCCCGAGACCGCCCGGCTCGCCCGCGCGGCCCGGGGGCGGGGCCGCGGAGGCGCCGGGGTCGGCCTGGCCGGCGGTTTCGTCATGGGTCGGCGCGGCCGGCCCGTGTCCGGGGCCGTCCGGGGACGCGGACCCCGACCCGGACCCGGACCCGGGACGGACGTCGGAGTGCGCGGCCGTCACGAGCGGCCCCTATACCGAGGGGCGCGAGGACTCGAAGGTCTCGCGCCACCGCTCCGCGGAGGTCAGCTCGCCCATGGCCGCGCGGTACTCCGTGGTGAGCCGCGGCCACTCCTTGTAGAGCCTGCCGTGCAGGGCGCTGGTGCGCTGCATCAGCGACCGGAACCGCTTCGGATCGCGCTGGTACCAGGCCGCGCCCGTGCCGTCCGCCGCCGACACCAGCGCGCTGTCGAACTGCGACAGCTTCCACCAGCGCAGGTCGATGTGCGGCACCAGCGCCTGCGGGTTGCGGGACGCCGCCGCGTCCACCGGCTTCAGCTGCTTGATCCCGCCGACCACCGCCGCCCTGATCATGCCCTTGCGGTCGCGCGGCGGCGCGGCCTCGCGGCCCTTGCGCGGCGGCTTGGACCGCCGGATCGCGGGGAAGTCCTCCAGGTCCTCCTCGTACTTGGCGTCCGGGAACTGCCTGCGGAAGTCGCGGATCTCGCCCATCTTCGTGACGATCGAGGAGTGCATGTGCCGCGGGCCGCGCAGCACGTCCTCGATCGCCATCAGCATCAGCTCGGCCGCCGAGTACTGCATCGCCAGCGCGTGCTTGACGGAGACGAACAGGCTCTCCTTCAGCAGGTTGCCGCCCCGGTCGTAGGGGGAGTGCACCAGCGCCGACACCAGCCGGTTGCGCTCGTGGAAGTAGGCCTGCCAGTCGATGGTGTCGTCCTTGTCGTGCCACGGGACGTGCCAGACGGCCACGCCGGGCAGCGACACCGTCGGGTGGCCCGCCGCGCGGGCCCGCACACCGTACTCGGCGTCGTCCCACTTGATGAACATCGGCATCGACAGCCCGACGTCCTTGATGACCTCGGTCGGGATCAGGCACATCCACCAGCCGTTGTAGTCCACGTCGATGCGGCGGTGCAGCCAGGCGGTCTCCCGCATCCGGTGGTAGCCGAAGTCGTGGCCGTGGAAGGTGTGCGGCGCCGGCCCCCAGAACCAGCGGTACGGCGCGAGCGTCTCGCCGTAGGCGTGCAGCACCGACCGGTCGTACAGGCTGAACATGTGCCCGCCGACGATGGTCGGCTTGCGGGTCAGGTCGCCGAAGGTGACGGCCCGCAGGATGCCCTCCGGCTCGGTCACCACGTCGTCGTCCAGCAGCAGCACGTAGTCGCTGGTGCCGGCGCGGACGGTCTCGTCCATGGCGCGGGCGAAGCCGCCGGACCCGCCCAGGTTGCCCTGGTCGATCACGCGCAGCCGGCCCTCCAGCGCCTTGGCCGCGTCGGCGAAGCCGGGGTGGTCCTCGACCCGCTTCTCGCCCTGGTCGATCACGAAGATCTCGTCGATGACGTCGAGGACGTCGGTGGCCCGGCCGAGCGCCACGAGCTGCTCGACGCAGAAGTCGGGCCGGTTGTAGGTGGTGATGCCGATGCTGGTCCGGCCCTGGGGCGCGTCGGTGGCGGCGCACCACTCGGCGCGCTCCATCACCGCGGGCCGCTCTCCGGCGACCAGTTCGAACCAGTACCAGCCGCCGTCGACGAACGGCTTGAGCGGGAGCGTGAAGAGGCGCTCCTCCGCCGCGGCCGAGTGCACCTCGAGCGACTCCAGCCGCTGCGAGTGGCCCTTGGAGTTGGACCGGTAGACCAGGATCTTCGCGTCGCCCCGCACCCGGACGCGCAGCACGACCTCCTCCAGCCGCGTCCAGCGCCGCCAGTAGCTGGCGGGGAAGGCGTTGAAGTAGGTGAGGAACGACACGCGCCGCCCGGCGGGCACGACGACGCGGCGGCGGTCGTGGCCGGGGCCGCCCGGCTCGTCGTCCTCGTCCTCGTCCTCGCGGTCGGACCCGTCCCAGTGCTCGGCCGGCTGGAACTCCGCCGGCTCCGTGTCCGGCCCGGACGCGGGCGCCACCGCCGCCGCGCCGGCGTCGGCGTGGTCGGCCTGCTGCGTGCGGACGATGTTGCCCTCGAGGTAGAGCTTCAGGATGTCCTGGTCGCGGTCGACCGGCATGACGACGCGATGCAGGACGCGCAGCTCGGCGTCGGTGGTCATTCGTCCGTCCCTCCGCTGGCGAGCCGCGCACCCTCGGTGAAGTGCGGCCGCAGCCGGTTGTCGACCATGTTCAGCGCGCTCGCGATGGCCATGTGCATGTCGAGGTACTGGTAGGTGCCCAGGCGGCCCCCGAACAGGACGCCGTCCTCCCGCCGGGCCATCGTCCGGTAGCGCAGCAGCCGGTCGCGGTCCTCGGCGGTGTTGATCGGGTAGTACGGCTCGTCGCCCCGTCCGGCGAACCGGGAGTACTCCCGCATGATGACCGTCTTGTCGCCCGGGTAGTAGTCCCGTTCCGGATGGAAGTGACGGAACTCATGGATGCGGGTGTAGGGGACGTCCTCGTCGGCGTAGTTCATCACCGGGGTGCCCTGGAAGTCGCCGGTCGGCTTGACCTCCAGCTCGAAGTCCAGGGTGCGCCAGCCGAGCTCGCCCTCCGCGAAGCCGAAGTAGCGGTCCAGCGGGCCGGTGTAGACGACGGGCACGTTGCCGACGACGTCGTCGCGCAGGTCGAGGAAGTCGGTGCCGAGCCGCACCTCGATGTCCGGGTGGTCGGCCATCCGCTCCAGCCACGCGGTGTACCCGTCGACCGGCAGGCCTTCGCGCGTGTCGTTGAAGTACCGGTTGTCGAAGGTGTACCGGACCGGCAGCCGCGTGATGATCTCGGCGGGCAGGTCGCGCGGGTCGGTCTGCCATTGTTTCGCCGTGTAGCCGCGGATGAACGCCTCGTACAGCGGGCGCCCGATCAGCGAGATCGCCTTCTCCTCCAGGTTGGACGGGTCGCTGACCTCGGCCGCCTGCTCGGCGACGAGAGCGCGCGCCTCGTCCGGCGTGAACGCGCGGCCGAAGTAGGAGCAGAGCGTGCCGAGGTTGATCGGCAGCGGGTAGACCCGGCCCTTGAACGTGGAGAACACCCGGTGCTGGTAGCCGGTGAAGCGGGTGAACCGGTTGGCGTACTCCCACACCCGCTCGTTGGAGGTGTGGAACAGGTGGGCGCCGTAGCGGTGGATCTCGATTCCGGTCTCCGGTTCCGGCTCGCTGTAGGCGTTGCCGCCGATGTGGTCGCGGCGGTCCACGACCAGGACCTTGAGGCCCAGGTCGGACGCGCAGCGCTCGGCGACGGTCAGGCCGAAGAAGCCCGACCCGGCGACTACAAGATCAACATTCACGTGGGGACCCCGATGGACGGCGTTGTCGGCTGGAGCGATGTCGGCTGGAGGGAGGGCCGTTCCCGTCGACCCGCCGGGCGGGGTGCGGTGCGATGAATGCCATGCTGTGGGGATGACCTGGTGCTACCTGGGAGCCGGTGACTGATCGGGGACGGATGCGGAGAACGGGACTTAAAGGGCAAGTGCGCAGCTAAGATACCCGCTGGCCGATGCCCGCGCGGGCCGTTCCCGGCCTTGGTGATCCATTTCCCGTCCCTCCGAGCGTCCCGTCGCTCCCCGACCCGCTGGGTGGTGGTCCGTGACCCCGGTCGTGTACGTGCACGTGGGCGCGCCCAAGAGCGGCACCACCTACCTCCAGAACGTGATGTGGCACAACCGCGAGCTCCTCGCGGCGGAGGGCGTGCTGTACCCGGGCGGCGACGACTTCTCCGCGCACGTGTGGGCGGCGTTCGACCTGCGCGGCGCGTTCTTCGACGGCCACCGCGACCCGGTCACCCGCGGCGCCTGGTCCCGGCTGGTGGACGAGGTCCGCGCCTGGGACGGTCCCGCGGTCATCTCCCAGGAACTGCTGAGCTCGGCGTATCCCCGGCACGTCAGCCGCGCGATGGCCGACCTGGACTTCGCCGAGGTCCATCTCGTCTACACGGCCCGCGACCTGGCCCGGCAGATCCCCGCGCACTGGCAGGAGGACGTCAAGAACCGCTCCGCCATGACCTTCGGCGACTTCGTCACCGGCCTGCGCGAGCCGGAGGCGTCGCGGTCGCCGTGGGTGCGCGAGTTCTGGCGGATGCAGGACGCCGCCGGGGTGCTGGAGCGCTGGGCGCGGGACGTCCCGCCCGAGCGGGTGCACGTGGTCACGCTCCCGCCGCCGGGCGCTCCCACCGGCCTGCTGCTGGAGCGCTTCTGCGAGGTCGTGGGCGTGGACGCGACGCAGCTCGACACGTCCGCGGTGTTCGCCAACCCTTCGCTCGGCGTCGCCGAGACCGAGCTGGTCCGCCGGATCAACCTGGCGTCCCGCGAGACCGTCGAGTGGCCCGTGCACGACGTGTACGTCAAGCACGACCTGGCCCAGTCGGTGCTGACGGCGCGTGAGGGGGCCACCCGCATCCGGCTGCCGGAGGCGTACCGGCCGTGGGTGCTGGAACGTTCGCGGGAGATGACCGGGGCGCTCGAAGAAGCGGGATACCGCGTCGTGGGCGACCTCGGCGACCTGCTGCCGGGGCCGACCGGGGGCTCCTCGTTCTCCGACCCGGACCAGGTCCCCGAGGCCGAGATCCTGGACGCGGCGCTGGACGCGCTGGCGCAGCTGCTGCGGCAGTGCGCCGTGCAGCACCGCCACGGCGCCGGGGAGGAGGACGGTTCGGCCGACCTGATGCGCGAGCAGGTCGCCCGGCTGCGCGAGGACGCCGCGCACCTGGAGGCGCTGTCGGCGTCCCCCGTCAAGCAGGTCGTACGGACCCTGAGCGAGCGGAACCGCCTGGTCATGAGCGCCCGCGCCGCATACTGGCGATTCGCCGAGACAACCCGCCGCCCCTCCCCGCCGCCCTCCGCCACGTCCCCCGCCAACACCCCCGCATCCGAGACACGGAAGTGAGGCAATGAGTGCGAGCCGCCGAGCGGAGGCGAGGCAATGAGTACTGAGAAGCAGATCTTCCTGCATATCGGGGCGCCGCTGGTGGGTGCCGGGGCGTTGCAGGAGGCGCTGTGGCACAGCGGCCCGGTGCTGGCCGCGCACGGGGTCTGCTACCCCCTCGAAGGCCCCCACCAGCATTTCGCGGCGACCATGGATCTGCGCGAGATGTCCTGGGGCGGTCACCGCGACCCCGCCTGGAACGGCGTGTGGGACCGGGTGGCGGAGCGGGTGCGCGAGTGGGAGGGCGACCGTGTCGTGCTGTCCCACGAGCTGCTGGGCGGGGCGACGGAGGCGCAGGCGCGGCGGGCGGTCGAGTCGCTGGGGCCGGGCGAGGTGCACATCGTGTTCACCGCCCGCGACCTGGCGCGGCAGATGGCGGCCGACTGGCAGGAGCACGTCAAGCACGAGCACACCGTGACCTTCGACCAGTTCGTGGACGACCTGGTGATGAAGGGCATCGAGGCGCCGGAGCCGTTCGGCGAGATGTTCTGGGGCCTGCACGACCCGGTGCGGGTGCTGGGGGCGTGGGGCGCGGCCGTCCCGCGCGGGCGGGTGCACGTGATCACCGCGCCGCGCAGGGAGCGGGGCGGGGGCGGGTTGTGGCGGCGCTTCGCCGAGCTCGCCGGGATCGCGCCGGAGTGGTGCGACCTGGCCGCGGTGCGCGAGCAGGACCCGCTGGGCCTGGCCGAGGCCGAGCTGGTCCGCCGGTTGAACGAGCGCCTGGGGACGTCGCTGGGCGGCGACTACGAGCCGCTGGTCCGCCGCCACGTCGCCAACACGCTGCTGACCGGGCGCGAGGGCGCCGAGGGGCATGCCGAGATCGTCGTGCCGGTGCGGCACCACCCGTGGATGCGGACGCGGTCGCGGGAGATGGTCGAGGGCCTGGAGGCGGCCGGCTACGACGTCGTGGGCGATCTCGCCGAGTTGATGCCGGAGTTCGGCGGCGCGGTCCCGGCCGAGCCGGTGGACGCGCCCGTGCTGACCGGGGTGGCGATCGAGGTGATCGAGGCGCTGCTGCGCGATCTGGCCAAGTCGCGGCAGCGCACCCAGATCGCCGAGATCAACCACGAGCTGGCGCAGGTGCGCGAGCAGCTGTCGCGGCTGAGCGCGGCACCGGCCGCGCGGTCGTCGGTGATGCGCCGCGCCGCCGGACGGCTGCGCGGCCCCGGGGGCGGCGCCCGTGGGTGACGGGCGCGGCGCGCCGCGGGTGGTCGCGGTCGTCGTCACCTACAACCGGCGGGAGCTGCTGGTCGAGGCGCTGGAGGCGGTCCGGGCGCAGACCCGGGTCCCCGACGCCGTCGTCGTGGTCGACAACGCCTCCGCCGACGGCACCGCCGATCTCGTGCGGGAGCGGTTCGGGGAGGCCGAGCTGCTCGCGCTGTCCCGCAACACCGGGGGCGCCGGGGGGTTCGCGGCGGGGCTGCGGCTGGCCCTGGACCGCGGCGCCGACCTCGTCTGGCTCATGGACGACGACACCGTCCCCGAGCCGGGCGCCCTGGCCGCGCTGCTGGACGCCCGCGCGAACGTCCCGGGCCCGCCCGTCCTGGTGGCGAGCCGGGTGGTGTGGACGGACGGCCGCGACCATCCGATGAACACGCCGCGGGCCAAGCCGCGCGCGCCCGCCGCCGAGGTGCGGGCCGCCGAGGCGGCGGGGTGCGTGCCGATCCGCTCGGCGTCGTTCGTGTCGGTGCTGGTGGACGCGGACGCGGTGCGGGAGCGCGGGCTGCCCGTCGCCGACTACTTCCTCTGGAACGACGACTTCGAGTTCACGACCCGGCTGCTGCGCGGCCGGACGGGCGTGCTGTGCCGGGGCAGCGTGGTCGTGCACAAGACAAGGACGTTCGGGTCCACGGACGTCGACCCGGGCGAGCGCTTCTTCTACGAGGTCCGCAACAAGATCTGGTTGTTCACCCGCAGTGACGGGCTGACAACAGGCGAGCGCGTGCTCTACGGTGGCTCGACCGCTCGAAGGTGGACGCTGACCTTCGTGCGCTCCCAGGACCGGGCCGTCCTGCGCCGGGGGCTGTTCCGCGGTGTCGCCGCGGGATTGCGCGCGGGCCCGCGGTCCAACGACGAAGCCCTCGGAGATCTCGATACGCGATGAGCCCGCCCCTGCCCCCCGCCTCCGCTCCCGTTCCCAGCCCCGCTCCCACTCCCGGTCGCCGTGGCGCGCGCGCTCGTGCCGGACGCCGCGCGAAGGCCGTCGGCCCCGACACCGGCACGGGCGCCCCGCCCGCCGTCCGGTCGCGGCTGCGCGAGTTGGACCTGCTGCGGTTCATCGCCGCCGCGGTCGTGATGGTCTACCACTTCACCGGGGTGCCGACGGCGGCGTGGGGCCAGGACGCCCGGGTGCTGTTCCACGAGATCTCCGACTTCACCCGCGAGGGCCTGCTGGCCGTCGAGCTGTTCTTCCTGATCAGCGGGTTCGTGATCCTGATGAGCGTGTGGGGGCGGCAGGTCGGCGACTTCGCGGTGTCCCGGCTCACCCGGCTGTTCCCGGCGTACTGGTTCGCGGTGACGCTCGGCCTGGTGATCTTCCTGGCCACCGGGATCCACTCCGGCACCACCGGCGAGCTGGGCGTGGCGCGCAGCTACCTGCCCAACCTGACCATGCTCCAGGACGGCTGGCACGTTCCCAAGATCGAGGTGCTGTACTGGACGCTCTGGACCGAGCTGCACTTCTACGTGCTGGTCGCGATCCTGGTGGGGGTCGGCCTCACCTACGCCCGCTGCGTGATCTTCATGGTGACGTGGCTGCTGGCGGCGGCGTTCGCGGTCGAGGCGGGCGGCACGTTCGTCAACTCGCTGCTGATCTCCGGCTGGGCGCCGTTCTTCATCGCGGGGATGGCGTTCTACCTGATCCACCGGTTCGGGTCCAACCTGATCCTGTGGCTGATCGTGCTCGGCTGCTACGGGCTGAGCACGCACTTCTCGGTGAAGCGGCCGGACGAGGCGTTCCGGTGGCCGGGCGTGGACGAGTGGCTGATCCCGACGATCCTGGCGGTGCTGTTCCTGGTGATGGCGCTGGTCGCGACCGGGAAGCTGCGCTGGATGAGCTGGCGCGGCTTCACGGTGATGGGGGGCCTGACCTACCCGCTGTACCTGATGCACGAGACGGTGTCCCGGCCGCTGATCAAGACGCTGTTCCCGTACTACTCCAAGTGGAACGTGCTGGCGCTGGCGATCCTGACCTCG
The DNA here is from genome assembly GCF_042656285.1 of Actinomadura rugatobispora. GTDB lineage: Bacteria > Actinomycetota > Actinomycetes > Streptosporangiales > Streptosporangiaceae > Spirillospora > Spirillospora rugatobispora. The sequence goes on along the minus strand of NZ_JBHSON010000011.1, from coordinate 98,596 downwards.
CTGGCCGCGGCGTACCTCGTCCAGAAGGTGGTCGAGGAGCCGCTGCAGCGGATGCTGCGGCCCCGGTTGAAGAGGGCGCTGGCGCAGATCCGCGCGGGCGGGGAGGGGACGGACGCCTCCGCTGCTCCCGCCCGTCCCGCCCGTCCGGGCGGCGACGGCGGCGAGACCGGCCGGGTGCCGCGCGGCAGGCACGTCCTTGCCGATCCGGACCCGGCGGCCGGGTGGCCCGATCCGGCGGTGGCCGTGCACGGGCCCCCGCCGTCGGCGCCGCCGTCGCCGTACGGCCCGCCGCCGTCCGATGGTCCGCCGAGGGGCGCCTGACGGGCCGCTGAACGTGGGCCGACCCTGGCCCCGGAGCGGGCTGAGCCTTATGCTGCGGCGAGATGATCTCCCCCGGATCCCGTGCCCGGTCCTTCGCCGCCGCGCACTGGCCGTTCCTCCTGCTGCTGGCCCTGGGCGTCGCGCTGCGCGTGGTGACCGTGCTCGGCTACCGGTGGACGATGTGGTTCCCGGACTCGTTCGAGTACATGGCCGGGGCGCTGGAGCCGGAGCCGTCCCCGGCCAGGCCCGCCGGCTACTCCTTCTTCCTCTGGGCGCTGCGGCCCTTCCACAGCTTCGAGCTGGTCGTCGTGCTGCAGCATCTGATGGGGCTGGGCGTGGCGGTGATGGTGTACGCGCTGCTGCGCGGCAGGTTCGGCCTGCCCGGCTGGGGCGCGTCGCTGGCGGCGGCGCCCGTGCTGCTGGACGCCTACGAGCTCCAGCTCGAGCACATGGTGATGTCCGACACGCTGTTCACGGCGCTGCTCGTGGGGGCGGTCACGGCGGCGATGTGGCGGGCGGTGCCGCGCGCGGGTGCGGCGGCGCTGGCGGGGGTGCTGCTGGCGCTGGCGGCGCTGACCCGCTCGATCGCGCTGCCGCTGCTGCTCCTGCTGCTGGTCTACCTGGTGGTGCGCGGCGCGGGCTGGCGTCCGGTGGTCCTGGCGGCGGCGGGCGCGGCGGTGCCGCTGGCCCTGTACGCGACGTGGTTCCACTCCGAGCACGACCGCTTCGCCATCACCAACAGCAGCGGGATCTTCCTCTACAGCCGGGCGATGACGTTCGTCGACTGCGACGAGTTCGACGAGCCGCCGCCGCGGCGTGAGCGGGTGCTGTGCCCGGTGCTGCCGCCCGAGAAGCGCCCGGCCTCGCACTACTACATCTGGGCGGGCAAGTCGGTGCTGCGCAGCGATCCGAGCCTGCCGCCGTGGTTCTCCGCCGAGCAGGAGGAGATCGCCCGGGACTTCGCGCTGCGGGCGATCCGCAACCAGCCGGGCGACTACACCGCCACCGTGTGGGAGGAGCTCCGGCTGGGGTTCTCCTGGACGCGGCCGGTCTTCCCCGACAAGAAGACCTATGTGTACTACGAGTTCGGCCGCGAGGAGAAGCCGCTGCCCAACTTCATCAAGGCGGACGTCCCCGCCTACGACGCGGGACGCAACACGACGCGGATCGTCGAGCCGTACGCCGGGTTCCTGCGCGGCTACCAGGACCACGTCTACATGCGGGGCGCCCTCATCACCGGCCTGCTGGCCGTCGGCCTGGTCGGGGTGGCCGCCGGGTGGCGGCGGCGCGGCGGGCCCGCGCTGCTGCCGTGGACCCTGGCGCTGGCGATGACGGTGGTGCCCGCGGCGACCGTGCTGTTCGACTACCGCTACCAGCCGCCGGTGATACCGCTGGCCTGCGTGGCCGCCGCGCTGGCCGTGCCGCGCCGGACGAGGCCGCGGCCGGATGCGGCCATGCCGGTCCCGGAGGCGGCCAAGACCGGGGCGGGCGCCGGTGGCGGCGCCTTGCCCGATCTTTCCCCGAGGTGACCTTCATGACCGAAATGGCGTTCAAAGTCGGTCATAGGTGCCACTGTTCGGTTGAACGGGGCGCGTAAATCACGGATCCTCTTTACTCTGTGCGGTGTAGGAAACCAACCCGAACCCCAGGCGTTCCATACCTTCCCGTAACACCCAGGGGTCTCTCGACGTGACGGAGATGGCGAGCGGTTCCGCGATGACGCGGCTGGTCCAGCCCGACCGCGTTTACGTCGGCTGGCGCTACGCGCAGGTGCACGCCGACCCGGGGCCGCCCCCGGGCCGGCCGGAACCGCGGGAGGCGCCTCCGGCGCCGCCGCCCGAGCGGCGCCCCGGCGAGTACCTCGCGGGCCGGCCGCTGCGGATCGCGGCGATGGGCGGCGGCGTGGGCATGGCCCTGTTCCTGCTGTGCGGCGTGCTCGGCGCGGTGCCGTGGGCGTTCGCGGGCGTGGCGATGGTGGCGTGCGCCGTCATCCTGGGCATCACCGGGTACGCCCTGTGGCAGGACGAGCGCGCCGTGCGGGCGCGGCTCGTCCAGGAACGGCTCAAGAGCGAGCGCGTCCGGGCCGCCTGGCAGCGCGAACGCGACGCGGCCGCGTCCGACTACGTCGCCGCCTACCAGGAGTGGGAGGAGCGGCAGCGCGCCTACGCGGGGCAGCGCGAGTGGTACCCGGTCGCGGTGCCGCCCGGCGTCGACCGGGTGGACGTGGTCGGCGGCACCCTCGCGGGCTGGTCGGCCGCCGTCACCACGATGGGCGCGGCCCGGCTCGCCGGCGGCGGCCGCCTCACCGTCATCGACCTGTCCGAGGGCGCGGTCGCGCACGACCTGCTCCGGGTCGCCGCGGCCCGCGGCGACGACCCGCTGGTGTGGGTGCTGCCGGCCGACCTGCCGCGGATGGACCTCACCCGCGGGCTCAGCCGCGAGGCGATGGCCGACGTGCTGTCGCTGGTGGTCGGCGCGGGCGAGGAGCAGGACGGCACCCGCGACCTGTCGTTCGACAACTCCATCCTGGAGCGGATCATCGAGGTGCTCGGCGACGGCGCCACGATCCCCCGGATCACCGCCGCGCTGCGGGTGCTGGCCCAGGTCGGCGACCCGCGCGACGACCTGCGCCGCGGCCTGCTCACCGACGAGGAGCTGACCCGCCTCACCACGCTGTTCGGACGGGACGCCACCGACCGGATCGTCGTCCGCCGCGCCTGGGCGCTGGAGGCGCAACTGCGCAAGCTGGAGCGGCTGGCCGCCGAGCCGGTGCGGCTTCCCCCGTCGCGGCTGCACGTGGTGTCCATGGACCGCCGGGCAGGAGTGCTGACCAACCGCGTCCTCGGCACGTTCGTCACCACCGCGCTCACCCACCGGATCCGCGAGTCGCCGCCCGGCGGCCGGTGGGAGCACACGCTGTTCCTGTGCGGGGCGGAGAAGCTGCGCGGCGACGTGCTGGACCGCCTGATCGACGCCTGCGAGGCGACCGGGACGGGCCTGGTGCTGCTCTACCGGTCGATCCCGGCGCACGTCCGCGAGCGGCTCGGCCGCCGCGGCCACGCCGCCGTCGGGTTCATGCGGCTGGGCAACCCCGAGGACGCGCGGATCGCCGCCGAGCACATCGGCGCCGAGCAGCCGCTGCTGGTCGCCGAGATCACCGAGGCGGCCGGGGAGTCGCTGTCGGACATGACCGGGGAGAGCTACGCCAGCACGGTCGCCTACGCCCGCTCGCGCGGCGACGAGCTGACCGACCCCGCCTGGTCCCCGCTGCCCGGCCCCGCACCGGACGACTCCGCCCTGGTCGAGGGGATCAGCTCGGCCACCGCGTGGGGCCGTACCCTGGCCGCCACCGAGGACCGGCGCCGCGGCGAGGGCGGCGAGCTCAAGCAGGGCTTCCGGGAGCTGCGGATCGAGCCGCCGCAGCTGCAGCGGCTGCCGCCGACGGCGATGGTCTTCACACACGCGAGCGCGACCGGCCGCCGCATCCTGCTGGTCGACGCCAATCCCGGGATCATGACGCTGCCGACCGCGCACGTCATGGAGTTCGAGGAGTACCTGCGCGAGCGGGAACGCTGCGACGACGACGAGGGCGACGACGAGGGCGGCGACGAGCCGCCCGAGCCCGCCGAGACCGCCGAGGACCCGGCCGCCGTGCCCGAAGAGCAGACCGCTCCCGAGGAGCCGCTGGCGGCCCCCACAGGCCAGCGGGCGCCCGGCTTCCCCTGGTCGTCACGGGCCCGCCACGCCCTTCCCCGGAGGACCAACCCGCGCGGCGCGAGCGTGCGCGGTACGCGCATCGTCCCGCCCCTGAAACCGAACGGCAAACACGCCGCCGACCCACCGTAGCTGTGTTTATTGGTCGCCCTGCGGCGTCGGGCGTAGAACGCCCTCCTTCTCCGGGCGACGCTGCGATCGCTGCATCGCTCCGACTCGCCTGGCGGCTCGCTGCGCGATCGGTTTCTCGCAGGCTCGAAACCGGCTTCGCACGCGATCGCGGCGGTTGGGGTCGGCGTCTGGTAAAGCCCTCAGCCGGTGGCGCCTGCGCCGCCTGGAGGTAAGGATGCTGGGGTGACCATGCCCCCGCACCGGCCTCCATACGGGTCCCAGCACGGGCCGCCGGACCCGTCCGCACCGCCGCCGCATCTGGGCGGGCAGCCTTCGACGCTGCTGCCCGGTCCTTGGTATCGGATCTCGGACGTGCCCGCGCCTGAGCGGCCCGCGTCGGCCGAATGGGACTTCGTGAGCGTGCTGCCCGCGGCGCTGTCGGCGGCGCGGCGGCAGCAGCCGTTCGCGGTCGGCTGGCTGTCGCCCGGCGGCGGCGCCCCGCTGGAGCTCATCACCAACGCGGGCCCGGTCGCGCCCGGCCCCGGCGGGCGGCAGGGGCTGCTGTTCCCCAGCGGCGCACGCGGCGTGCCGATCGGCGACCGGTGGCTGCGCGTCGCCGAGCGGATGGTGTGGACGCGCTGCCCCGGGCGCCTGGCCCCGCAGGTCGGACGGGGCGAGGCGGGCGCCAGCCTGTTCGAGTCGACGCTGGTCACGCTGATGGAGCGGCCGTTCGGCTGGTTCGTCGTCGCCGAGCCGTGCGACGAGCGGCGGCTGGACGCCGAGATGCGCGAGCTGCACCACGAGCTGCGGATGCTGCGGCGCGGCGAGGACGAGCAGGCCCGGCTCGCGGTGGCCCGCGCCGACCAGCGGCTGGCCGAGCTGGACGCCTTCCGCGAGGCCGGGCTGTGGCAGGTCAGGGTGCTGGCGGGCGCCGCCGACCGGGCCGAGCTGGCGCAGATCGCGCCGGTGCTGGTCGGGTCGATGGAGCTCGGGCACCACCCGTACCGGCTCCGGTCCGGGCACGGCGGCGGGACGTTCGCCGAGATGCTGCGTCCCGATCCCGCGCCCGTGTCGCCGCGCGCCGTGGTCGAGGCCGACCAGGGGTTCCCGTTCGTCGCGACCGCGGGGGCGCTGGCCGCGCTCGCCGGGCTGCCGCGCCGCGAGGTGCCGGGGCTGCGGGTGCTGGAGGCCGGCTACTTCGACGTGACCTCCGAGACCGAGGACCCGGCCGCCGCGTCCGGCACCCCGCTGGAGCTCGGCGCCATCCTGGACGGCCAGGACCGCGAGGTCGGCCGCTTCACCGTCCCGCGCTCGACGCTCAACCGGCACGTGTTCGTCACCGGCGCGACCGGCGCGGGCAAGTCGCAGACGGTGCGGCACCTGCTGGAGCAGCTGACCCGGGCGGGCATCCCGTGGCTGGCGATCGAGCCCGCCAAGTCGGAGTACGCGTCGATGGCCGGCCGCATCCGCGACCTCGGCGGCCCCGTCACCGTGGTCAACCCGTCCGACCCCGCCTCGGTGCCGCTGTCGGTCAACCCGCTCGCGCCCGAGCCCGGCTACCCGGTGCAGGCGCACATCGACATGGTCCGGGCGCTGTTCCAGGCCGCGTTCGACGCCGAGGAGCCGTTCCCGCAGATCATGGCGCAGGCGCTGCAGCGGGTGTACGAGGCCAACGGCTGGGACGTGGTCACCGGCGGCGGCGTCCCCGGCTCCCTCATCGAGCCGGCCGTCCCGACGCTGGAGCAGCTCCAGCAGGCCGCGCTGCAGGTCATCGGCGACGTCGGGTACGGCAGCGAGCTGATGGCCGACGTGCAGGGCTTCGTGGACGTGCGGCTGCGGTCGCTGCGGATCGGCTCGGCGGGCCGGTTCTTCGAGGGCGGCCATCCGGCCGACGTCGGCGGGATGCTGCGCGACAACATCGTGCTGGCCATCGAGGACGTCGCCAACGACGAGGACAAGGCGTTCCTCATGGGCACGCTGATCATCCGGATCGTGGAGCACCTGCGGATGCGCGAGCGGCGCGGCGGCACCGGCGCGGGGGCGCCGGGCCTGCGGCACGTCATCGTGATCGAGGAGGCGCACCGGCTGCTGCGCAACCGCGGCCCCGAGCGCACCAGCTCGCACGCCGTGGAGCTGTTCGCCGGGATGCTGGCGGAGATCCGCGCGTACGGCGAGGGCATCATCGTGGCCGAGCAGATCCCGACCAAGCTGGTCCCGGACGTGGTGAAGAACACGGCGCTGAAGGTCGTGCACCGGTTGCCGGCGTTCGACGACCGGCACCAGGTCGGGGCGGCGATGAACCTGGACGAGGACCAGTCGCGCGAGGTCGTGTCGCTGCGTCCCGGTGTCGCGGCCGTGTTCGCCGACGGGATGGACCGTCCGCTGCGCGTCCGCATCCCGCTGGGCGAGGGCCGCGAGGCCGTCCTGCCGGGCCCGCCGCCCCCGGTGGACGGCCGGCGTTCGGCGGCGTGCGGCTGCGAGTGCCGTTCCGGGCGGGCGTGCACGCTGTACGAGCTGCGCGAGGCGGACCTGCTGGCGAGCCACCCGGACTGGGCGTGGCTGCGCCTGTGGGCCGACACGCTCGTCCTGGCGCACGTGGTCAACCGTCCGCTGCCCGCGGTGCCGGCCGACCTGGGCCGCGCCTGGTCGCGCCTCACGCCGCGGCTGCGCGAGTGCACGCTGGCGACCGTCCTGGAGCGGGCCGTGACCCGCCGCTCGTGGGCGCTGCGCCACGCGTTCCTGCCGTCGGAGTTGACGGCCGCCGTCGCCGAGGTCGCGCAGAAGCTCCTGGGGGGCGACGACAGCCTCACAGGGACGCTCCCAGGGCCCAACTGGGTCATCCCGCAGCTGCGTTGGCTGCACGAGTTGGAACGCCTCTTCCCCTACGGGATGGGCGCTCCCGACAAGCACACGCCCGCACCGCCCCTGGAGTACCAGCTGCCCGGCCTGAGGCAGCCTCCCGAGCCCAAGCTGGGCCACCGCCTCCGCGCCCTGCGCCGCCACCCCCTGACGATGGAGCTGGAACGCAACCGTCCCATCGCCCTCACCGCCCTCGGCGGCGACGACGGCCACGAGGGCTTCCACAAGGACCTCGCGGTGGTGGCGATCGGCATGGACGAGGACGAGCGGATCGCCGACGTCGCCCAGACCATGGAGGCCACCGCCTGGCTGGAACCGGTCCTGAGCTGGCCGAGCCGCCTCATCACCCCGTTCGAGGACCCGTCCCGGGGGCTCCCCTTCCTCGAAGGCTGACCACGTTTCGCCGTCATTCGCTTACATCGCCGGGCCGCGGGCGTTATTTTCTTGCCCTCGGGGCCTTACCTGACAGACGCTTTACTCACTGACCGCGGAGGAGTCGGCGTTGAGCGTGCAGACGGGCGAGCGGACCACCGGGGCCTTCTTCGACCACGGCGTCGTCCCTGAGCCGCGTCCGCCGGGGGACCTGACCCGTTACCTGTGCGCGGCGGTCTACCTCGACAAGCGGATCTGCGACCTGGTCATCAGGGAGTACGTCCACGCGCCCGATCGCGCCGTCGCCCCCTCCTACGGCTTCGACCTCGACCCGGTCATCCGGCACGCGCGGCGCTCCCGGCTGCTCCGCCTCGCGCGCGACGGCGGGATGACGGTGGCGTTGCTGGTGTTGTGCGTGACGGCACCACTGCTGGTCGTGCCGGGCCTCATGCTGTTCGCTTACGGCACCCTACTGCTGCGTGTCCGGTGGCGCGGGCTGGCCCGGTGGCGGCGGACCGTGCTGGCGCTGCCGGCCATCCTGCTGCTGGGCGCCCTGGGCGCTGTGATGTTGGGGAGTGTCCTCTCCAACCTGGTCGACGAGCTTGCACCGGACACGGTGGGCGACGCGGGTGGCGGGCTGTTCCTCCCGCTCGTCGCGTACTTGCTCGCGCTCGGTCTCGTCGTCACGGTCGTCGGCGCCCTTGGGGTCATCGGCCACCTCGCCGTCGTCTTCCACCTCCTGGGCCGCGATCTGGGGCCGGGAGCGTCCGGCCCGGGGCCCGGCGCCGGTGGGGGACGGTTCCGGCGCGCGGTGGAGCACGTCCGCGTGGCACAGAACGGCAACGTGACGCTGTTCGCGGGCGACAACCCGTTCCTGGGCGCCGGCCATCCGGACGGGCCCGGCGGACGTGCCTGGTCAGTCGTGCTGGAGCTGGACCGCGGAGCGTCCACCCTGGGGCCGCCGGAAGGATCGGCGACGTACCCGCCCGTGGACCCGGTCGTGATGCACGAGCGCGTCAGCGAGCGGCTCGCGGAGATGCGCGGCGACGGCGGTACCCGCGACCACCGCGTACCGCTGCCGGGCAACGAGCGCGTGACCGGACTCGGCATCGACTGGCACGTGGTCGCGCCCGGCCGCAGCACGCAGCGCCCCCGTCCCGTGGCCGCGACCGAGAACGGCACCTACCAGGGCCACCCGCTCATCGACGCCGTCTCCGGACGGCCCTACTCCAGGGAGGCCCAGGAGGCCATCGAGGCGCTCATCCGGCACCCGCAGGCCGGGATCCGCTGCTTCCAGCGCGTGACGATCGGCGTGCAGGGACAGCCGGTCAGGGTGCGCGACGGCCGTCTCGTCGCGCCCGAGGACGGCCAGGAGGTCGGGCTGTCGGCGTTCCTGTACCTGGCCGTCGAGGGCAGGATGCTGTACGGCCAGTTCACGGTGACGGTGCTGCCACCCGTCCGGCCGGAGTTCCGCGTCGTGGACGAGATCCCCGGGTGGGGTGCCCCAAAGCTGTTCTGGAAGGCGTTCACAGCGGGCCGGCCGCATGTCTTCCACGCGCCGCTGACCGCCCCGCTCCGGGTGTGGAGGGCACTGTGGGGCATGGCGCGGGCGGCGCTCGCCAACGACCTGGCCCGGCACCCTACCCGTGACCTCGTGCACGACTACGGGGCCCGGATCAGCGTGCGGGAGCTGGCCGCCGACGCCGGCTTCCCCACCCTGCTCCAGGAGTACGACGTCGAGAAGTACACGCGGCTGATCGAGCGGCGGGTCAACGAGGCGCTGCTGGACTACCTGGGCACCGAGTGCGGCATCGACGTGTCGGCCTACCGCGCCCAGGCGGGCGTGATCCTGAACCAGGGCGTGATCATGACCGGCGGGACGGTGAGCGGGCAGATGGCCGTCGGCGGGCGGAACGCGCGCATCGACCAGACGCGGAGTTCCGGCGCCCCGGGTGGACGCGGCGGTCCGGGCATCAACCCCTGAGCGAGGAGCGGGTATGACGACCGAGCACGGCGGCGACCGGGGCATCGTGATCGGCGGCAGCGCCAGGGTCTCCGGCCAGATCGCCTCCGGCGACAGCGTGACGCAGAACCAGCAGGTCAACACCACCGTTGGAACCGAGGCGGCCGTGGCGCTGGACCGGGTCGAGCAGTTGCTGGACCAGTACGGCGAGCGGCTTCCCGAGGGCGCCAGGGCGCGCCGCGACCTGGAGGACGTGCGCCGCGAGCTGGCCGAGACCGACCCCGACGAGGAGCGGATCGCGGGCGCCATGGAACGCCTGGGCCGTCGGGTCGCGGGCGTGGCCGTGCTCGCCGAGGCTGTGGGAGCGGCCCTTGGAGCCCTCGGCTTCCGCTGAGCCGGGGAGGACGGTCAGATGTCGTCGGGGCCGCGGACGTCCAGGCCGGCCTTCTCGGCGTTGGGGCGCCAGTAGCCGATGAAGTCGCTCTTGGCCTGGCTGGCCTGGCCGTTGATGGGGGCGACGTCGTCGTCGGACGGGCAGCCGGGCGCCACGTCCAGGTAGCGCTGGTTGGACTGGACCGACGCCTCCAGGGCGCGGACGAGGGCGTCGCGCAGCGCGGTGCCGTTCTCCAGGGCGGAGACGTCGAGGGCCTTGGCCTTGCCGAGCTGCTCCTGCCGCTGGTTGCGGATGCGTTCGAGGCCGGCGGTCGTGCAGCCGGACGTGACGACGGAGCCCAGCTCGGAACGGGTGCTGGACATCTCGGTCAGCAGCGAGTCCACCTGGCCCGCCTGGCGGTTGAGGTCGGTGGCGTCGCCGGAGTCGCTCGGGGAGTCGCTGACCGGCTGGCTCTCCGACCCGGGGCTCTGCTCGCCCGCCGAGGCGGGGGTGTTGGCGGTGGGTGTGCCGGTGCCGCCGGAGCTCGGCCAGAACACGATGGCCAGCGCGATCGCGAGCAGCGCCACCACGCCGCCGCCGAGCAGGACGTAGGGGAGCGGGCTCTTCTTGCGGATCTGGTCGGGGTTCCAGATCTCCGGCTCGACCCACTGGTCGTTGTCCCACGGCTCGTCCGACAGCGAGATGGTGGTCTCGCCGTCCCGGTCCCCGTGGGGCGGCATCGGGGGCGGCGGCGAGGACGCGGGCGGGGGCGAGGACGGCCAGCACCCCGGGTCGCCGGCCGGACCGCCGCCGGACGGGCCCCAGGGCGGGGGCGCGGGGGAACCGAGTGGACCGTGCGGGTACTGCCCCGGGTCGGGGGCGGTGGCGTCGCCCTGGTCCCCGAGGGGCGCGTTGCACCGCGTGCAGCGCGGCAAGGCCGGGGTCGTGTCGCTACCGCAGTTGGGGCACCGCATCCCTAGACCCTCCCCGTGAAGCTCGACGCACACAACATACTGTGCCCGCGCCGGAACGGCCGCCCTCTGGGGACGGTGAGCAATCCGGTTGTTACCGGACCCCTGCTACAGACCGTTCCAGATGCGCGGCGGCAGCGAGTGGGTCTTGGCGACCGGGTTCCACAGCGTGACGAACTGCTTCTTGGCGATGGTCGCCTTGCGTTCGGCGGTGATTCGGCCGGGCGCGCGGGACACGTCGGGGCGGGGCTTGCCGCGGCACTTCTTCTTGGCCGCGCCGGCCCAGACGAGCAGCCGCTGGTCGGCTTCGAGCGACGCCTGGAACGCCTGCCGCAGGGTCACCCGCATCCGCTCGCCGTTGCGCATCTGGTCGAGCTTGAGGCCCTGGGTGCGGCGGACCTGGTTGGTGCGGCGCTGCGCGACGACCTGGAAGCCCTTGATGGCGGCGGGCAGGGTCTCGCACTTGGCGGTGCCGCGGAGCGCGGCGGACAGCTGCCGCTTGGTGGCGGCGCTGTCGTTCAGCAGCTTGTTGACCTCGACGGCCTGCTGGCGGGCCGCCGGCGGGATCGGCTGCTTCTGCGCCACCTGCGTGTTGCTGGGCGCGGGGGTGGACGGCTTGGCGGCCGGGGGCTTCTTCTCCTCCCCGCTGGGCCACAGCACCAGCCCGACGGAGACCAGCGCCACCACGACGAGGGCGGAGACGGTGATGAGGAGCGGCTTGCTCGCCTTGCCGGACGAACCGCTCGGCGGCGGCGGGTAGCCGGGCATGCCTCCGGGCCCCATGCCTCCGGGCGGCCCCATGTCGTTGCCCATCGGCCCCTGAGGACCGCCGTAGGGCCCCTGCGAGCCGTACGGGTTCATCGGCGGGCCGAGGGACGAGTCGGGCGGGCCCATCGGCGGGCCCATGTTCATGTAGGGCTGGTCGAGTTGGGTGGCGTGGGCCGGGCCCTGGGCCTTCGGGTACGGGGAGTCGAGCATCGTCGTGTCCCCGGAGTCGGCGCCGGGCTGCGGTGCCCACTGCTGGAGGCCCTGGTCCGGTGCCTGCTGGTCGTCGGGCTTGCGGGGACGGGCGTACCACGACTCCGGCACGATCGACTCGGACCCGCTCGGCTCGGCCGGGGCGGGCGGAGCAGGTGGCGCGGGCGGAGCGGGCGGCTGCTCGGCCGCCGCCCCCCAGGCGGGCGGCGGTGGCGGCGGGGCCGCCGCGAAACCGCCGCTGTCGTCGGAGGCGTCGAACGCCCACGGGGCGGTCGACTCGCTGGGCGAGTCGGCGATGTTCGGCGTCCCCGCCAGCGGCAGCGCGCCGGAGCCGGGCGGGGCCGGCGGGGCCGCCTCGGACGTCCAGGACGGGTTGGGCGGCGGCACCACCATCGTCTTGTCGCCGATCGCCTCGGCATCCGGGTCGGCCTTGGGCAGGGCCGACGGGTCGGCCATCGGCATCGGCGCTCCCAGGGGCACCCCCGGCTGGTCGATCGGCGCGTTGCAGTTCGAACACCTGCCGAGCGTCCCGGGCGTGTTCGTACCGCACGTCGGACACTGCATCGTTCAGACCTCGCCTTGTCGCCGCCTTCGCCCGCCGGAGTAGGGACGGGTCTTCCCCCGCCGGACCGCAGGGCTCCCGACAAAGTACTGGGTAACGCCGCTTCTGGGCGCGGACATGGGGATCTGAGACCCCATTGTGCCGCCGCTGCCGGGGGTCGCACCGAATCATGACATCTCAGGACAGGTCAAGATCTGTCGGGTTGGTTTACGAGAAGTCATGTGATATTCATCCCATTCCCGGGGACGCCCCCGGGTGATCACCGCCACCCTCCGTCCCCGCCATGCCGCTACGGGAGTGCGCCGTAACGGCTAGGCTCGGAACGGTTTCAGAGGCCCAAACCGGAGAAGACGGAGTCCATGAGCGATCTTCCGCTGCGTTCGCAGCTGGCCGTCGCGCTCGGCCGGACGGCCGCGAGGATGTCCCGGCTGGCGGGCCGGGGTGACGGATCGGTGATCGGGGGCCGGATCGGCCTGCGGCTCGATCCCGAGCTGCTGACCAGGCTGGCCCGGGACCGCAAGCTCGTCCTCGTCAGCGCCACCAACGGCAAGACGACGACCACCCGGCTGATCACCTCGGCGATGACGCCGCTGGGGGAGGTCGCCACCAACGCGTTCGGCGCGAACATGCCCACCGGCCATGTCTCCGCCCTCGCCTCCGCGCCCGGCGCCCGCTACGGCGTGCTGGAGTGCGACGAGAAGTACGTGCCGATGGTGCTCGCCGAGACCGGGGCCAACGTGGTCGCGCTGATGAACCTCAGCCGCGACCAGATGGACCGCGCCGCCGAGATCTGGCTGCTGGCCGGCAAGTGGCGCAAGGCGCTGGAGGCCAGCCCGCAGAGCCACGTCATCGCCAACTGCGACGATCCGCTGGTCACGTGGGGCGCCTCCACGGCCAAGAGCGTGACGTGGGTGGCCGCCGGCCAGCACTGGCGCGAGGACTCCTGGTGCTGCCCCGAGTGCGGCGGCCCGCTCGACCGCGAGGACACCGACGAGAACAGCAACTGGGCCTGCCGCGAGTGCCACTTCGCCCGGCCGCGTCCCGACTGGATCCTCAAGGGCGACCAGGTCACCGCGCCCGACGGCCGCGTCCTGCCGCTGTCGAGCCTGGCCCTGCCCGGCCGCGCCAACCGGTCCAACGCGGTGATCGCGCTCGCCGTCGTCGGCCAGTTCGGGGTGCCGCCGGAGCAGGCGCTGCCGCTGCTGAGCGAGGTCCGCTCGGTCGCCGGCCGCTACACCACGGTCGAGCACGAGGGCCGCCAGATCCGGCTGCTGCTGTCGAAGAACCCGGCGGGCTGGCTGGAGGCGTTCGACGTCCTGGAGCCCGCGCCCGGCCCGGTGGCGCTGTCGATCAACGCGCAGGGTCCGGACGGCCGCGACACCTCCTGGCTGTGGGACGTCGACTACCGCATCCTGCGCGGCCGCCCGGTCTGGGTCACCGGCGAGCGCCGGATCGACCTGGCCGCCCGGCTGGAGGCCGCCGAGGTGCAGTTCGCGGTGGTGGACGACATCGAGCAGGCCGTGATGGCCGTCCCCCCCGGCCGCCTCGACGTCATCGCCAACTACACAGCGTTCCAGGACATCCGAACGAGGTATGGCCGTGTCCTCTAACCGTCCACTGAAGATCGTCTGGATCTACCCCGACCTGCTCAGCACGTACGGGGACCAGGGCAACACCATCGTGCTGGAGCGGCGCGCCGCGCTGCGCGGCATCCCGACCGAGACCGTGAACGTGCGCTCCGACCAGCCGGTCCCGGCCGACGGCGACATCTTCCTGCTCGGCGGCGGCGAGGACCGCCCGCAGATCCTGGCCGCGCACCGGCTGCGCCGGGACGGCGGCCTGGCGCAGGCGGTCGGCCGGGGCGCGGTGGTCTTCGCGGTGTGCGCCGGCTACCAGCTGCTCGGGCACGAGTTCGGCGGCGAGGAGGGCCAGCCCGTGCAGGGCCTGGGGCTGCTCGACCTCCGCAGCGGGCGGGGCGAGCGGCGCGCGGTCGGCGAGATCGTCGGGGACGTCTCCTCGGAGCTGAACGTCCCGCGCATCACCGGGTTCGAGAACCACCAGGGCGTCACCCAGCTGGGCCAGAACGTCAAGCCGTTCGCCAAGGTGCTCTCGGGCGTCGGGAACGGCACCGGCGGCTTCGAGGGCGCCTACAACGGCCACGTCCTCGGCACGTACATGCACGGCCCCGCCCTGGTGCGCAACCCGGGCCTGGCCGACCTGCTGCTGCGCTGGGCGGTGGGCCAGGAGCTCCAGCCGATCGACGACTCCTGGGCGGGCCGCCTCCGCGAAGAACGCCTGAACGCCGTCCTCCCCGCCTGACGCACCACGCGTACCCCGGGCCGCCGTGGTCTCACGCGGTCCGGGGGGCGGCCTCCTCCTCTTCCGGGCGCTTGCGCTTGCGGAGCGATCCGGCGTGCGCGCGTTCCTCCGGGTGGTTCCGTACGCGCAGGAAGCTGGCCACGGTCGTCACGGTGAGGATCAGCAGGATCACCACCAGCGACAGCGGGGTCGGGATCTCCGGGATCGCCTTGTTCACGTCCTCGTGCAGGAACAGCAGGATCAGCTTGACGCCGATGAACGCCAGGATCAGCGACAGGCCGATCGACAGGTACACCAGCCGTTCCAGCAGGCCCTCGATGAGGAAGAACAGGGCGCGCAGGCCCAGCAGCGCGAACGCGTTGGCGGTGAACACCAGGAACGGCTCGCTGGTCACGCCGAACACCGCCGGGATGGAGTCGAGCGCGAACAGCAGGTCGGTGCTGCCGATCGCGATGAGGACCAGCAGCAGCGGCGTCATCACGCGCCGGCCGTCCTCGTGCGCGAACATCCGGCCGCCGTGGAAGTCGGTGGTCACCGGCATGATCTTGCGGCTGCGCCGGACCAGCCAGTTGTCCTCGACCTCGGGTTCCTCGTTGCGGTGCCGCATCAGCTGGACGGCCGTCCAGATCAGCGCCAGCCCGAACAGCAGGAAGGTGAAGGAGAACATCATGATCGCGGCCGCGCCGACCGCGATGAAGATCGTCCGCAGGATCAGCGCCGCCGCGATGCCGAACAGCAGCACCTTCTGCTGGTACTCGGCGGGCACCTCGAACCGGGACAGGATGATGACGAAGACGAACAGGTTGTCGACCGACAGGCTCTTCTCGACGATCCAGCCGGCGAAGTACTCGGTGCCGGCCGTCCCGCCCGCCACGGCCAGCACGCCGAAGCCGAACAGGACCGCGACCGCGATGTAGAAGACCGACCAGAAGGCGGCCTCCCGCAGCCCCACGGCATGCGGGCGCCGCACGGCCACCAGGAGGTCGAAGACGAACAGGGCGACGATCAGTGCGATCGTCGCCACCCAGGCCCACAGGGGGATCTCGATCACGCCGCTTCACTCCCTCCCCACGGTCTGCTTATGTCCGTTCGGGGGGAGATCAACCGCCAAGGACAGGTAAGTGCGGCTCAGTAGACGAGGGCCTGGGTGCCCTCGGTGGTGATCTCCTCGACGAAGGTGGGGGCGCCGGCGATGCGGACGCCGGGGATGACGTCGTCCGGCCCGATCTCGCGGCGGGCCGCGCACTGCGTGCAGACGGTGACGCGGCCGGCGGACAGCACGGCGGCCAGGAGGTCCTCCAGCGGGGTGGCGTGCGGCAGCCGGAACTCCTCGGCGCGGCCCGGCAGCGCGAACCAGGTGGACTCGCCGGTCAGCCACAGCGAGACCGGCACCCCGCTGGCGACGGCCGCCGCCGCCACCGTGAAGGCCTGGTTGCACCGCTCGGGTCCGTCCAGTCCCGCCGTCGCCTTGATCACCAGAGATCTCGCCATACCGCGAGGGTAACCCTTAGGGTCGGGACCCGTGGGGATGGTGAACGCGGGAGTCCTGATCCTGTTCTGCGGCCTGGTCGCGCTGGCCGCGGTGTTGCTCGTCGTCCGGCTGGCCCGGCTCAAGTAGCCCGCGGCGCCGATACGCTCGATGCCCATGGAGCCTGAGCTGCACCCCGACCTCGAACCCCTGGAGTTCCTGCTCGGTACGTGGGAGGGCGCCGGTGTCGGCGGCTATCCCACGATCGAGGGGTTCCGCTTCGGGCAGGAGGTCTCCTTCACCCATATCGGGAAGCCGTTCCTGGTGTACGCCAGCCGCACCTGGCTGCTGGAGGAGGACGGTTCGCTGGGCCGCCCGCTGGCCACCGAGACCGGCTACTGGCGTCCCCGGCCCGGCCACCAGGTCGAGGTCACGCTGGCGCATCCGACGGGCATCGTCGAGATCTACGTGGGGAACGTGGCGTTCAACCGGGTGGAGCTGGTGACGGACGTGGTGGCGCGCACCGAGAGCGCCAAGGAGGTCGTCGGCGGGAAGCGGCTGTACGGGCTGATCGGCGAGGACCTGGGCTGGGCGTACGACATGGCGGCGATGGGCCAGGACCTCCAGTCGCACCTCTCGGCGCAGCTCAAGCGGGTCTCCTGACCCCCTGAAAAAACGATCCCCGGACCTTCCCGCCGGGCGGCGGGGCGATGGACAGGACTGGTCCATCTGGTCCGGGGATCGGGTAACTGCCTGGTATTCGCCGGTCACCGACCGGCTGCACCGCCTCCATGGGAGACGGGTACGAGGCGGAACGGCGACTAGCGGACAGTCACCTCGCGAGTCCCAGAATCAATCACGATTTTGGACCACCTCCTTTCGCGCGTACTCGCACGTTATGCGAGGGTCCGCGATCTGGGCAAGCAGGTTTTTCCCGATCTCATCGGTGACCCCGGGCACATAGACTCAGAGCATGTCCGAGACGTGGCAGGAGGAGCTGCGGGCCAAGGGGTACCGCGTCACCCCGCAGCGCCAGCTGGTGCTGGAGGCGGTGGCCAACCTCGAACACGCGACCCCGGAGGAGATCTGCACCGAGGTGCAGCGCACCGCCCGCGGGGTCAACATCTCCACCATCTACCGCACGCTGGAGCTCCTGGAGGAGCTCGGGCTCGTCAAGCACGCCCACCTGGGGCACGGCCCGCCCAACTACCACCTGGCCGCCAACGCCGAGCACATCCATCTGGTGTGCCGCGAGTGCGGGACGGTCAACGACGTCGATCCGGAGGCCGCGGCCGGGCTGGCGGGGCGGCTGGAGGGCGCGTTCGGGTTCGAGACCGACGTGCACCATCTGACCGTGTACGGGCGGTGCCGGGAGTGCCGTCCCGAGAACGCGGCGACCTGAACGGACGCGTCCGCCCTCGCGGCGCATAATCTGGGCTTCATGGAGAGCCCGCTGTCGCAGTTGCCCGGGGCCGTTCGCGCGGACGCGCCCGACCAGGAGATCGCCGCCCACTACGGTGAGCCGGCGCACGAACAGCGCGCCCTGGAGGCGGGGACGGGGTTCGTCGACCGGAGCAACCGGGGGGTCGTCCGGGTGTCGGGGCCCGACCGGCTGGGCTGGCTGCACAGCCTGCTGAGCCAGCATATGGAGCATCTCGCGCCGAACGAGCCGACCCAGGCGCTGCTGCTGAGCCCCCACGGCCACGTGGAGCACCACCTGCACCTGGTGGACGACGGCGAGGCCGTGTGGGCGCACGTGGAGCCGGGCACCGCGCCGGCGCTGGCCGAGTTCCTCGACCGGATGCGGTTCATGCGGCAGGTGGAGGTCGAGGACGTCAGCGACGCCTACGCCGTGGTGACCGTCCCGGAGGGCGCCAAGGTGGCGGGGGCGGCGCCGGACATGCCGGACGTGGCCGGGCTGGTGGCGCGGATCGTCCGGCGGGACGACCTGCCCGCTCTGGCGGAGGAGCTGCGCCCGGCCGGGATGTGGGCGTACGAGGCGCTGCGGATCGCCGAGCACCGGGCCCGTTTCGGGCTGGACACCGACCACCGCTCGATCCCGCACGAGATGGGCTGGATCGAGGAGGCGGTGCACCTGGAGAAGGGGTGCTACCGGGGGCAGGAGACCGTCGCCCGGGTGCACAACCTGGGCCGCCCGCCGCGCCGCCTGGTGTTCCTGCACCTGGACGGCAGCGTCGACCGGCTGCCCGCGCACGGCGACCCGGTGGAGGTCCCCGGCGGCCGTGCGGTCGGGTTCGTCGGGTCGGCGTCCCGCCACCACGAGCTGGGGCCGGTCGCGCTGGCGCTGGTCAAGCGGAACGTCCCGGTGGACGCCGAGCTGCTGGCCGGAGGGGTGGCCGCGGCGCAGGAGGTCGTGGTGTCCCCGGACACCGGAGCCAACGCCAAGATCGACTTTCGGCGACACGCGGCGAATCGAGGGTGAACCGGCTGGGACCCGGGCAAAATCGTCTTTCGTAGACGAAAGCTGTCCGGCCGCCCTCAGGGGAAGGTGGGTCCCGATCGATGGTCGCGACGCCGGGGAACGAGGAGCCACCGCTCCAGAGGCGCGGCGAACCGGGGCGCCGCCGGCGCCGCCGCCGCGAGTCGGCGCTGGTCTGGTGGGCGCTGTTCGGTGCGTGGGCGGCGCTGTCGTGGTGGCTGTGGTCGTGGCGGATGGCGCTGCTGGGCCTGCTGGGGTGGTGCCTGTACCAGCTCATGCTGGTCCCGACGCTCTGCCGGGTGAGGACGCGGCAGGGCTTCTCGTGCCGGGAGCGGGCGCGGGGCCGCCTGTTCGCCTGCCGTGACGAGCACCAGCAGGTGAAGAACGACGCGCTGTGGCGGCTGGTCGGGATGCGGAACCGGTTCCGCCGCAAGGCCGCGCCGGACCCGAACCGGGAGACCGGCCAGGTCCTGGTGTCCCCGGCGGTGCGGGGACGGCTGGCGCAGGTCGACCGGCTGCTGATCCTGCTGGCCGCCGCCGGGACCCTCGTGACGGTCGCCGGGATGGTCTACGGCTACGCGGCCTAGCCGGGGATCTCGACGATCAGGGTGATCGGCCCGTCGTTGACGAGGGCGACCTGCATGTCGGCGCCGAAGACGCCGGTCTCCACCTTGGCGCCCAGCGCGCGCAGTTCGGCGACGACGGCGTCCACCAGCGGCTCGGCCACCTGGCCGGGCGCGGCCGCGATCCAGGTCGGGCGGCGGCCCTTGCGGGCGTCGCCGTACAGCGTGAACTGGCTGATCACCAGCAGCGGGGCGCCGACGTCGGAGCAGGACCGCTCGCCCTCCAGGATCCGCAGCCCCCACAGCTTGGCCGCCATCCTGCGGGCGTGTT
The DNA here is from genome assembly GCF_042656285.1 of Actinomadura rugatobispora. GTDB lineage: Bacteria > Actinomycetota > Actinomycetes > Streptosporangiales > Streptosporangiaceae > Spirillospora > Spirillospora rugatobispora. The sequence goes on along the minus strand of NZ_JBHSON010000011.1, from coordinate 79,251 downwards.
CGGGCGTGTCGTCGTGCGTCACGCCGACCAGGACCAGCAGTCCCGGACCCTCGATCGCCCCGGCCACGCGACCCCCGACGGTCACGCTCGCCTCGCTCACCCTCTGGACTACAGCCCTCATGACCATGCATTCTGCCCGCATGGGAGCAACGACGCTCATCACGGTGGCCCCGACCGGCGCCGAGTCCGCGAAGGCGGACGTCCCGGCGCTGCCGGTCACCCTGGAGGAACTCGTCCAGACGGCCAAGGAGTGCGAGGCCGCGGGCGCGGCGGTGATCCACGTGCACATCCGGGACGGCGACGCCCGCCCGACGCTCGACCTGGCGCGGCTGCGCGACACCGTCCACGCGCTGCGGGAGGCGACGGGGCTGATCGTGCAGCTGTCCACGGGCGGGGCGGTCACCGATCCGTACGAGGACCGGCTCCGCGTCCTGGAGGCGGGCCCGGACGGCTGCTCGCTGACCTGCGGCACGGTCAACTTCGGCGACGAGGTCTTCATGAACCCGTGGCCGTTCATGGTGGAGCTGTACCGGCGCACCCAGGAGCTGCGGATCGTCCCGGAGTTCGAGCTGTTCGACCTGGGGCACGTCGCCGCGCTCCACAGGCTGCTGGACAAGCACGGTGCCCCGTACGGCGGGCACGTCCACTGCGACCTGGTGATGGGCGTTCCGGGGGGCATGCCCGGCGACGCACGTACCCTGGTCGCCGCCGTGGACGCGCTGCCGGAGGGCGCCACCTGGTCGGCCACGGGTGTGGGACGTACGAGCCTGCCCGTCATGTACGCGGCGCTCTCGGCGGGCGGCCACCTTCGCGTGGGCATGGAGGACACCCTCACCTACGCCAAGGGCCGCCCGGTGATCGCGAACGTCGAGCTCGTCGAACGCGCCGCCGAACTGGCCGCCCTGGCCCAGCGCCCGCCCATGTCCACCGCCGAAGCCCGGAGCCTTCTGGCCACGGAACGCCGCTGACCCCCCGAGGGTCGTCTCTCGCGATCAGGGGCGATCCGTCCCGCGCCCGGGGCGCCGGCCCCCGCCTGAGGCGCTCGCCTACTGCGGCATGTCCTTGTACTTGGTCTTGCCGGGCGGGTAGCTGTGCGAGTAGACGCCGGGCGTGTAGCGGTAGTAGCCGCCCTGCTCGGGTCCCCGGTGGGAGTCCTGGTCGTGGAACTTGTCGGGTTCGATCTTGCTGGATCCGGCGCGGCGGGTCATCCGCAGCCACATGACCAGGGCCACGACGAGGATCAGGGGGCCGATGACCAGGCCGATCCCGGCGGTGATGTGGACGGCGTTGGCGGCCAGGATCATCTTCTCCATGCGTGCCACCTCCAGGGGGAGACGTCGCGGGCCCAGGGACGGGCCCGCGAAGGTCAAATCCCCCGAAAACGGGCGCGCATGCATGGTCTCGGCGTCTGCCGCCCAGCCCTTGAACTGTTATCTACCTCTTTGCGGTGAGATTTCGGGACTCGCCGGGGCGGGGGCGGGCGGCGGGGCGCCGGAGCCGATCGTGCGGTCCCGTCCGGCGGCCAGCCCCGGGACGGCCAGCGCGGCGGTGACCGCGAGCACGGCGACGATCGGCACGTTCCAGCCGTGCGTCGCGTCGTACAGGGCGCCCACGGCCAGCGGCCCGAGCGCGGCGATCACGTAGCCGCAGCCCTGCGCCATCCCGGACAGCTGGACGGCGACGCGGGCGTCGTGCGCGCGCAGGCCGATGAGCGACAGCGCGGTGGCGAATCCGACGCCCTGCCCGACGCCGAGCACCGACGCCCACAGCCACGACGACCCGACCGGAGCCCACGTCACCCCGGCGAACCCGGTCAGGGTCAGCGAGACCGCGATGAGGACGAGCGGGCGCTGGTCGCGCATCCGCCGCGCCAGCAGCGGCATCGCCAGGGAGCCGAACGCCTGGAGCAGGTTGCTCAGCGCGAACACGTATCCGGCGGTCGCCTCCGGCATGCCGCGGTCCTGGAGGATCGTCGCCAGCCATCCGACGGTCACGTACGCCAGCAGCGACTGGACGCCCATGAAGAAGGTCACGTGCCAGGCCAGCCGGGAACGCCAGACGGCCGCCGCCCCGCCCGCCGTGGCCCCGGGGGCCGCGGACGGCGCGGGGGCGCGCAGCAGCCGGGGCAGCCAGGCCAGCCCGGCGAGGGAGGCGGGCAGCGCGAGCAGGGCCAGCGGGAGCCGCCAGTCGCTGTCCAGGGCGTGCTCGATCGGGATGACCACGGCGGCCGACGTCGCGGCGCTGGTCGTGATCGCGACCGTGTAAACCGAGGTGACCAGGGTGATCGAGGTGGGGTGGTCGCGCTTGATGATGGCCGGTATCGCGATGTTGCCGACGCTGATGGCGATCCCGGCGACCAGCGACCCGGCGAACAGCGCGGCGGGGGCGTCCAGGAGCCGCAGCAGCAGCGCCGCCACCAGCAGTCCCATGCTGGTGACCAGGAGCGTCTCGCTGCGCGGGGAGCGCCGCAGGAACGGGGCGACCAGCCCGTAGGCGCCGAAGAACAGCAGCGGGAGGGTGGTGAGCGCGCCGGCCGCGGTCCCGGACAGGTCGAAGTCGCGCTGGATCTCGGTCAGCAGCGGCCCGACCGCCACGATCGCCGGGCGCAGGTTGACCGCGACCAGGACGAGCAGCAGCAGGTGCAGCGCGGTGGTCGCGCGGCGGCCGCTCACCGCTCCTCCGGCCGTTCGGAACCGGTGACCAGGTCCTCCAGGACGGCCAGTGTGGGTTCGACGACCGCCGCGGCGGCGCGGGCGGCGGCGTCGGGGTCGCCGGCGGCGACGGCGTCCAGCACGGCCCGGTGCGCGGCGGGCCCGGCCTCGGGGACCTCCCGGTCGAGCCGGATGGCGCGCATGGAGTCGCTGAGCCGGTCGAGGAAGAACCGGTGCGCCTCGATGAGGACGGGGTTGCGGGCGGCCTCGACGACGGCGGAGTGGAAGCGGGCGTCGGCCGCGCCGAACGTCCCGGCGTCGGTGGCCTCGTCGCGGGCGGACAGCAGCACGGCCAGCCGGTCGAGGTCCTCGGGGGTGCGGCGGCGGGCGGCGAGGCGGGCGGCCTGCACGTCGTAGGCGAGCTGGACCTCGAACACGTCCCGCAGCGTCGCGCGGGCCATCCGCCGCAGCAGCGGGCGCGGGTCGGCGCTGCTGCGCACGTAGGTGCCGTCGCCGCGGCGCACCTCCAGGACGCCGACGTGGGAGAGGGCGCGGATGGCCTCGCGCACGGCCGGGCGGCTGACGCCCAGCTGGGCGGCGAGGTCGTGCTCGCCGGGGATGCGCTGGCCGACCCGCCAGCCGCCGCCGCTGACCTGGGCCTGCAGCTGGTCGAGGACGGCGTCGACGGTGGATCCGCCGGGAACGGGGCTCAGCGCCACGGGGCCTCCCATCGGTCAGATGTCATACATCTTACGGATGGAGTCCAGCGTCCCCGCGGACGCCCGCCGCCGGACGGTCAGTCGCCGGAGCGGGGCGCCTCGTCGCGGCGGCTGCGCTGGGACGGATCGCCCTCGATCACGCCGCCCTGCACCACCCCCCGGTGCGCGGACGCGCCGCGCATCCGGTCGATGCGGGCCCGCTTGCGCGCCGCGTACGCGGTCAGGCCCAGCCAGAAGGCCAGCGCCAGGGCGATGACAAGGGGGCCGACGATGAGCAGGGTGGTGTCCCCGACAGGGGAAGCGTCGGCAAGCATGTGGTCACACCTCCACCAAGGCCCCTACCCGGCATGACCACACGAACCGTCCCTGAACCCTCACAACCCCCGGGACTGGGAGATCGATCCCGAGGTGGCCAGCGTGAACGTGCGCATCGACTCGGCGAACTTCGACAGGTCCCACTCGGCCGGGCCCTCGTACCAGTACAGGTTGTCGGCGCCCTCGGCCCGCTCGCCCGCGTCCTCGACCGTCTCGGCCCACTTCGGCACCACGTCGAACACCACCGCGTACGGCAGGAAGCGGGAGAACAGCGCGATCCGCTGCCGGGCGCCCAGCGCGTGCCCGTCCGGCAGCCCGGCGCCGTCGGGGATCTCGCCGCGCTCCAGGAACGCGCGGAACCCGATGGTGTGCGCCAGCACGGTGGAGCCGCGCGCGGTCTTGGCCGGCATGTACTGCCCGCCGTAGGCCAGCGCCGCCCCCGCGATGATCACCGCCAGCCCGACCAGCGCCAGGTCGGTGGTCAGCGCCAGCGCGATCGTGCCGGCCACGCCCAGGCCGGTCAGCACCATCCCGGCGATCGTCCAGCGGGACCGGACGGTGTCGGGACGGCGCGCGAACCAGCCCTGCTCGACCACGTCGTCGTACATCGCCGACCGGACCCGGGCCAGCTGGGTCGCGAACGTCCCGCCCAGCTCCGACAGCTTCACCGATTCGCGCGGCTCCCCGCCCGGACCGGTGAACAGCGCCTCCAGCAGCAGCCGCTCGTACTTCAGCAGGTCGTCGGGGGCCTGCCGGTCGAGCTTGCGCAGCGCCCAGTCCAGCCGGCCGGTGGTCGCCCGGTCCTCCTCCTCGATCAGCAGGTACCCGCGCACGGCCAGGTCGACGATGGTGGCGGTGACGTCGATGACGTCGGCGCGCTCGTCGACCAGCGTGCCGATCTGGCCGGGGCGCACGCCGTCCGGCGGCTCGAACTCCGCGCCGGCGACGGGCGCGTGGTCGCCCTCGGCGGCCTTGCGCACCACCACCCGGGCGTCCCGGCCGCGCAGCAGGTAGAGCCCGCCGATCCCGCCGGCCAGCAGGGCCAGCAGGCCGAGCAGGGCGGCGCCGGTGACGCCGTTCACCGAGAACGCGGTCGCCACGGTGCGGCGCCGCTCGTAGATGGGCGTGCCGCCGGTGGCGCCGCCGGGGAGGCCGACCACGACCGTGAGGTACTCGCCGGTCAGCATCTGCTGCTGGCTGAAGATCCCCTGCGTGTGGGTGTGGTTGGTGTAGAACTGCGTGCAGCCGATGGCGCTGCCCAGCGGGCCGGCGAAGCAGTTGACGTTGCGGATCATGGCGCCGCCGTCGACGGTGACGCGCGCCTCGTTCACCGGGACCTTCCAGCCGCCGACGGCCGTCCAGCGCAGTTCCTCGACCGAGCCCATCGGCGTCACCAGGCCGCGCACCTCGTAGTCGAGGACGACGGTGCGGCGGCCGGTGAGGGGGGCGTCGCCGGTGACCTTGACGAGGGTCCGGGTGCCGGTCTCCGACACCGCGACGCGGGTGGGCCCGCCGTCGGGGCTGGAGGCGCGGACGCCGCCGATCCGGAACACCCGGTCGTGGGTGACGCTCTCGTGCCGCCTGGTCACGAACGTGCGCTCCAGCGACCGCCCGCCGCCGAACTCGTAGGTGATGGTCTCCCTGATCCGCGCGACGGAGCCGGTGCCGACGCGCAGCGCCACCTCGTCCTTGATCACCCGTTCCGGTGCCGCCGCCGACGCGGGCGGCGCCCCGGCGGGCTCGTCGGCGGACGCCGCCGGGGTGGCGGCGAGCGGGGGAAGGAGGGCGGCGATGGCCAGGGACGCGACCATTGGCCGCAAGCGACCCAACATGGCCGCAAATCGTAGCGGCTGCGGGTGGACGGCCGGTGGGGCGCGGTGGTCCGCCGGGGGTCCCTGGCGCTGACCTGCGCGGTCGTTCCTTCCTCTTTGCCGCGTGTGCAATGATTTTCCGCTATGGCAGGCCATCGACCCCCACCGGCGCCCGCTCCGGCGGCACCGCGCGGCCTGCCGGACCGGGGTGCGCGAACGGTCTACCGGTACGAACCCCGCCGCCGCCCGCCGCGGCGGCGTGCCGCGGGCGCGGCGGCCGCGGGGGCCCTGGGCGGGCTGGCCGCCCTGGTGGTGGGGGTGGTGCTGGGCTTTACGGCGTTCGGCGGCGGGGACGGCGGGTTGACCGCATCCGGTCTGCGCCCCGGCGCGCCGGCGAGCCGCGAGGCGGCCACGCAGAGCCGCCTGTACGCGACGGGCGAGCTGACCCCGGTGAACTGCCGGCTGCCCGCCATCGACCCGGGCGCGGACTCGATGCGCCGGTTCATGAACATGCTCAGCGACTGCCTGGACACCTCCTGGCGCGCCCAGTTCGGCAAGGCGCGGATGCCCTACGGCCCGCCGAGCCGGGTCTTCTGGGACGCCCCGGGCCGCAGCCCGTGCGGGACGTACCCGAGTCCGGGCGCCTCGGCGTTCTACTGCCCGGCCAACAACACCATGTACGTGGGCATGGAGCACATCGTCGAGACCTCCGGCGGCGAGCCGCTGTCGAACTACGCGGTGTTCGCCCGGGTGGTCGCGCACGAGTACGCGCACCACGTCCAGGACCGCGCGGGGATCCTGCTGTACGGGCAGCAGGCGATGGAACGCGCCGAAGCGGTCGAGGCGCGCACCGAGACCAGCCGCCGCATCGAGTTGCAGGCGCAGTGCTTCGCGGGCGCGTTCCTGGGCGCGGAGCGGCGGACGCTGCCGATGACCCGCGCGCAGTACGAGGCGCTCCTCGCCGACGTGCGGGGCCGGGGGGACGAGCGGCAGCCGCCCGGCGAGCGCGACCACGGCTCGGGCCGCAACTACGCGGGCTGGGTCGTCAAGGGCTACCGCGACCAGCGGCTGGCGGTGTGCAACACCTGGACGGCGCCGTCCGCGGACGTAGACTGAAGGCACGCGTCCGGGAGGACGTCCGGGCTGGTCAGGGCCCCGGAGAGTAACGGCGATCACACCTCTGCGATCATGTGGTCACGGCATGTGAGCATCATCACGGCCGGGCGCCGGCCCGAGTGCTTGCAATTGCAAGCACCCATGACGCAGGGTGGAGGACATGGCGAGTTCGAAGGTCGGCTCGATCGGGGAGTACATCCGGGAGCAGCGCACGCGGGCGAAGATCTCGCTGCGCCAGCTCGCCGATGTCTCGGGGATCTCCAACCCGTACCTGAGCCAGATCGAGCGCGGCCTGCGCAAGCCGAGCGCCGAGATCCTGCAGCAGATCGCCAAGGGGCTGCGGATCTCCGCCGAGGTGCTGTACGTGCAGGCGGGGATCCTGGAGCACCGCGAGGCCGACACCGACGTGCAGGCCGCGGTGCGGTCCGACCTGATCCTGACCGAACGGCAGAAGCAGGTGCTGCTCGACATCTACGTCTCCTTCCTCAAGGAGAACGAGGCCGGTGAGGTCGCCGAGGCCGTCGAGGCGGTCGAGGCCGAAGAGGAAGCGGTCGAGGCCGGCGAGCAGGACGAGGCATCGCCAGAGACCCCGGGGGCGCGACAGGGCGCCCCGGAAGAAGAGGGAACGCACCGCCGGGCCCGGAAGAAGGGGCCGCGGAAGGAACAAGGAAAGGACGAGGTCGGATGACGCTTGCCAGCACGTTCCGCGACAACAAGGCGTTCTACACCGTCGCGGGCGCCGGCGATTTGGCCGCCGAGAAACTGCGCGAGATGCCCGAGCAGGTCGGCAGGGCGCGCGAGTCCGTCGACAGGTACCAGGGCGAGGTCCGCGGCAACCTCGACAAGTACCGCGATCAGGTCCGCGAGACCGTCGGCCGCTACCGCGGCGAGCTGCGCGACAACGTCGGCAGGCTCGAGGTCAGGGAGGTCCCGGGCGCCGCGGTGTCGTACGTGACCCAGGTGGGCACCCGTACCGCCGAGTTCATCGACGAGCTGGCCGAGCGCGGCAAGAAGGTCGTGCACCGCGAGGCCGCCGAGGTCGCCGAGATCACCGAACGGCCCGCGCCGAAGAGCCGCCCCGCGCAGCGTCGCAAGCCCGCGCAGTCGCGGACGAGGACGGGCACCGCCGCGAAGAAGAGCGGCAGCTGAGCCGCTCCGCGGGGGCGAACGGCCCCGAACGGATGAACAGGCCCGGCCGGGATCAACCGGCCGGGCTTCGTCGTTGACTAGGGTGGGCACACGGTCCACGGCGACAGAACGGGTGATCACGGATGTTGGAGGGGCTCGACTACTTCTTCTGGTTCCTGGCGATCGTCGCGTTCGTCTTCGAGGTCGTGGCCCTCGTCGACATCCTGCGGGTGCCCGAGGGCGCCTTCCCGGCGGCCGACAAGCAGACCAAGAAGCTCTGGCTGATCCTGCTGGTGGTGGCCGCCGTGGTGGGCCTGGGCGGGGCGACGAGGTTCCTGCACCTGCTGTCGTTCCTGCCGATCGCCGCGTTCATCGTGGCCGCGATCTACCTGGCGGACGTGAAGCCGGCGGTGAAGCCGTACAAGAACAAGGGCAAGGGCGGCAACTCCGGCTCCGGCCCGTACGGCCCCTGGTGAACCGGTAAGCAGGTGAGCCGCGCGGCCCCGCCGAGGCGTCAGGGCCGGGCGCGCTTGGGACGCGGCACGACCTCGTCCGGTTCGTCGCCGTCGCCGGGGATCGCCTGGTCGTGCCCGCCGGTCGGTCCCGGGGACGGCACGGCCGGCGACGGCGGCGTGTAGGTGACCCTGGTCCGTCCGAGCACGGGCCTGTCCAGGCGCATCGACCGCAGGTCGGCCACGAGCCTCCGGGCGATGTGCAGGTTGCCCGCCGGGTTGGGGTGGGTGCCGTCGGAGCGGATCAGGCGGTCGGCGTTGCCGGTGCCCTTGCGCACGTTCCCGGTGATCCACCGTCCCGCCAGCGGGTCGACGAACGGCACCGTCATTTCGGCCGCGGCCTCGCGGAGGACGTCCCGCACCTTCAGCGCCTTGGGGCCCGGGTCGCCGCCCCACAGCGGGCCCATCAGCACCAGCTGGGTGCGGGGCCAGCGCTTGCGCACCGTCTCCATCAGCAGCCGCGCCTTCTGCGCGACCTTGGCGGGCGGCTGGCGGACGTCGTTGTGGCCGCCGGAGAGCACCACCATGTCGGGGGTGGGCCGCCAGGACAGCTGTTCGTTGAACAGCGAGGTGAAGGTCTTGCCGGTGCCGCCGCTGCCGGCGAAGCCGGTGCGGGCCAGCCCGGCCACCACCACCTGCCAGCCGAGGAGGCGGGCGGTCTCGGCGGCGTAGGCGCCCTCCGGCTTGATCCCGCGGATGCCGACGGTGTAGCTGTCGCCCAGGAAGAACACCACGGGCGCGCGGCGTTCGGCCGGTTTCGCGGCGCCCGTGCCCGGGCCGCCGGCGCGGCCGGTGCCCTCCGGGCCGCCCAGCCGGGCGGCGGCCAGGCACGCACTCAACACCAGCACCGCCGCAACGGCGGCCCAGACCAGTCGGGGCACGCTGCAAGCCCTCCGTAGAATCCGCGGTCGGAACGGACAAGATCGGGAGCGCGCCCCCGCGCGGCCCTTAGGGTGACGAGTATGACGACGGGCACTCATTCACACGGGCGAACAGCCCGGCTTGAGCTGGACGACCAGTCGCTGCGCGACTGGGACGCGGTCGTCCTGGAGGCGGGGCCCGAAAGGATCATCCTCGACAGGTCCGCATTTTATCCCGGCGGCGGCGGTCAGCCACCGGACCATGGCGTTCTGTTGTGGCAGGGTGTCCAAACCCGCATCGCAGGAGTACGCAAAAGCGACGATCTGGAACTCATCCCGGTCGAGGGCGACCCGGTCCCGCCGGCCGGAACGGGCGTCCGCTGCGCCGTGGAGGACGATCGGCGCACCGCGCTCATGCGCACCCATTCCGGTCTTCACCTGCTGTGCGGGGTCGTCTTCCGCGACTACGGCTGCCTGGTCACCGGTGGGAACATGGAGGAGATGTCCGCGCGGATGGACTTCGATCTCCGCGAGGTGCCGCCGGGCTTCAAGCAGGCCGTGGAGGACGCCTGCAACCTGGAGGTCGAGGCGGACCGGCGGATCGAGGTGACGTCGCTGCCGCGCGCCGAGGCGTTCGAGATCCCCGACATCATCCGCACCGCGACCAACCTGGTGCCGCCGGAGGTGCGGGAGGTGCGGATCGTCGACATCGTCGGGCTGGACACCCAGGCCGACGGCGGCACGCACGTCGCCTCCACCAAGCAGATCGGCCGCATCACGGTCGCCAAGGTCGAGAACAAGGGCCGGGGCTTCCGCCGCCTCCGCATCAAGATCTCCGACTGAGCCGGCCGCGCCGTTCCGGCGTGCCGGCCATGGACCTTCCTCTTCCTGTCTGCATATATCGATGGGCATCCAATGGGAAGTCGCCACCAGATGCCCATCGGGCGCCGGACCCGCCCTAGGAGAGCGGCGGGACCGGCCCGGTGATCAGAAGATCACCACGTTGAGCCGGACCCGGAGCGGGTCGCCCCAGAAGAGCTGGCACGCCACCCTGATCAGGTTGCTCTGCGGCACGATGTTGAAGACCTGCATGAACGCGTTGCCCATGAAGGGGGTGTTCGAGCCGTCGATCTCGGTGATCGACACCATGACCTGAGACCCGGGGCCCACGATGCCCGGGGGTGTCGTCAGGGGCTTGATGAATTTCCCCTGCGCGGTGAAATCGGCGAAGCCGATGAACTGCGCGGGTGCGGCCTCGACGCGCCCTACCGTGGCGGGTGCGAGTTGCTCCTGTTCGAGCTGGACGTATTCTCCCAGGGTCGTCGTCATCGCAGAAATGCCTCCCGTGTGATGTCGCGGGCGCGTCCGCGTCCCGCTTTCTTCTCTATCCAGTCGAACACGGGCATTTGTCGCATTTCCACCAAGCGGTCTGCGGTCGTGGCTAGATCATCGCTTACGGCCCGAACGGGCGCCGGGACGGCGGCGCGTTCTCCACCGCGTCAGGCGGGCGGCGCGTTGCGGCCTCCGGCCCGACGCGACCGGCCCTTCCGGAGCGCGGTGCGGAGATCGAGTCGTTCATGAAGCACTCTTTGCGCCGCTCCCCGTTTCACCCCGGCTCTCCACCGGGAGGGTTCTCAACTGCTGGTTCCTGAGTGTGCGTAAGTGTGTGCAACTGCTGATGAGTGCGTTGCGGTGCCTTCTCGGCGGCCTCGGTCGGCTTGGACAGAACGCGGCGAGGTGATTCGACTGCGCGTTCGAATGTTGTGACGTACCGTGTCGTGAGTGACACTCACGGCCACCCCGGGTGCGCGGCGGGCGCCGTTCCGGCCGATCGCCGCATCCTTCGTCGTCACCGAGGCGGCCGGGGTGGCGATCCGTGACCGGTTGCGCCTGTCGGGCCGGGACGAGGAGGTCCTGCGTGCGGTCGGGGCGCACCTGGGCTCACTGGCGTCCCGCGATCTGCGCCATTACGGCGCCGCCAATGCGGACCGGTCCCCGGCGGCGTGGGCGGTGCGCAAGCAGGCGCTCACGGCCGATGCCTCCTCCCGCTGGGCGGGCGCGATCACCAAGTCCACCCACGACCAGTACGCCCTGGCCCGGCGCTGCCAACTCGCGCACCTGCGGGGCTTGGAGGCGGGGATCGCCACCCTTGAGCACCGGTTGTCCCTTCCTCTGGGGGCCAGGGGGGCCAAGCGGGCGCCGGGCGGGTACCGGTCGAGGCGCGAGTGGTTCGCCAAGTCCCGCCGCCTGCTCATCCTGCGCGACCGGCTGGCACGGGCCCGGGCCGACTGGGAGTCGGGGGCGGTGCGCGTGGTGCGGGGCGGCAGGCGCCTGGCCCGTACCCGTCACCACCTGACCGAGGCGGGCTTGAGCGAGCAGGCGTGGCGGGCCCGGTGGGAGGCGGCGCGCTGGTTCCTGACCGCCGACGGGGAATCGGGCAAGAGGTTCGGCAACGAGACCATCCGCGTCACCCCCGATGGCGAGGTCAGCATCAGACTGCCCGCGCCGCTGGCCTACCTGGCCAACGCCCGGCACGGCCGGTACGTCCTGGCCTCGAAGGTGTCCTTTCGGCACCGGGGCGCCGAGTGGCGCGACCGCATCGAGGCGAACCGGGCCGTCGCCTACCGCATCCACCTCGACCCGCAGCGCGGGCGCTGGTACCTGGATGCGTCCTGGACCCGCAAAGACCTCCCCGTGATCCCGCTGGACGCCCTGCGGGCCGGTGGAGTGATCGGCGTGGACACCAACGCCGACCACCTGGCCGCACGGCTGCTGGACTCGCACGGCAACCCGATGGGCGCCCCGCGCCGCTTCGACTACGACCTGACCGGCACCGCCGACCACCGTGACGCTCAACTCCGTCACGCCCTCACCCGTCTCCTGCACTGGGCCGAGGCGACCGGCGTGCGGGCCATCGCGATCGAAGACCTCGACTTCACCGGCTCCAAGACCCGCGAGAAGCACGGCCGCCGCAAGCGGTTCCGGCAGCTCATCTCGGGCATCCCCACCGGCCGCCTGCGCGCACGCCTGCTGTCGATGTGCGCCCAGGCCGGTATCGGCGTGATCGCCGTCGACCCGGCGTACACCTCGATGTGGGGCGCCGAGCACTGGCAGAAGCCGCTGACCACCAAGCAGCGCCCCGCGACACGGCACGACGCCGCAGCGGTGGCGATCGGACGACGTTCCCTGGGTCACCGGATCAGGCGACGGACGGCACCGCCCCCGCACCACCAGAGCGATGGTGCGGGGCATCGGACCGCCCAGGCCCGACCCGGTGACCGGGAGAACGAGGGAAACCGCCCACGCGTACCCAGACCACGGACACGATCCGATGGCGCTGGACGCGACCGGAACGCGGTCGACCAGAACGCCCAAGACCGTTCGGGGCGTTCGACTGAGCACGTGCAACTCATGCTCAGTCTCTAGGAACGGTCAGGACGTCGACGGAGCGCAGCCCGTTCTCGACGACGGCCAGCCCCCGGTCGAGCGCGGCGCGCATCGACAGCGGGTCGTAGCCGTGCCGGCGGCAGTGCATGATGACCGCCTGCATCCCGCCGACCGCGACCCCCGAGGCGGCCACCGCGTCGATCTCGCCGATGCCGGGGCACAGCTCGCGCAGCAGCGCCTCCATCACCTCCTGGACGTCCATCAGCCGCTGCAGCGCGCGGGCGCGCACGGCGGGACGCTCCAGCGCCAGCCGGACCTGGACGGGGCCGTACTCGCCGACCCCGGACACCAGCGCCTCGATCACCTCGACGATGGCGGTGCGGAGGGCCTCCAGCGGCGGCTCGCCGAGCGGGCGGCGGGCCAGCCGGTCGGCGACCTCCTCGAGGCGGTCGTCGACCTCGGCGAAGACCACGTCCTCCTTGCTGGGGAAGTAGCTGAAGAAGGTGCGGGGGGAGACGTCGGCCGCCGCGGCGATGTCGGCGATGGTGGTCTCCTCGTAGCCGCGCTCGGCGAACAGCCTCAGCGCCGCGGAGCCGAGGGCCTCGCGGGTGCGCCGCTTCTTGCGCTCGCGCAGGCCGGAGCCGGCCCCTCGGGCGAGTTCCGGTTCGTCCACGTGACGCATGTCACTCACTTTACCATGACTGCATTTTTGCAACGGTTGCAATCATTCACCGGCCGTGTTTTTCTGCGGTCATGGCGCGATTCCTCGACAGGCTGGGACGTCTCTGCGCGCGCAGGCGCTGGGCCGTGTTCGGGATCTGGGCCGTGCTGATCGCCGGCACGGGCGTCCTGGGGGTCGTCCAGGGCGGGATCTTCGTCCAGCAGAGCACCCTGCCGGGCACCGAGACCCAGCGCGCGATCGACACCATGCGCGCGGACTTCCCCGCGATCTCCGGCCCCACCGCCACGGTCGTCTTCCACTCCACCCCGGAGTCGAGCCCCGGGGACTGGCGGGTGGCGCTCGTCGTCGGCGAGTCCATCGAGAACATCACCAAGCTCGATCGCGTCGCCTTCGCCGAGAACCCGTACGTCACGGGCATGGGCGGGATGAAGAGCCACGACGCGGTGGCGATCCGGGTGAACTTCACCGGCGACATGGGCGATGTCAGCCACGCCGACCTCGACGCGCTGGACGAGGCGGTGGAGCCGGCCCGGATGGCGGGGCTGGACGTCAAGTTCGGCGGCATCACCGCGATGCTCCTCAACCAGCCCAAGGGCGGCCCGCAGGAGGGCGCCGGCATCATGCTGGCGATGGTCGTCCTGCTGCTGGCCTTCGGCTCCTACCTGGCGGCGGGCGTGCCGATCCTGATCTCGCTGTGCGGGATGGTGGTCGCCTACTCGGTGATCCATCTCGCCGCCGGGCTGTTCGAGGTGCATCCGATCTCGCCGATGGTCGCCGCGATGCTCGGGATCGGCGCCGGGATCGACTACGCGCTGTTCATCGTCACCCGCTACCGCCAGCAGCTCGCCGCGGGCGACGACGTGGAGACCGCGGTGGGCCGCGCGATGGCGCACGCGGGGCACGCGGTGGTGTTCGCGGGCGGGACGGTCGTCTTCGCCATCTGCGGGCTCTTCCTGTCCGGCATCACGTTCATCGGCCGGATCGGGCTGGCGTCGGCGGTCGCGGTCGGCCTCATGGTGCTGGCCGCGCTGACGCTGCTGCCCGCGGTCCTGGCCGCCATCGGCACCCGCATCGACCGCTACCGGCTGCCCCGGGTGCGTCCGGACCGCTCCTCGCAGCGGTGGGAGCGCTGGGGCCGGCATGTGGACCGGCGGGCCTGGCCGTACGCGATCGTCGCCACCCTGCTCCTGCTGGTGATGGCGATCCCGACCCTCAGCATGAGGTTCGGGGTGATGGCCGACAGCACCTCCTCGCCGCAGATGGCGGCCCGGCAGGCCTACGACGTCGTGGCGAAGGAGTTCGGCGCCGGGCACTACAGCCCGTTCGTGGTCGTCGCCAAGGTCCCGGGGCAGGCGGAGCGCGTCAAGCCGCCGACCCTGCCCAAGGAGAAGGACGAGAAGAGGAAGGAGGAGCCCGCCGACCCCGGGCTGACCGGACTGTCCGGCATCACCGGGCCCGCCTCGCCCACCCCGAGCCCGAGCGCCCCGCCCGGGGGGACGACCCCGCAGGTCAAGGGCGCGCCCGACCTCACCAAGAAACCCGACCGGCGGGCCGTCCTGCTCGCCCAGGACCTCAAGCGCCGGGTGTCGGAGGTGCCGGGCGTGGCGTTCGTCGCCGAGCCCGTCATCACCGGGACGACCGCGACCGTGCAGGTCATCCCGTCCGGGGCGCCGCACGACAAGGCGACCGGCGACCTGGTGCACCGCCTGCGGGGCGTGGAGCTCCCGGCGGCCAAGGCGGCCTATCCGGGCGCGGCCGTCTACCTCGGCGGCGAGAACCCGGCGATCATCGACATGGCCGACATGGTCGGCGGCCGCATGCTGACCGTGGTGGTCGCGGTCGTCAGCGTGGCGCTGGTGCTCCTGGTCATCGCCTTCCGGTCGATCCTGGTGCCGATCAAGGCGGCGCTGATGAACCTGCTGTCGATCGGCGCCTCGTTCGGCGTGGTGACGGCCGTGTTCCAGTGGGGCTGGGGCATCCAGCTGCTCGGGGTGGACCAGGCCACGCCGATCATGTCGTTCGTCCCGCTGTTCATGTTCGCGCTGATCTTCGGCCTGTCCATGGACTACGAGGTGTTCCTGCTGTCGCGGATCCGGGAGGAGTACGACCGCAGCGGCGATCCGCACGGCAGCGTGGTCACCGGCATCGCCGCCACCGCGCGGCTCATCACCTCCGCCGCGCTGATCATGATCTTCGTGTTCCTGAGCTTCATGCCCCAGCCCGACCCGACGGTGAAGATGATGTCGCTCGGCCTGTCGGTCGCGGTGGCGGTGGACGCCACGATCGTCCGGCTGGTCCTCGTCCCGGCCCTGATGAGCCTGCTCGGCCACGCCAACTGGTGGTTCCCCGGCCGGAGGAAGCGCACCGAGGAGCCGCGGCCTCCCGCGGTCCCCTCGCGGTACGCGTGGACGGCGCGCCGCAACGGCGACGGCCGCGGGGCCGACGGGCCCGTCTTCGCCTTCCGGGACGCGGGGCCGGTCGCCCTCCGCCGGGCCAGGGTCCCGGTGGGCGCCACGGCCCCCGAAAGGGATGCGGAGCCCGGCGATTGAGCGTCGATTTCCTGCACGTCCGGCCTGGTGGGGGGACCGCAAGGAGGGGCCGATCACGCGGTGGGGTGCCGCCGGGTGAGGCGGGGGCGATAACGTTCGAGGGCCCGGCGCCGACCGAGGGCGGTGGCGACCGGGGGAGGAGGAGCCCGATGCGGCACGGTGACGAGCTTTCCCGTATGCGTCACCCGTCCGATGACGAGGCTCTGACGCCCGTGCGCCTGGCCCCGGCCGGGACGCGGGCCGTCGCGGTGGCCGAGTCGCGTATCGGGTTTCCGACGGAGGGCGGACCCACCGTCCTGCGCATCCTGCTCGGCGCGCAGCTGCGCCGGTTACGCGAGGCGCGCGGGATCTCCACCGAGGACGCCGGATACGAGATCCGCGGCTCGCACTCCAAGATCAGCCGGATGGAGCTGGGCCGGGTCGGCTTCAAGGAGCGGGACGTCGCCGACCTGCTGACCTTCTACGGCGTCGAGGACACCGAAGAGCGCGACCTGCTGCTGCGACTGGCGCGGGAGGCCAACTCGCCCGGCTGGTGGCACCGCTACGGCGACGTACTGCCCGACTGGTTCGAGACCTACGTGGGCCTGGAGGGCGCCGCCGCGCTGATGCGCACCTACGAGGTGCAGTTCGTCCCCGGGCTCATGCAGACCGAGGAGTACGCCGCCGCCGTCGTCCGGCTCGGCTACCCGGACGCCCCCGAGGAGGAGGTCGGGCGCCGGGTGGGGTTGAAGATGACCCGGCAGGAACGCTTCAACGACTCGTCCGGCCAGATGCTGTGGGCGGTGCTGGACGAGGCGGTGCTGCGCCGCCCGCTGGGCGGCCGCGAGGTGATGCGCGGGCAGATCCGGCACCTGATCGACATGGCGGGCCGGCCCAACGTCACCCTGCAGGTCGTGCCGTTCGGGGCCGTCGACAACGCCGCGGCGGGCCGCCCGTTCACCATCCTGCGGTTCGCCGAGCCCAGCATGTCGGACGTGGTGTTCATGGAATACCTGACCAGCGCCCTCTACCTGGACAAGCAGCCCGACGTCGACGCCTATCTGCGCGCCATGAACACTCTGTGCATGGCCGCGACCAGTCCCTACGACACGGCCCGTTTCCTGGACGAGGTCCTCCGCGCGACATGATCCCCCCGAAGCCGCGGGGATGCTACGCTCGGCCCAGTAGTTGATATTTCAAGGAGAACAGAGATGCACCTGACTCCCCAGGGGGACCGCTCCGCCGTGAAGCGCCCGGGGAGTGTGGTCGCCGCGGTCGCGCTCAGCGTGCCCGTCACGGTCACCTGGATCGTCGCGGGCATCGCCTGGATCGTGGTCACCCTCGCCGTCGGCATCATCGCGGGCGTCGAACTCGCACTCCTCAACACCAAGACCGCCACGGCCTGGTTCTCCCAGCGGGCCCAGGGCTGAGGAACATCCCGGCCGCGATACCGCTGCCGCTGCCACGCGCCCGGACCGGCGCCGTCGCCGGTCCTGGTCGCGGTGGCGCCGACGCCACCAAGCCCGCGCCCGCATACGCCGCTACCCGCGACAACAGACCCGAGAACGCTGAAGATCGCGACTTGCCACTGGAGTATCAGGGCGCCGGGACGACGATGTCCAGGAGGGGCGGGTACTGCTGGCAGCCGAAGATGTCGCCCTCGCCAGGGCTGCCGCTGGGGGCCGAGCGCGCCAGCGTGAACTTGATCGCGTACGCGGGGTCGAAGGTGACGAAGTCGACGATGCGCTCGTCCGGCACCCTGAACAGCGCCGCCACGGTCTCCCGGGTCACCGCTCCGCTGCGCTTGACGTGCTCGTACACATCGCGGGACGGGAAGATCACGTCGAAGGTGATCCGGTCGGTCCCGGCGTTCTTGCTGCGGATGGTCTTGGCCAGCTCGGCCAGGGTCCGGGTGGGCATGCTCGCTCCTGCGCTCTCGAGTGGGCCGGTCACCGCGCCGTCCCGTCGACGTCCACGATCTTCAGTGTGAACAGTTCCATCGGGTCGCCCACCGGCACCGTGTGGTTGATGGACCAGGCGTAGGCGGGGCTGGCGGGCAGTACCTCGTCGACCACGAAGGCCGCGGTGCCCGCGGTGCCCTTCACCTCGGGCAGCCGGGCGTAGAAGATCTGCCGGGTGCCCATCAGGGTGACGCTCTCGGCCAGTTCCCTGGTCGGGGCGATCCCCTCGACCAGCACGCACAGCTCGTGGGACGTGATCTCGGTGACCGGTTCCAGGTCGCCCATGACGCCGTTCTTCCCGTACACCCGGAAGTTGAGGCGGTAGTCGATCCCGCCGAACTGCGCGGCGACCTCGCCGCGCACCAGGTCCAGCACCGTGTCGATGTTGGAGATCGTGTAGGGGTCGCGGATTCCGGCGACGCCGATGAACTTCTCGCCCATCCAGGCCGAACCCTCGATCTTGACCTTGACGTCGCCGTCGACCGGGACGTACCGCTGGCCGGTGATTCGGGTGGTCCTCTCGTCGTACTGCTCGTAGCGGCAGTCCGACATGTCGAGCCTGCCCCCGGCGAAGTACTCGTCGTGGGGGTTGGAGCGCTCGTACATCGCGTGCCCGGCCACGCTGGCGACCGTGCAGCGCTGGTGCGGCGCCATCGCGGTCACCTTGACGTCCTCGTGGGTGATGGTGCCGATCACGCTCTCCTTGGCGCCGTACGGCTCGGCGCAGAACGAGGCGCACTCCAGGACCTTGCCGAGGTAGTAGGCGTGCTCGGGCGGGAAGCCCTCGTGGATCGCCGGCGCGGCGAACACCGCGCAGTCGCTGGACCGCCCGCCGATGATGACGTCCGCGCCACCCCGCAGTGCCTCCAGGAACGGGTGGACCCCGGCGACGGCCACCGCCCGGGTGGTGCCTTCCAGATCTTCGGCGGTCAGGTCGGAGCGCCCGTCCAGGCCCTCGAAGACCACGCCGCGGTCCATCCGGGAACGCAGGTCGCCGGTGCCCACCTCGGAGTAGAAGTAGGCCAGCTTGAACGGCGGAAGCCGGTGTTCGGCGGCGAGGTCCCTGATGATCTGCACGAACATGTCGACGCGGCTGTCGGTCCCGCAGTCGCCCGCCGAGCCGACGAGCATGGGGACGCCCTGCTCGCGCGCCGCCAGCAGCATCAACTCCAGGTCGTGCTTCTGCCACTCGTACATGCTCACCGAGCGGTCGGAGCCGAGCGCCGCGGGGCCGATGTCGTCGCTGCCGGAGTCGCAGCAGTAGTAGTCGGGCCGGGTCGCGGCCGCGATGCGGAAGCTTTCCTCCTTGGTCGGCGCGAAGCCGAGGTGCCCGTTGGGGCTGACGATGCGGAGTTCCGACAGCATGTAATACCTCATCTCTAGTGGTTATAACCACCAGAGCCAGCGTGGCATCACGTCCGCTCCGGTGTCAACGTGCGGGAGTACGCCCAGCTCAGGGCGGGGGCGGTGCGGGACGGTCAGGAGAAGGCGGGCAGGCTCCGGTCGACGGCGAACCGGTACCGGTCACCCCGGTAGCAGGCGATCCGGTACTCGACCGGCCGACCGGCGCTGGAGATGACCGAGGTGACCTGGAGGATCGGCCATCCTTCGGGAATCGACAGCAGTCCGGCCAGGCGCCGGTCGGCCACGATCGCCTCGAACGCCTGCTCCAGCCGGTCGGGCCTGGTGCCGGCCTGGTCGCGGTAGAGGTCCAGCGTGGAGAACGGCGTGCCCGCCTCGTGGGCCCGCCTGGCCGCCGCGGTCATCTCCTCGCCGACGTCCGGCGGGAAGTAGCTGTCGTAGAACACGATGGGCTCGTCGTCGCCGCGGCCGATCAGCTGCAGGTTGGTCACCGGCGCGGCGGGGTCCAGGCGCAGCACGCTCGACTGCGCGAGGTCGCTGACGGTGACGGTCGCGGCGTGCACCGAGGTGGACGCCACCAGGCCGCGCTGGGCCAGCGTCTGCTCGAAGCTGTGCAGGCGGTCCAGCGCCTGCTCCATCGGCGCGCGGGCGGCGAAGGTTCCCACGCCGTGGACGCGGTGCAGCAGCCCTTCCCGCTCGCCGATCTCGATGGCCCGGCGGACCGTGATCCGGCTGACCGCGAACAGGGTGCACAGCTCCCGCTCGGAGGGGAGCTGCCCGCCGGGCGGCCATTCCCCCGTCCGGATCTTCTCCCGGAAATCCGCCACCAGCTGCGCGTACAGCGGACGCCCGCTGCCCCTGTCCAACCGCCGCTCCCTTGCCCGCTCGGCCGGTCGTGCCGGTCGGCCGAGGTTCGTACCACACCATGACCTGCGCGATCCAAGGATGCCATCGATCCCGAGCACCCGCGGTCCGTAGGTACACAGGAAGACGATTGCGGTCGACAAGAAGGGTCTTTTGTTGCTGCCCAGTGCCGTGCTACGGTCCCCCCGTCATTAGGACATAACCAGTATTACCACTGGTACCTTCGATGTTCCGTGGGAGGCGCGTTGTTCGGGTTGCCCGATGCGCTGATGCTGCTGATCGCCCTGATCGCCTTCATCGGCGTCATGTTCCTCGTCTTCAAGCGGCCGATGTACGAGAACATGGCCCTCGGGCTGGTGCTTCTCGTGGCGCTCTCCGGCCAGTGGGGACGGCTCTGGGAGTACCTGGTCCACCCGGCGCAGGACAGCCTGTTCTACGTCATCTTCACGTTCCTGGTCGTGGCCGTGGTCTTCGACGCCACCGACGTCGTGGGCCGGATCGTGAAGATCATGCTCGCCGCGATCGGGCGCTTCCGCGGCGGCTCCGGCTATGTCGCCACGCTGGCCAGCGCGTTCATGGCCTCCCTGTCGGGCAGCGGCCCCGGCAACGCCGCGGCCGTGGGCGCCTTCACGATCCCCATGATGAAGCGCGCCGGATTCAAGCCGCACATGGCCGCCTCCATCGAGATGTCGGCCAGCATGCTCGGCAACATCATCCCCCCGGCCGGCATCATCTTCCTCTCCTACGGCGTCTTCGACCGGCTGTACCCGGGCGAGATCAGCATGAGCGGTTGGACGCTGGGCGCCGCCACCATCGGCCTGTGGTTCCTCCTCCAGAAGCTCGTGGTGCTGTTCGTGATCTGCCGGGTCACCCGGGTCGCCCCGGTCCCGGTCGAGGAACGGCCCCGGTTCGCCGACGCCTGGCGGGAAGGCTGGCCCGCCCTGATCCTGCCGGTGCTGATCTTCATCCCGCTGGTCGTGGACTTTCTGGCCGAGGACCAGCTGGCCGCCAGGCTCGGCGCCGACGGGGCGGAGAACTTCTCCTCCGCCGTCCTGATGTTCACCCCTGGCATCGCCGCGGCCTACGCCCTGCTCATCGGCCGCGCGTCCCTGCCGGGCGGACGGCTGCGCCCCGGCCCGGTGCTGGAGATCTTCCGCGGCTCGCTGCGCAAGGTCGTGCCGGTCGCCGCCACGGTCTTCTTCGCCTACAGCATCTCCGAGGCGTTCGCCGGCCTGGACGCGGAGGCGGAGATCGAGCGCTGGTTCACCGGCCTCGACCTCGATCTGACCCTGCTGGTGGTGGTCCTCCCGCTGGCCTTCGGCGTCCTGGGCATGGTCCTGCCGGGCACCGCGCAGGTGGCGATCCTCGGCGGGTCCATGGTGACCGCCTTCGCCGCCGCGGGCGCCGACCCCCTGCTGCCCGCACTGATGCTGCCCGCACTGACCGGGGCGCTGGAGGGCATGACCCCGCCCCTGGCCCTGGGCCTGTTCGTCACGATGGGCATCGCCGGCTCGGAGTTCGGCAAGACCGCCAAGGTCGCGCTGATCTGGATCGGCGCCCATCTGCTGATGTCCATGATCCTGCTGGCCGGGCTACTCCCGGTCGCCGGACTCTGATCAGGAGCGACCGTGAAGAAGACCCTCACCATCTGCTACGGAGCGCTGGCGTTCGTGGCCACCCTGCTCGCGGCCGTCCTGGCCGTGGTCTTCCTTGCCGCGCTCGCCGTCGGCGGCTCCGCGGGCGCCGCGCTGAGCGACCTGGGAGCCACGATCGCCGACTGGAGCATCCTCGTCGCGGCGTTCGCGGTGCTCCTCGGCCTGATCAGCATCTACGTCTCCGGCGAGCACGCACTCACCACCCGGGGTGACCGCCGCGAGCCCGAACCGGACGACCCGTCCACCACCTGACCGCTGACCGGCGAGTCCGTCCTGCGATTCACTTCCGAACAGCGCCTCGACGACGGTGTCCTCGAGCGCGAATTCACCCTCGGCGATATCCCCGGCATCCTGTGGACGCCCGGATTCGCGTCCGCGCCGGCCCCGCTGATCCTGCTCGGCCACCCCGGCGGAGGGCTACGCCGCGGCCACCATCGAGCTCCCCGGGTGCGGTGACCGGCCCCGTTCCGCCGCCGCCGAGGAGGCCCGCGCCGAGCGGTGGAGGCCGGCACCTGAAGTGAGGCGGGGCCGTCAGGCCGACAGCAGGCCGCAGGATCACCCCCAGCCGTACTTGCCCGGGTACTCGCCCACGTGGGGGACGTCCCAGTCCCAGCCTTTCCAAGGCGAGTACTCCGAATAGTCCGAGGGGACGCGCTCCACCATGACGGGGACGGGGGTCAGCGGGCCGCCTCCACGGGGGCGCGCGGCGGCGCACATGGCGAATATGTCGAGATCGACGATGTGGTCGATCGAGTTGGGGGCGGGGACGCCGTGCGTTTGGCTGATGGTGGCCTTCAGCCCGCCGCCGGACGCCCGTGCGAACTTCCAGCCGCCGTTGTTCCAGCCGACGTTCCACACGGAGGTCATGTCGCCCTTGGGAAGCGTCCACAGCGGCCAGGCGAAGACCTCCACGCCGTCGACACGGAACCAGCCGGAGGGCAGGCCGTGGGGCAGATCAGGGCTGCCGTACTGCGGATAGCCGAAGTTCTGCACGGCCAGCGTGGCCAGCCAGGTGGCACCGGGAACGGCCATGCTCCCACCGGGCCCGCGCAGCCCGGGGTCGGTGGAGTAGGACGCGCGGTGGTCGAGCAGCCATCCCTCCGAGCCCTCGACGCGTCGCCAGCCGGTCAGCGCTTCGGTGAGCGCCGCTCGGGATCCCGCCGCACCTCCAGCATCGGGTAGTACCAGAAGCTCCCGATGGTCTGCCGGCCTCGGACGGCGATGAGCGGGTTCACCAGGCAGTGGCCGGCCGCGTCGGTGTCCTGGTCGGTGATCGTTGCGGCCAGCCAGGATCCGCCCATGCCGCGGGACAGTTTCCGGTAGCCGGCGGGCGTGACCCGCAGCGGGTCCGGCGCCCCGCGCCGCCTGGTATCGGGAACCCGCGGGTGTGCGGCAGCGCCTGCCCCTCACCGATACCCCGCAGCCGCTCCACCAGTATCGCGACCAGGTCGGCGACACTCGCGGGCCGGTGGCAGTGCAGGATCGCGTGCCTGTCGTCCGGGTCCCAGCTCAGATAGCAGGTCTCCATCAGCTGCGTCGTCAGGCCGATGGTGGCGAGGAACCCCAGCGGCTCGTCGCCGACCAGGCCGGGAAGGTCGATCCGGTGCAGATCGGTCAGCCTGCCACCTCCACGGCGCCCGTCCCGACAAAGCCCGACCGCATTTTATTCTC
Source organism: Actinomadura rugatobispora (assembly GCF_042656285.1). Taxonomy (GTDB): domain Bacteria; phylum Actinomycetota; class Actinomycetes; order Streptosporangiales; family Streptosporangiaceae; genus Spirillospora; species Spirillospora rugatobispora. Next base: position 56,029 of record NZ_JBHSON010000011.1, on the reverse strand, counting down.
CCGAAGCCCTGCGCGGCCTCATGATCCTCGGTGAGAAGGTCGCGGTGCTGCGTGCGGTCCCGCAGAGGCCACCGGGTCGGGTGCTGGCCCGACCAGGACCTGATCCCCGGAGCAGGCGATCGGGGCGTGGTCCGACGGAGAGATCCGTGTCTTGTGATCTACGAAACTCTGCAGTGACCGGAGTAGATTTTCCGTCCGGGATTGGGTAGTGTTCCTGTCATCGACGACGAACAAGTCCATGAGATACGGGTAGAGGACGAACTGCCCGAAGCGATGGATGAGCGGACCGGGCGTGCCGGGGCCAACGCAAGGCAAGGGGCTCTGGCAGCCGGTCCGCCCCGCGGCCACCGGGCCGCGGCAGCAAGAAGAACACGCAGTAGCACGAAGTGAAGTCGAGGAAGGGAGGGTTCGGCGCCATCAGGATCGCCCGCAAGCGGCTCCAGTCACGTCGCGCGGGTACCGCAGCTCCACAGATGGGATGGTGGTCTACGGTCACGCAACCGCGATCCCCGCATCCCCGCCCCTCGTTCGGGCGGCTGACGCGGAAGAAGCCCGGCCTCAGGGCCGGATAGATGGTGTTGTACCTCTGGGCCCCGGCGCCGCGGTTCGGCGTCGGGGCCCTCGTTGCTTACCTCGCCCACGGTTCCCAGGCAGTACGGAAGGTTTCGTGAAAGCACCCCAGCCGGAGATGGCCGGCGACCACCCCGCCCCGCAGGGCGACTCAGACGACACTCTCGACGACAAGTTCGACGATGAGGACTACCCGGCCTACAGCATGGGCCGCGCCGCCGACATGCTCGGGGTCACTCCGGCGTTCCTGCGCAGCCTGGACGCCAACAAGCTGATCGTCCCGCAACGCTCCACCGGCGGGCACCGCCGCTACTCGCGCTACCAGCTGCGCCTGGCCCAGCGCGCCCGCGACCTGATCGACCAGGGCACCGCGCTGGAGGCGGCCTGCCGCATCATCATCCTGGAAGACCAGCTCGCCGAGGCACAACGCCTCAACGTCCAACTCCGGCAGGAACGCCCACCCCGGCAGGACCCACCCCGATAGGCCGTCGGCCCTGGCGTAAGTGGGATTGTTGCGGCGCTGCGCCGTCGACTGGGCGGCTTGCACTCAACCTGAGTTGAGTGCAAGCCCGGTGGACCGCCAGAACCCGCCGACATGACAACGCCCCGCTCCGCACTCAACGCGGAACGGGGCGCTCGCGCCTCGCCTCAGAGACTCTTGATGGCCTCGGCGAACCGCCGGAAAGCGTCGTGGGGGATGTGGATGTGGGGGCCGTGGGGGTCTTTGCTGTCGCGGATGGCAATGGTGGTGGGGAGATCGGCGACCTCGATGCAGTCGCCGCCGTTGCCGCCGCTGTAGCTGGACTTGCGCCATGCGATTCGCATCAGCTTCCCCTCTGTCTAGAGGTTCTTGATGGCCTTGGTGAGCTGCTTGAAGGCGTCGTGGGGGATGTGGAGTTGAGGGCCATCGGGGTCCTTGCTGTCGCGGACTCCGATGGCGGTGGGGAGGTCGGCGACCTCGATGCAGTCGCCGCCATTTGCGGCGCTGTAGCTGGACTTACGCCACCGGTACTGTGTCAGCTCCATTTTTCCTCCGCGGTCCTACGAATTAGATCGATCGACTGGTTCAGAGGCAGTGCCAGCGAGCGAAGTTGCAGGAGTGTTCTCGACATGGCTGCGAGATCCTCGGGTTCGCTCATGGTGAGCCCGCGAGCGGACGTCTCCACGTACGCCACCTCCGTACGATCCTCCAGCGTAGCGATTTTGAATGCTCCGGCTGTACCGAGATGTCCGGTGGCGGGGACGACCTGCACTGTGAGGAAGGGGCCGATGCGGCTGACCAGGTATTCGAGCTGGTCACGCATGACCTCTGGTCCGCCGATATCCCGATGGAGGACGTTCTCGTCGAGAAGCACCGCCAGTGAGGGGGGCGCTGGCTGCTCTCGCGTGAGGATGCTCTGACGCTTGATCCGCGCTTCCGCCGCTTCCTTGTCGCCAGACAGAAGCGCCGAGGCGTAGGCCGGGGTCTGTAGTAGTCCGTCAATGACCATCGCCTGGAACGAGTCCAGGTGGACGGCCTCGTTCTCGACGGGGGGCCAGTCGAACCAGATGGGGAAGGCGGCGTCGGTGACGAGGTCGTCCCAGAGTTCGATGAGCTCGCCCTTGGCGTTGAGTTCGTGGTCCATGGTTTCGGCGAACTCCCGCGTGCAGCGGGTCTTGCCCGCCTCGACCTGTGAGATGTACTGGCCGGTGACCCCCTTCCCTGGATTGGCCCTTACGCCCAGGCGTTCCTGAGAGAGGCCGGCCGCTTCGCGGAACCGCTTGAACCGCCGTCCGAAGGCACGAAGGGCCGGTGACACATTGGCGCGCTTCTGTCGAGGGGCCACGGGTTCATCATCTCCCAACTGCTCGAAAGTGGCCAGCAAACCGGGCGTGATGATCGCCCGAGGTTTGTCACCACTACCTCCACTTACTACGGAGTGTAAGACTCTCGTCACTTAAATGTCAGCCATATCACTGGAACGAGGCACGCCTCAGGGGACATTCACCATGATCGACATTCGCAACGTCGCGACCGGGCCCGAGATCCAAGATCGGAATGCGCCCGTGCTCATCCTCGAATCCACCGACCGGGCGCCGTCCCAGGCACGCGGATTCACTGCCAGGATCTTCACGGAATGGGGCATTCACGACCATTACCTGGCGCGCCTGGTGGTCTCGGAACTGATCACCAACGCCCACCTGCACGGTGCGGGCGCGATCATCCTCCGGCTCTCGATCGGGGCCGACGGACGTCCGCTGATCGAGGTCTACGACGCGGGAGATCGGCTCCCCGACGTCCTGCCGGAGAACCACGCGGCCACGGGCGGACGGGGCCTGCCGACGGTCGCGGACGTCACGGCCGCCTGGGGCGTGCGTCCCGTCGAGGGCGGCGGCAAGGTCGTCTGGGCCAGAATCAAGGGCTGACGTCGTCGCTTTCCCGCTTCACGTGATCGGCTTGTCGTGCGAGGGTCTGTTTATGGTTGCCCCCAAAGGCCATGGCCGTCCGCTGGCTCTGTACTGGTTCGCGGTCATCTCGATGCTGATATGGGCGGCCATCGGCCTCGGGGCGGCTGTCCGCGACTCCAAGGCGACCGCACGTTTCAACGACGGTGAGGGGCGCGAAGGCGTTTTCATCGCCGCCTACCTGCATTGCTCGCGGGGTTCGCAATGTTCGTGGTACGGATCCTTCATCGCCGACCGGAGCGGCATCGTCGAGCTGCAAGGCGTCGAGCTCCGGGGGGTCGACGACGGCTCTATCGAGCGCGGCACACAGGTCGCAGCGCTGGACGTCGATTCCCGCGACTTCGTGTACGCGGTGGGCGGCTCCGCGGACAACGGAACCCTGGTCGGGGCCTCGATGCTCACCTTGCTGCTCGGCGTACCGGGGGCCGTGCTCCTGCCCATCGTGATACGGCAAACTCCATGGTCCCGGTTACCGCGCTTCATCGATCTCGCGCGGTCGGGACGTGCCGCGGTCGCCCGTCTCGTCACCCGGGATCGCTGGGGCCCGCTGGCGCGACCGGGATCGCCGACGATGGTGCCCATGGCCCGGTCGCGGACCAAGACCCTCCTGTGGCTCGCCGCCGTGCCGCTTGTGGCTCTGCTCACGTGGGCGTCGCCTCAGATCGCGCTGGAGATACTCGCGTTCGACCCCCACCCCGAGGAGGTGGTGGCCGGCCTGTGGATGCTGATCTCCGTGGCTCCCCTCCTGGCCCTCGTGGCGGTGCAGATCCTGAGGATGGCTTTCGTGCGGCCGCGCGTCTGGCTGTCCGAGGACGACTTCCTGATCTGGGACAGTGTGCTGCTCTGGAAGGTCGCGCGGATCCGGCGGGCGGACATCGCCGGAGTGCACCCGATCCCGAGGGCGCGTGAGCGCCCGGAATCCGGCGGCGCCGACCTCAGCCCGTTCCGCGAACGCCTCAACCTCAGCGTGCTCTTTCGCGAGGACATCGTCCTGCCGGGAAGGCGTCTGCGGTGGGGCAACTGGATCTGGAGGCTCGGGGCGGACAGGCAGCTCACCGGCCCTCCCTGGATCCCTCGGCGCGGCGAGCCGTATCGCGGGATCGCTCTCCGGGTCAGAGATCCGGAGGAGGTCGCCGCCGGGCTGAACCGTTGGCTGGCCCAAGGCCATGCTGGTCTCGGGGCGGTTGACTGATCTTTTGGGGTGGTGGGTGTTCTGGCAGCGTCGCGGTGCACCCGGCAAGGAGACCGCCGAGGGCATGGAGGCGTGGAACATCTGGGACGACCTTGGCGACACCCCACGGACGCCTGGCGGCGTTCGGCAACCAGTTGATCGAAGTACACATCTGGTTCCGCGAGGAGCTTGAAGCGCTTCGCGAGTACCTCGGTGGCGGCGGTCCCGGGAGCTGCGGGCCGACTGCCTGACCTTCTGCTCCGCCCTGGACCGGCACCACACCGGCGAGGACGGCGGCGCGTTCTCCTGCTCGCTGAAGAGTTTCCCGAGCTGAGAGCGGTGCTGGAGGAGTTGAGCCGCGATCACCGGCTTGTGGACGACTCCCTCCGGCGGCTCCGGGCGTTGGTGGACGGCCTGGACGAGGGGGCCGACCCCGTCGAGGCGCTGCGGGAACTGGACAGCCTCGCCGCGCTGATGGAGACGCATTTCGTCTACGAGGAGAAGCGGATCGTCGCGGCGCTCAACGCGCTGGACGTGCCGGACTGGGAGGGCTCCCGGCCGCCGTTTCTGGAGCTGGACGAGCCCGGTGGCGGGCCGTACGCGATCACCACCGGGCCGGACGGGGCTCTGTGGTTCACGCTCAACCAGGCCAACGCCATCGGCCGGATCGACGTGGAGGGCACGGTTGCGATCCACCCGCTGCCGACCGAGGCCGCCGCGCCCGTGGGGATCGCCGCGGGCGACGGTGGCGCTGTGGTTCGTCGAGATCGCCGTGGGGCAGATCGGCCGGATCACCCCCACGAGGGGCGGATCACCGAGTTCCCGCTGCCCGACCGGGAGGCCCGGCCGCGTGCCATCGTCAGGCCGCGCGAGGTGAGATCGCTTCGGGTGTGCGCACGTGCTCCGGGCGCACACCCGTACCGATGATGTGCCCCGGCACCCGCCGGAACAGGCGCCTTCTGGCCAGCGCGCGCAGCGGGCGCGGGATGCGGACCGCTCCGCCGTCTTCGCTCAGCACCGAGGAGATGACGGTGCGCTGGATGACTACCTGAAGGGCCTGGGTGACGACGGTGGGGAAGGTCCGGCGGCGCTGCACCCGCGCCAGGTCGGCCTCCGTGACGGCGTGGGCGCGCAGCTTCTCCGTGAGCAGATTGGCCGTCGCCACCGCGTCCTGGATCGCCAGGTTGATGCCGACGCCCCCGATCGGCGACATCGCGTGCGCGGCGTCGCCGATCGCCAGAAGGCCCGGCCGGTACCACCGGCGGAGCCGGTTCACCCGCACGGTCAGCACGCTGACGTCGGAGAAGGAGCGGAGCTCGTCCACCCGGTCGGCGAGGTGCGGTAGCAGTTCGGCGATCTTGCTCCGCAGCCGTTCGATACCGGCCGCGACCAGTTGCGGATAGCCGTCCTTCGGGATCAGGTAGGCGAGCTGCCAGTACGTCCCCCGGTTGATGTTGACCAGGAAGTTGCCGCGGGCGAGCCGGCCGAACGTGGCGACCGGGTCGGTCTCCTTGCGGGAGAGGCGGAACCAGACCACGTCCATCGGCGCCCCGAACTCCCGCGGGCGCGGCAATGCCACCTCGCGCAGCCGGGAGTGGCGGCCGTCGGCGGCGACGACCAGGTCGGCGGTGAGTTCGCGGACGCCCTCGGGCGTGCGGTACCGCACCCCGGTGACCTGCCGCCCGGCCGTGACCAGAGCCTCCGCCTCGGCGTTCATGACCAGCCGGAAGGTCGGGTAGCGGCGCGCGACGTCGCTGAGCAGGCCGAGGAAGTCCCACTGCGGGACGAAGGCGATGTAGGGGTACTTCGCGCCGAAGCCGCGCAGGTCAACGAGGATGACCTTGCCGGAATCGGTCTGGCCGACCAGCTCGCGGGCCTTGAAGTGCGGCAGTTCGAGGAACCGGTCGAGCAGCCCGAGCTCCTCCAGGACCCGCAGGGTCGAGGGATGGATCGTGTCGCCGCGGAAGTCGCGGAGGAAGTCGCCGTGCTTCTCCAGCACGGTGACCTCGATGCCGGCGCGGGCGAGCAGCAGGCCGAGCATCATGCCCGCGGGGCCGCCGCCCGCGATGGCGACGGTGGTGCGATCGGTGCACGTCATCGTGGCACCTTCTCCCGATCGGAGCTAATTCATCATCAGTTGAATTATATCCCCGCCGCCGCGCGTGCACATGCCCGGGTGGACGTTTGACTGATCTTTTGGGGTGGTGGTAGGTGTTCTGGCAACGTCGCGGTGCACCCGGCCAGGAGACCGCCGAGGGCATGGAGGCGTGGAACATCTGGGACGACCTTGGCGACACCCCACGGACGCCTGGCGGCGTTCGGCAACCAGTTGATCGAAGTACACATCTGGCTCCGCGAGGAGCTTGAAGCGCTGCGTGATGCCCTCGGCGGCGGCGCTCGGCCCCGGGAACTGCGGGCCCACTGTCTGACCTTCTGCTCCGCCCTGGACCGGCACCACACCGGCGAGGACGGCGGCGCGTTCCCCCGGCTCGCCGAAGAGTTTCCGGAGCTGCGCCCGGTGCTGGACGAGTTGCGCCGTGACCACCGGCTCGTGGACGACTCCCTCCGGCGGCTCCAGGCGCTGGTCGACGGGACCGACCCCGTCGAGGCGCTGCGGGAACTGGACAGCCTCGCCGCGCTGATGGAGACGCATTTCGTCTACGAGGAGAAGCGGATCGTCGCGGCGCTCAACGCGCTGGACGTGCCGGACTGGGACAGCTCCCGGCCGCCGTTTCTGGAGAGGTCATCTTGATCGCCATTCGCGAATACGCCCTGGACGAGCCCGGCGGCGGGCCGTACGCGATCACCACCGGGCCGGACGGCGCACTGTGGTACACGCTCGTCCACAGCGGACGGATCGGCCGGCTGGTGCCCGGCGGCGAGCCGTCCAGCCACCGCCTCGATCCGGACTGCGGGCCGACGATCATCGCCCTGGGGCCGGACGGCGCGCTCTGGTTCACCGAGTTCCGGGCGCATCGGATCGGACGGATCACGACCGGCGGCGAGCTCACCGAGTACCCGCTGCCCACGCCCGAGTGCGGGCCGTTCGGGATCACCGCGGGCCCGGACGGCGCGCTGTGGTTCACCGAGACCGCCGCGGACCGGATCGGCCGGATCACGGTCGGCGGCGAGGTCACCGAGTTCCCGCTCCCGGTGACCGGCGGGTTCCCGTCCGCCATCACCGCCGGGGGCGACGGCGCGCTGTGGTTCACGCTCAACCAGGCCAACGCCATCGGCCGGATCGACGTGGAGGGCACGGTTGCGATCCACCCGCTGCCGACCGAGGCCGCCGCGCCCGTGGGGATCGCCGCGGGCGACGGTGCGCTGTGGTTCGTCGAGATCGCCGCGGGGCGGATCGGCCGGATCACCCACGAGGGGCGGATCACCGAATACCCGCTGCCCGACCGGGAGGCCCGGCCGCATGCCATCGTCCTGGACGCCGCGGGCACCCCGTGGTTCACCGAGTGGGGCGGCAACCGGGTCGGGTCCATCGCTCCCGACGGTTCGGTCACCGGGTATGAGCTGCCCACGCCCGGCTCCGAGCCGCACGGCATCGCGCTCGGCCCGGACGGCGCGCTGTGGACGGCGCTGGAGATCGGCGCGCTCGCCCGCGTGACGGCGGGCGACTAGCCCGGTGGACCACTGGTGCTGGTGGTTCAGAGAATCTCAGGAGGGCCAAAAGCGGCCAGTGGTGCGACGGGAGCGGGCTGTGGGGCGGAAATCCGGCTCTCTGACCTGGGGAAACCTGTATTCGTGCAGGTCAGAGCTAGTGAGTGGAGGTTCGGGGGTGCCGGGGCGCCGGCGGGCGGTGTCGTGAGGCGCCTCTATCGTTCTGGAACGCGGCGGCGTTACATCGAATTCGCGTTCTCACTCAACGTGGTCATCGCGTATCAAAAACCTCATGGACCCCGTAGGTAGCCTTTTCGCGATTAACAGGGGGCTGTCCCGTGCCACGCGGGACATTTTGCGGGGGACGGGTTCGATGACCCACGTTCATCACTTCACCTACGGGCCGTTCACTCCGGTCGCGGCCTATCTGATGTCGTTCATCGGGGCGCTGCTCGGCCTGCAGTGCACGGCCAGGGCGCGGGCGGCGGAAGGCCGGTCCCGGGCGTCCTGGCTGGCGCTGGCGGCGCTGTCCATCGGCGGCACCGGAATCTGGGTCATGCATTTCATCGCCATGCTCGGCTTCACCGTGGCCGACATGGAGATCCGCTACGACGTCGGGCTCACCCTGCTCAGCGCGCTGATCGCGGTCGCGGTGGTCGGGGTCGGGGTGTTCATGGTCGGGTTCGGGGGGCCGAGGGCGCGCGTCGTGCTGCCCGCCGGGCTCGTCACGGGCCTCGGCGTCGCCAGCATGCACTACACCGGCATGTGGGCCATGGACATGCACGGCGACCTCTCCTACAACCCGCTCCTGGTGCTGCTGTCGGTGCTGATCGCGGTGGTGGCGGCCACCGCCGCGCTCTGGTTCACGCTGCGGGTGCGCGGCCACTCCGCCACCGCGGGCGCGGCGCTGATCATGGGTGTGGCGGTCTCCGGCATGCACTACACGGGCATGGCGGCGATGCGGGTGCGGGCCGTGCCGGGGGAGGGCGATCCATCCGGCGCCGCGGCGGCCGACTTCCTGACGCCGCTGCTCATCGGGGTCAGCATGGTGGCGGTCGCCCTCCTGGTGATCGTCTCGGTCTTCCCGGGCGAGGAGGAGATGGTCTACATGGCGCTGCTGGAGAAGAAGGCGTCGCGGCGGCGCGCGTCGGCTCCGGAACCGGAGCCCGCGCCGGAGAAGGAGCCCTCGTGGTTCGAGGAGCGGACGCCGCGATCTTGACGGCGCCGCGAGGTTGTCGCGGGGATCGCCGCTGGGCACGATGGGGATCATGACGACTCTGCCGCTCGGACCCGACGAACTGCTGACGACGACGCGCGCGGTGCGCAAGCGCCTCGACCTGACCCGTCCCGTACCGATGGAGTTGGTGCGGGAGTGCCTGGAGATCGCGCTCCAGGCGCCCAGCGGGAGCAACCGGCAGGACTGGGAGTGGATCGTCGTCACCGACCCGGAGGCGCGCGCGACGATCGGTGAGTACTACCGGCGGTCCTTCGAGGTGTACGCCGCGTCGAAGGCGTCCGCCGACGTCCTCTACAAGGACGACCCCGCCCGCGCGCAGGTGCAGCGCCGGGTCGGCGACAGCGCCGGGTACCTGGCCGAGCGGATGGGCGAGGTGCCGGTCCTGCTGATCCCGTGCCTGCGGGTGGAGGGTGGCAAGACGCCTGAGGGCAACCAGGCGGGCCTGTGGGCCTCGCTGCTGCCCGCCGTGTGGAACTACTGCCTGGCGGCGCGGGCGCGCGGGCTCGGCACCGCGTGGACCAGCCTGCACCTGGTGTACGAGCGGGAGATCGCCGAGCTGCTGGGCCTGCCGTCGGATGTGCGGCAGGGCGCGCTGATCCCGACCGCGTACTTCACGGGCGAGACCTTCAAGCCCGCCCCGCGCGTCCCCCTGGACGAGGTGCTGCACGTCGACCGCTGGTGACGGGTCAGCTTCCGGCGCGGCACTCGTACTTGTCCACCGCGTCGAAGGCGGCCTGCGCTTGCTTCCCGTACACGGGGTCGAGGACGTCGCGGACCTCGCTGCCCGGCTTCAGCCTCCCGGACGAGGTCTTGAGCGCCTCCAGCGCCGTCGTGAACTGCGGGGCGATGTCGGGCGGGGCACTCGCCTTCATCCTCTCGCCCATGGCGATGGTCCTGCCCGCCTGCCGGCGCGACTCATCGAGGTCGATCTCCTCGCCGCGCACCGCCCTGCCCACACCGCCCCGGTAGACGACGGCGCCGACCCGGAAGAGTTCGAGGTCGAGGCAGAACGCGGAGGTCGGCTTGGCCGACGGGCTCGCGGAGGCCGCGGAGGCCGCGGGCGGTTTCGGCGCGGCCTCCGGTTCGTCCGAGCAGCCCGCGACCGCCAGCGCGCCGGCCGTCAGGAGTATCCACACCCGGGAAACGGTCATGGACGGAGCGTAAGGTGCGCGCCCGGGGAGGGGTCCCGGCGCCGGTCATGCGGGATGCGGCGAGGCCCGGTCCGTGGGCGCGTTGATCAGGGACGCGCCGGCCGGTCGCAGCGAGTGGACGACGTGGCCGCCCCGCCGCACGGTCCTGATGAGGCCCGCGTCCCGCAGGACGCCCGCGTGCTGGCTGGCCGACGCGAGCGAGATCCCGGTGCGGCGGGCCAGTTCGGTGGTGGTGCAGCCGCCGGGGGCGCTGAGCGCGGTCAGGACCGTGGTGCGGGTCCGGCCGAGCAGGGCGGCCAGCGGGCGCCTGGGGTCGCGCCGGGGCGACGGGGCCAGCCAGGCCGGGTCGTGCTCGATCGGGAAGGCGAGCACGGGTGTGAGGTCGGTGTCGTAGAAAGTGAAGGGCTGTTTCCAGCAGAAGAATGACGGGAGCAGGCGCAGTCCCCGGCCGTCGAGATGGACGTCGTGTTCCCTGCCGTAGGGCAGTTCCAGGACCGGTGAATTCCATCGGGCGTCGGGATGCAGATCTGTGAGGACGGCCTCGATCCCCGCGTGCAGGAACGTGCGCCCGCGGTCGGTGAGTTCGGTGTGCACGCGCGCCCGGATGCGGTCCCAATAGGGCGCGAGGGCGTGCGCGTGATAATCGCGCAGCGCGTGCGCGAGCGCGCGGAGCGAGCGGGCGGATCCGCCGGCGAGGTCGGCGGCGGGGCCGTGCAGCGCCTGCTGGGCGGCGAGGGTGGCCATGTCGCCGCGGACGATCCGGCGGGGCGTCGACAGGACCAGTTCCAGACCCGTGCCGACATCGGGCGCCTGCTCGGCGGGAGTCAGGAAGTCGGGCGAGTAGCCGATGGGCGGTGCGAGGTGGAGGAGCCACCGCGTGCACGGCGGCAGTGCCGCCAGGACGTTCCGGCGCCAGCCGTCGAAGATCAGCCGTCCTTCGCGGTCGGCGAGTTTGTGCAGGCTGAGCAGCAGTTCCCACATCGGTTCCGGGCCGGTGGCCAGCCGGGTCCGACCCAGATCCTCCCCCGTGAAATGAATGCGCAGCATGGAGCAAATACCCCCGTATGTCGCTGACATGCCAGCCGCGATCGTCCCCCGCCGCTAGTTGATCAAGCGAATGGTTGGCCGCATCCGGCCGCGATTTCAGGCAGGAACGAAAGGTCCAATGGCGCCGGCGGCCACGGGTGACGATCTCCCCGCGTCCCCCGCACGGGGCGGGGACGTGATTCGGGGGAAGCAGCTCCCTCGGGGAGGAGTTCACCATGAAGGTCGCGAGGATCCCGGCGCTGACGGTGGCGGGGGCCGCCGTCGGGTTCGCCGTCCTCACGGGCGGGGGCACCGCGCTCGCCGACACCGCCGCGCCCGGGCCGGCCGCGCAGTCCAGCACGGCCGACGTCTCGGTCAAGGCGACCTGGAACCACAACAACGTGATCGGGGCCAGGTCCGCGGGGGTCATCACCACCACCAAGGCCACGGGGACGGTGAAGGACACCCGCAAGGACGGCAAGTGCGCCCGCGTCCAGATCCGGTGGTACGGCACCAGCGGCAAGTTCGACGTGGACACCTTCAAGGCGTGCGGCTACGGCAAGGCGAAGACCGTCTCCGGCAAGCCGGGCGACAACGGCAAGTACTGGACGGCCCTCAGCGCGCGGGTCATCACCAGCACCGTGTAACCGCACGCGGAGGGGCCGAGCGGCGTGCCGGGTCGAGGTTGCCGACCGTGGAACCCGGCACGCCGCGGTCTCAGAGGGGCCTGGACGGCTCGCCGGGCCCGCGCTGGAACAGCACGTACAGCCAGACCATCGACGGGACGAGGATCAGCGCGCCCGCGCCGAGCGCGATGAACACCAGTTCCAGGACGGCGTCGTGCGCGACCGTGGACTCCAGGTCGAGGCCGCTCATTCCCGCCGCGCCCCACAGCACCGAGACGACCGCCAGCGCGCCGGTCGCCCGTACGGCCAGGTAGGAGCGGCGGACCAGCAGCGCGAGCGAGACCAGCCCGGCGACCGCCGACAGCAGGATCAGCGGGGAGCGCACGCCGAGGGCGGCGGCGCCCGGCAGGGCCAGGACGCCGACCGCGGCGCCGGAGACCAGGGCGCAGCCGCGGAAGCGCAGCGAGATGTCCCGGTCGCCGAGCCGCAGCGCGTCCCAGATCAGGTAGACGGCGGCGAGGTAGGCGCACAGCGCGGTGGTGAGGACGCCGCCGTACAGACCCGTGGGGCTCAGCCAGGACGATCCGCCGGTCGTGACGGCGGCGGCGACCGCGCCCAGGCAGAACGGGATGAGGATCGAGGAGACTCCGAAGGTCCAGGCGTACCAGCCGCGGTCGGGCACGGCCTTGCTGAACACGAAGGTGCTGCCGCGGGCGACGATGCCGAGCGCGGCCAGTGACAGCGGGATCCAGTGCGCGCTCATGACGTCGGCGAACACGGGCGGGAACGCCGTCCACGTCATCACCATCACGAAGATCAGCCAGACGTGGTTGGCCTCCCACAGCGGGCCCATGGCGTGCTCGATGACCTCCTTGTCGGCGCGCCGCCGGGAGAGCAGGTGCCAGAGGCCGGCGCCGAAGTCGGCGCCGCCGAACAGCAGGTACGCGGACAGGCCGAGCAGGATCAGGCCGAGGGCGATGTCGCCGTGGCTCATGAGGGGCTCCCGACTTCCGTGGGCTCAGGGGAGGGCGTGGACGCTTCGGACGGGTCGGGCGGGCGGCGGCGCATGCGGCGCAGGACGCTGATGGTGGCGACGGCGAGGACGGTGTAGACGACCAGCACCACGTACAGGCCGAACCGCAGCCCGGGGTTGGGGTTGACGGCCTCCTCGGTGCGCATGACCCCGTACACGATCCAGGGCTGGCGGCCGACCTCCGTGGTCGTCCAGCCGGCCTCCATGGCGATCGCGGCGGCGACCCCGGCGAGCGCGGCGGCGCGCAGGAACCAGGGGTGCCAGGGCAGGTCCCGGCGAGGGGCGAGCGCGCCGTCGCGGCCTGCCGCGCGGCGCCGCAGGAACCAGGCCAGCGCCCACCAGGCGGCCAGCGCCAGCAGCGCGGTCCCGATCGCGATCATGATCTCGAAGGAGATCTTGACGACCTCGGCGGGCGGGCGCAGGTCCGCGGGGAAGGAGTCGAGGCCGCGCAGGGTGGCCCCGGCGTCGAACTTCAGCATCAGCGACAGCGCGTTCGGGATCTCGAAGACCGCGAACCGGAACGGCACGCCCGCCTCGGTGTGCTCCACGCCCTCCATCGCCGCGAACTTGATCGGCTGGTTGTCGTGCACGAACCGGACGGCCCAGTCGCCGACGAGCACCTGCAGCGGGGCGCAGACCGCGCCGAGGGAGAACGGGATGGCGAAGCCGAGCCGGTGGTAGCGGTCGACGCGCCCGGCGCGGCGGTCGCGCAGCAGGGCCACGGCGTAGACGGACGCGACGGTGAAGCCGCAGACCATCAGCGAGGCCAGGATCAGGTGGACTGCCTGGACGGGCGTGGCCGGGTTGAACATCGCGGCGAGCGGGTCGACATCGGTGACCTGGCCGTTCTCCAGGCGGAACCCGCGCGGCTGGTTCATCCAGGAGTTCACGGTGACCACGAACGAGGCCGACAGCAGCCCGGCGACCACCACCGGGATGCCGGTGGCGAAGTGCGCGCGGGGGGAGAGCCGGTCCCAGCCGTACAGGTAGATGCCCATGAAGATCGCCTCGATGAAGAAGGCGATGCCCTCAAGGGCGAACGCGGCGCCGAAGACCTGGCCGTACTTGTCCATGAAGCCGGGCCACAGCGTGCCCATCTCGAAGGACAGGACGGTGCCCGACACCGCGCCGACGGCGAACAGCACCCCGGCGGCCTTCATCCAGCGGCGGGCCAGTTCGGCGTAGACGGTGTCGCCGGTGCGCAGCGAGCGCCACTCGGCCAGCAGGGTGATCGCGGGGAGGCCGATGCCGATGGAGGCCAGGATGATGTGGAAGCCGAGGGTGAACGCCATCTGCTGGCGGGCGGCCATGAAGTCGGCCGGGGTGGCCGCGCCGCCCGCGGCGTCGTTGAGGAGGAGAGCGACGGTGCTCATACGACGAACTGTAGTACTACAAGCCGTAGTACTTGAGGCGGTAGTACTACCCGGCGTGGTGACCTTCCTCTCCATCGCATACCCTGGTCGGCGTGAAGGGTCTGGGAGAGCTTGAACGCACGGTCATGGAGGTCCTCTGGGCGAGGGAGGACTCCGGCGCCGCCGCGGCGACCGCCCGCGACGTCAGCCGTGCCCTCGCCGGCGACCGCGACCTCGCGCACACCACCGTCATGACCGTTCTCGACCGCCTCGCCAAGAAGGGCTTCCTCAAGCGCGAGCGCGACGGCCGCGCCTGGCGCTACAGTCCTGTGGCCAGCCGCGAGCGCTACGTCACCGAGCTCATGCTCGGCGCCCTCAACGAGACCGGCGACCGTGACGCCGCCCTAGTGCACTTCGTCCAGTCCGTTTCCGAGGACGAGGCCGCCGTGATCCGCCAGGCCCTCGCCGCGTTGACGTCCGGCGTCGTCAAGGAGCCACCGGCTTGACCTCCTCCCCCTCGTGAACGAGGGGGATTTCAACCCGTGGCCTCAGGAGAGGGGGACAGGTTGGGGTTCGCGGTTCGTCCGCCCCGGCGACCCGGAGCGTCCCCGCGCAGCAGCGGCCGGTCCGGCCGCCGTGCCCACGAGCGTGCAGAGGAGTCTGGTCTCGTGGGCGATGTTGCGTGCCGCGTTCACGTCGGTGTTGCAGGCGAAGCCGCAGGACCGGCACCGGAAGCGCGCTTGGCTCTCACGCGCCTTCGGGTCGATGGTCCTGCACGCCGAGCAGCGCTGCGAGGTGTACGCGGGATCGATCCTGTACACGCGGCCGGGGGCCTTGTGTTCCAGCCGCTCGACCAGCATGGCCCATCCGCTTGCGAGGATGCCCCGGTTCAGCCCCGCCTTGGCGGCGACATTCCGGCCCGGCCTCTCGATGGTGCCCTTCGCCGAGCGGGTCATGCCCCGGACGTTGAGGTCCTCGACGCCGATCACGTCGAACTGGCGGGCCAGCGTGGTGGAGGTCTGCTCCACCCAGTTCTTGCGGCGGTCGCTCTGGCGGGTTTTGAGCCGGGTGAGCGCGGCCTTGAGCCTGGCGCGGCGGTGGGAGCCGCGCCGGGCGCGTCCCAGCTTGCGGGCCAGCAGTTCCAGGCGCCGGGTCTCCCCGGGGGTGAGGCCGGGGACCTTCAGCAGGTCCCCGGTCGAGAGGGCGGCGCTGACGGTGACGCCCCGGTCCACCCCGATCACGGTCCCGGCGACGGGGCCGGGGACCGGGGGCGGGACGTGCGCGAACGCCACATGCCAGCGCCCGGCCCGATCACGGGTCACCCGGTAGGACCTCACACCCTCCGGCACCGGCCGCGACAGGCGGAACCGCACCCACCCGCACTTGGGCACCAGTACCGCACCCCACTTACGCGACAACCGCACGACCTGATGCGGCTTGACGCCGACCTGCCGGAACCCCTCGTGCACGCCCTGCTTACGCCAGGTGGGCCGCTTGTGCGTTCCGGCGAAGAAGTTGCTCATCGCCTGCGCGAAATCGCGGAGCGCCTGCTGCTGCACCGTCTGGGACCCGGCCCGCAACCACCCGAACTCGGCACGGGCCGCGGTGAGCTGCCGGGACTGCTCGTTGTAGCCGGGTGCCCGGCCCCATCGGTGCCGGGACCAGTGCGCGTGCTGCTCGATGGCGAGGTTCCACACGTACCGCGCGTGCGCGCAATGCCCGAGCAGGGCTTGCTCCTGCTCGGGCGTGGGGTTCAGGCGGTAGCGCGGCACGGGGCGATCGTAGCGTGCACGCTCGAACACAGGAGCGAGAACGTGCTGGATAGCGCCTGGTCAACCGGCATTCGCCCCCGGGAGGCGAATCTCCCTTCCCTGCCCTGCTCCGCAGGAGTCCGATCCCACCCCGGTCTCGAGGCCGAGGTCTCCTGGGAGGTCCCTCGATGACCGGCACCGCCCTGCTCGCACTGATCTCGCTCGGGACCATCGGCGGGGCGCACCTGCTCTCAGGGGCCCGGTGGACCTGGCGCGCCCCCCGCACCGGCATCCTGCTCTGGCAGGCCCTCGGCCTCGGCTGGGGCGTCGCCACCATCGGCGCCCTCCTCGGCCTGGCCCTCCTCCCCTACGGCAAGGGCATCCTCGGCGGCCTGCCCGGACTCGTCCACGACGAGGCCGGCCGGCTCGGCGCCGCGCACGTCGCCGCGCTGCTCGCCGCGATCAGCCTCACCGCCGTGCTGCTGGTCATGCTCGCGTACGCGGTCGTCCGGGTCGTGCGCGCCCGGCACCGGCACCGGGCGCTGCTGGCGCTGGTCTCCCGCAGCGACTCGGCCGTGCCCAGCGGAACCCTCGTCCTCGACCACCCCGGCGCCGCCGCGTACTGCGTGCCCGGGGTGCGCTCGTCCAAGGTCGTGGTCAGCGCCGGGACGCTCGAACTGCTCGACGCCGACGAGCTGGCCGCCGTCCTCGCGCACGAGCGCGCGCACGCCCGCGAGCGGCACGACCTGGTGCTGCTGCCGTTCGCCTCGCTGCGCCAGGTCTTCCCGCAGATCCGCCTGGTCGGGCGCTGCCTGGACGCGGTCGAGCTGCTGATCGAGATGGCCGCCGACGACCGCGCCCAGCGGCACCGTCCGCCGCGCGAGCTGGCCACGGCGCTGCTGCGGTTCGCCGCGGCCCGGCCCGCGGCCGCCCCGTCCGGCACGCTCGGCGTCGCCAACCGCGACGACATCCCGGTGATGGCCCGGGTGAACCGGCTGCTCGACCCGGTCCCGGTGGGCCGCTCCACCCGCTTCGCCGCCATGGTCGCGGTGCCCCTCCTGGCAGGGGTGCCGGTGCTGCTGTACGCGATGCCGCACTGAGACCGCCGCACTGACGCCGCCCCGCCCGTCCCGGCGGGGCTTTCGCATGTGCGGGGCCATTGACCTCGGCGGCTCCCGCTCCCTACGCTAACGCGAATCTCGTTCACGTTGGCCGTGGAGGGCGTCGATGACCGCACGGGACCGCCGGGCACGGCTCTCCGCGCACGCCGCGTTCGCCGTCCAGGGGCTGTGCTTCGCCTCGCTCGTGACGCGCGTCCCGCAGGTGCAGGACGCGCACGACCTCGGCGACGGCATGCTCGCGCTCGTCCTCCTCCTGGTCCCGCTGATCGCCGGCGCGGGCAGCGTGCTGGCGGGCGCGCTGTTCCCGCGGGCCGGCGGCGGCCCGGTGCTGCGGGTCGCGCAGCCGGGCGTCTGCGTCGCGATGACCCTGGTCGGCCTGACCGGCGGCGGGCTCGTACCGCTGCTCGCGGCGGTGGCGCTGTTCGGCGTGTGCGTCGGCGCGGTCGACGCCGCCATGAACGAGCAGGCCGTCGCGGTCGAACGGCGCTACGGGATGAGCCTGCTCACCGGCTTCTACGCGGTCTGGAGCGTCGCCGGGATCCTCGGCGGGCTGTGGGCCGCCCTGGCCAACCGGCTCGACCTGGCGCTGCTGCCCGGCTTCGCCGTCCCCGCCGCGCTGGGCCTGACCGTCTCGCTCGTCACCGGGCGCGGGGTCTACCGCAAGGACGAGGAGGCCGCCGAACCCGGAGCCGAGGAGCTCAAGGCCGCCGCCCGGCAGGTCCCCTGGCGCCCGGTGCTGATCGTGGGCACCGCCATGGGGCTGTTCTACCTGGCCGACGCCGCCGTCTCCAGCTACAGCGCCAAGTACCTCCAGGACGAGCTGAACGCCACCGACTTCGCCGCCCCGCTCGGCTACGTCGCCTACCAGGTCGCCATGGTGGCGGCCCGCGCCGCGGCCGACCTCGGGGTCCGCAGGCGCGGCGCCGTCCAGGTCGTCCGGCTCGGCGGGATCGTCGGGCTGGCCGGGATGATCGGCGTGGTCGCCGCGCCCAACGCCGCCACCGCGATCGCCGCGTTCGCCGTGGCGGGCCTGGGACTCAGCGTCGTCGCGCCCGTGGCGTTCTCCGCCGCCGGACGGGTCGACCCGACCGGGCTGGGCGTCGCGGTGGCGCGGCTGAACGTCTTCAACTACGTGGGATTCGTGCTGGGCGCGGCCATCGCCGGGGCCCTCGCCCCGATCGGCGGGACGGACGGCCTGCGCCTGGTCTTCGCCGTCCCCGCGGCCCTGGTCATCCTGATCATCGTGCTGGCGAGCGGCTTCGCCCCGCGCCCTGCGCCCGCGGTTCCCGCCGCCCGGCCACACGACCTCGACCCCGCCTGACGAGCGGCAGGCCCGCGCCGCGATGGCGGACCGCCCTCGCTGAGCGGGGGCGGTCCGAGGACGCGGCAGGTCAGGAACCGCTCTTCTCGACCTTCTTGCCGTCCGGGGACACCACGTACCAGCCGCCGCCGAACTGGTTGAGGCCCTGGCCCTTGGCGCTGCCCTTCACGCCGTTGTCCGGCACGAAGTAGTACAGCGGGTGCCCGCCGTAGGTCACCTGCGTGCTGCCGTCGCTCCTGCTGGTGGTGCCGAGCATCGACGCCTGCGCACCCGACCCGGCGTGCGGCTTGCCCATGCTGGTGACCGGCGGCCACACCGCCGCGCAGGATCCGGTGCAGGAGGACGTGCCGCCCTGGTCCTTCTCGAACAGGTACACGGTGCGGCCCTGGCCGTCGACCAGGACCTGGCCCAGGTTGCCCACCGTCGCCGTCGCGATCGTCGCCTGGGCAGCGGAGGTGGTCGGCGAGGACGTGCCCGGCGAGGACATGCTCGGCGAGGACGTGACGGCCCCCGGCGCGGCGGGACGATTCGCCGCGGCGGCGCCGTCCGACTTGGTCGCATCGCCGGACGTGCCGCAGGCGGTCGCCGCGGCCGCCACCGCGGCCACGGGAACCGCCATACGGACGCCGAGGCTCCGCCGCGGCCGAGACGTCGGAGCCGATGAGCGCACGGTATTGCACAGGTTCGTTCGGGACATCGCAGAACGTCCTTCCCTGGGAGAGATCGGCTTCGGTCGCCCGATGCCTTCCTTTCCGACTCGGCCCGTACCCCTGGGAACGGCGGGCGAACTGACTTGCCCAGGCACTGAACTGCGCTTTTCGGACATATATCCTGCCGCCTCCTCGCCTGGGCGACGAAGATCAAGCGGTAGGAGCCCGGAGCCCCCTAGGCGTCCTGGACTTCCTTCGGGAGGTCCAGGGCCATCCCGTACAGGCGCTCCACGCGCAGCCGGATCACCACCCGGTGGTCCTCCACCTGTGCCTTCAGGAAGCCCTCCCGCTCGGCCGGATCGGTGATCTCGGGGACGATCAGGGACAGCAGCTCCTGCCCGACCGCGTCGCCCGGCACGGTCGTCTCCGCGATCTCCGCCGTGCCCTCGGCCACCACGTAGGCCATGTGGTCCGGGCTGGAGACGTAGAGCGCGGCGCGCGGGTCGTTGCGGAGCTGCCGGACCTTCAACCGGTCGGCCGTGGACGAGACGCGCACGATCCGCTCGGCCGGGTCCCACCGGTAGACGACCGTGGACAGGTGCGGGTGGCCGCTGCGCTTGTTGGCGGCCAGGGCGCCGAAGAAGTGGTCGCCGAGCAGTGCGGACAGGTCGCCGTCGGTGAGGATCTTGGGGCCGGGGCCGCGGCCGGGGCCGGTCTGCTCGTTCTCGTTGGTCGTCATCGTCGATCTCTCTTTCTGCGTGGATGGGGAGGTCAGGCGGTTTCGGCGGTGACGGGGGCCGGCCTGGCCGCGGGCCGGGCGGGCGGCTCGTCCGGGACGCCCTCGCCCGGCCTGGGCTGCCGCAGGACGAGGAGCGCGACCGCGATCGCCGCGACCAGCAGCCCGGCGCCGACCTCGAAGGCGTACTGGAAGCCGCCGGTCAGCGCGGCCGCCTCGCCCGCGCCGCCCCCGGTCAGCCCCTCGGTGCGGGACGCGGCCAGCGTCGACAGGATCGCGACGCCGAGCGCGATGCCGAGCTGCTGGGTGGTGTTGAACAGCCCGGAGACGACCCCGGCGTCCTCCTGGCGCGCCCCGGACATGCCCAGCCCCGTCAGCGCGGGCAGGACCAGGCCGGCCCCGCCGGTCAGCAGCATCGGGGGCAGCAGGTCGGCCGCGTACGAGCCGTCCACCGGGATCCCGGTCAGCAGCAGCCGGCCGGCCAGGAGCAGCGCCAGCCCGGCCAGCAGCATGTTCCGCTCGCCGAAGCGGGCGATGAGCCGGGCGGACAACCACAGCGACAACCCGCCGATCATCACCGCGGCGGGCAGCATCGCCAGGCCGGTCGCGGTCGCCCCGTAGCCGAGGACCTGCTGCATGTAGAGGGCGATGTGGACCTGGAAGGAGAACATCGCCCCCATCGTGAGCAACTGCACGAGGTTGGCGCCCGCCACGTTCCGGGACCGCAGGATCCGCAGCGGCAGCAGCGGCCTGGCGGCGGTGGCCTGCCGTGCGGCGAACGCGGCGATCAGCAGCGGCGACAGCGCGCCCAGGCCCAGCGTGCGGCCCGAGGTCCAGCCCGCGTGCTCGGCCCCGACGATGGCGTACACGCCGAGCATCACCCCGCCGGTGACCAGGATCGCGCCGAGCGCGTCGGCGCCGCCGCGCAGGCCGGGGCCGCGGTCGTTCTCCAGGACGCGCAGCGCCAGCACGATCGCGGCCAGGCCGAGCGGGAGGTTGATGTAGAAGTTCCACTGCCAGCTCAGCGCGTCGGTGAGGACGCCGCCCAGCACCTGGCCGATGGACGCCCCGGCGGCCCCGGTGAAGGCGAACGCGCCGATCGCGCGGGCCCGCTCGGCGGGGTCGGTGAACAGCGTGACGATCATGCCCAGGCTGACCGCGGAGGTGAGCGCGCCGCCGACGCCCTGGAGGAACCGGGCGGCGATCAGCGTCTCCGGGTTGACCGCGAGCCCGCACAGCACCGAGGCCAGCGTGAACAGCGCCAGCCCCGCGACGAACATCCGGCGCCGCCCGGCCAGGTCGCCCAGCCGCCCGCCCAGGAGCAGCAGCCCGCCGAACGCGATGGTGTAGGCGTTGATCGTCCAGGTCAGGGCGGAGGGGGTGAAGCCGAGGTCGGACTGGATGGCCGGCAGCGCCACCGTCACGATGCTGCCGTCCAGGACGATCATCAGCACTCCGGCGCACAGCACGGCCAGCGCGAGCCAGCGTGAGCGCGGCGGCGCCGTCGATGATCCGGCGGCGGCGATGTCGGGCATGGTCTCTCCTCAGGGGAAGCCGATGGAGAGACCGTAGCAGATAGTTCTGTTAGAGACGATCCTTTGCGGATCTATTTCGTCAGCCGTTGCGCTGCCGCGCCCGCCGCACCGGGCTCGGGCAGTCCGCCGGCTCCGCCAGATGCCCGGTGACCAGCCGCTCCAGCGCCCGCACGAACACCGCCCGCTCGTCCTCTGGCAGCGCGTCCAGCACCCCGGCGTGCACCCCGTCGACGATCGCCCTGCTGCGCTCGGCGATCTCCGCGCCCCGCTCGGTCACCGCGATGATCCGCGCCCGCCGGTCCTTGCTGGACGGGCGCCGCTCCGCGTACCCGGCCTTCTCCAGGGCGTCCACCGTCACGACCATCGTGGTCTTGTCCATGTCGCCGATCTCGGCGAGCTGGATCTGGGTGCGCTCCTCCTCCAGGGCGTGCACCAGCACGCAGTGCATGCGCGGCGTCAGCCCGATCTCGGCGAGCGCGGCCGTCACCTGCGTGCGCAGGACATGACCGGTGTGCTGGAGCAGGAACGACAGGTCCGGGACGGTGACGGGCGGTGTGAGGGTGGTCATGTCTCCAGACTAACAACTTCATTCAGAAACGGATTATCTGTCGAAGAACCTATCTTCGCCCGCGCGGGGGAGGGCGTCCGCCCGCACGGGGGAGCCGCCGGGACGGGCCGAGGGCCGAGCATCGAGACACCGCCCCGAACCGACCCCCAGGGAGAGACCCGACGATGCGCATCGCCAAGCCCGCCGCCCTCGCCGTCACCGCCGCCGCCCTCGCCACGGCCGCCGCCGTCGCGGGCGGGACGACCCCCGCCGAGGCCGCCCCCAAGAACGCCCGCGTCTCCGGGGCGGGCGACGTCCGGCTCACCTACTGGCCCGACAAGGACATCCGGTCTTTCTCCTTCGACGCGGTCGGGAAGCCCTACAGCCAGCCCAGAACGGGCGCCCCCGACGGCCTGCCCACCGACGCGCGCGGCACCGTCCGGGTGTCCCACTGGGTCGCCGCCGAGAACGTCACCGTGCGGTTCCGCGCCGACGTCGACTGCCTGGTCACCAGCCCCGGCAACGCCGTCCTCACCGCCGTGGTCACGGAGGCGGACGGGCCCGTCGCCGACTGGGTCGGCAAGCGCCTCGGCTTCAGCGTCCAGCGCGACCGGGTCGGGTTCTCCTGGTCCGTCGTCAACGGCGACCAGAACGAGCAGGGCGAGTGGCAGGAGGGCAAGGCCGGCACCTGCATGGCCCCCGCCGCGTTCGCGCCCGTCACCCGCGGCGGCTTCGCGGTCAGGCACGCCGACCTGCAGCCCGTTCCAGCCCCCTGACACGTATCATCGGGGGCATGAAGCGCCGTCCGTGCCTGGGCTGGTGGCCGTCCTAGGACGGCCGCTCACCCACGCACGACCAAGGGCCGTCCGCACCGGACGGCCCTTCTCCGTTCCTCGGCAGGGAACGCGGACCGTCCCGGCGGGCGGCCGCGAACCCACGAGGAGCACCATGCCCACCATCCTGACCGGCGACCGCCCCACCGGCCCCCTCCACCTCGGCCACTACTTCGGCACGCTCGCCAACCGGGTCCGCCTGCAACGCGAGGGCGCCGACCTGTTCGTGCTCGTCGCCGACTACCAGGTCCTCACCGACCGGGACGTCGCCGACCGCCTCACCGAGCACGCCGAGGGGCTCGTCGCCGACTACCTCGCCGCCGGCATCGACCCCGGCGCGGTGACGATCTTCCGGCACTCCGCGGTGCCCGCCCTCAACCAGCTCATGCTGCCGTTCCTGTCCCTGGTCTCGGTCGCCGAGCTGGGCCGCAACCCCACCGTCAAGGAGGAGATCGGCGCCTCCGGCCAGGCGTCCGTCAGCGGGCTGATGTTCACCTACCCCGTCCACCAGGCCGCCGACATCCTGTTCTGCAAGGCCGACCTGGTACCGGTCGGCAAGGACCAGCTGCCCCACCAGGAGATCACCCGCACCATCGCGCGCCGCTTCAACGAACGCTACGGGCCGGTCTTCACCGTCCCTGAAGCGCTGCTCTCCGACACCCCCCACCTGCTCGGGCTGGACGGCCGCGCCAAGATGAGCAAGAGCCGCGGCAACGCCATCGCCCTGTCCGCCACCCCGGACGAGACCGCCCGGCTGGTCAGGGGCGCCCGCACCGACGCCGACCGGCACATCACCTACGAGCCCGAGACCCGCCCCGAGGTGTCCAACCTGGTGCGGATCGCCGCGCTCTGCCAGGGCCGCGACCCGCACGCGATCGCCGCGGAGATCGGGAACGGCGGGGCCGCCCGGCTCAAGCAGGTCGTCATCGAGTCGGTGAACGAGTTCCTGCGGCCGATCCGTGCCCGCCGCGCCGAACTCGACCGCGGGCTGCTGCGGCGCGTCCTGGACAAGGGCAACGAGCGCGCCAACGCCGTCGCCGACCGCACCCTCGCCGAGGTCCGCGCCGCCATGGCGTGACCGCCTCCGGAGCGGGACGTCAGGGGCCGATGCCGTCCAGCAGGGCGGCGACCAGGCCGTCCACGTCCCGCTCCGGCTCGGCCCCGCTGAACAGCAGCGACAGCACCGCCTCGTGGCACACCCCGACGACCATCGCGGCGGCCTCGTCGACCCGGGCGTCCGGCGCGAGCCTGCCCAGATCCCGCTCGGCGCGCAGGTAGGCCAGCAGCCGGTCGCGCCAGTCCTCGCCGGACTCGCCCGCCGCGGCGAACCTCGCCAGGACCTCGGGACGGCCGATCAGCCCCGCCATCGCGGGCAGGATCGCCCGGTGCAGCGCCAGCCCGTACGCGACGAAGGCGCGCAGGTTCGCCGCCACCGTCCCGGAGCCCGCCCGGGGCAGCGGGTCGAGCGCCCCCTCCACCGACCGCACGTGCGCCCGGAAGGCCAGCGCCAGCAGCTCCTCCTTGTCGGCGAAGTGGTTGTAGAGGACGCCGTCGGCGACGCCCGCCTCCCGCGCGATCCCGCGCACCGTGAGGCCCGCCGTCCCGCCCTCGGAGATCATGCGTTCGGCGGTGGTGATCAGGTGCTCGCGCAGGGTCCGGTCGTCGCCGTCCCGCAGCGCCGCGGCTCGTCTCGGTGACATCCTCCGCATCGTATGCGCGACCCGATCAGGCCGGTTCGGAACGGAGCACGAACACGCCCCAGCCCAGGTAACGCCTGCCGTACGCCAGGTGGGAGCGGCGGGCGACGTGGGCGAACTCACGCATCGCCGCGGCCTCGGGGTGGCCGGGGTTGCGCTTGAGCCACTCGTGGATCGTCCACCACTGCGAGGCGATGTACCGGTCCCAGTCGTCGGGGTCCGCCAGGACCATCTCGACCAGTTCCGTCCCGGCGGCCTCGAACCGCTCCAGGGTGCCCGGCAGCGACGCGAAGTCCTCGGGCGCGCAGCCCAGCGCCTCGTACGCGGCCTCCGGCGGCTCCTCGGTCCAGTACGGCTCGCCCACCAGCAGCAGCCCTCCGGGTGCGAGCGCGGGACGCATCAGCTCGATCGTCCCGGCGAGCCCGCCGCCGATCCACGTCGCGCCCAGGCACGCCACGACGTCGTACGAGCCGGGCTCGGCCCGGTACCGGCCCGCGTCGCCCTGCTCGAACGTCACCCTCGCGGCCACGTCCAGCTCCCGCATCCGTTCGCGGGCCGCCGCCAGGAAGACCTCGCTGAGATCGACGCCGTGGCCGGACGAGCCGAACCGCTCCGCCCAGCGGCAGAGCATCTCGCCCTTGCCGCACGCCAGGTCCAGAATCCGCGTAGCGGGCCCGAGCCGGGCGACCTCACCGAGCAGCATCAGCTTCGCGTCGGCGAACGGGTTGAGGATCCGGTGGTCGGCCTCGGCGATCTCGTGGTGGCGCAGGTCGGGCATGGTCCGAGGAGATCATGCGGCTCGGCCGGGCGTCGAGGTCTTTTCCGGTCAGGGGTTCCGGCGCCGGGCGGCGAGCACCTTGCGGGTGCCGAGGGCGGCGAACGCGATCGACGCGACGGCCAGGGCGAGTGCGAGGGCGGTGCTCGCGACCAGCTTGCCGGTGGACGTGGCGGTCGCGCGGTCGCCGCTCGCGCGGGCCGTCACCGTACGGCCGCGGTCCTCCTCCCCGGCGCCTTCGACGGTGCCGGAGCCGCGTTCGCCGCCGGGGAGCGTCCAGGAGCCCTCGCAGGTGGTGCTCTCGCCCCTGGCGCGCTGCTCGGTCTCGCAGCGCTCGACCCGGGCGGTCACCTCGGTGCCGGTGACGTAGGTCCAGGCGGGCCGGGCCTGGAACACGGCGAAGACGATGGTGACGAGGGCGAGCGCGAACATGATCGCTATCGTCTGGGGGCCGGTCAATGTCCGGGACGAGCGGGACACGGAGCCTCCTAGCTGCGGCGGGGTCCCCCGATCGTAAGCCCCCCGCGCACCCCCGGAGTAGAACGGAATGGTTCGTTCCCTTAGTATGGGGGGATGGAGAGGACGCGGACGGGGCCCATGAGCGGGCGGAAGGCGCAGGCGGCGCGCAACGACGAGCTCATCCGGCAGGCGGCGCGGGCGGTGTTCACCGCCGACCCCGGGGCGCCGATCTCGGCGGTGGCCGAGCGGGCGGGGGTCGGGATCAGCGCGCTCTACCGGCGCTACAAGAGCAAGGAGGAGCTGCTCCAGAGTCTCGCCGACGAGGGCATGGACCGGTACCTGGAGCAGTTGCGGCAGGCCCTCGACGACGACGGCGACCCCTGGACGGCGTTCGCCGGCTTCATGCGGCGCTGCCTGGACATCGGGGCCGGATCGCTCACCATGCGGCTGGCCGGGAGCTTCCCCGTGACCGAGGAGATGAGCCGCAAGGGGCAGGAGCTGCACGCCGACACGACCCGGCTGCTGGAGCGCACCCGGCGGGAGGGCGGGCTGCGGCCCGGCATCGAGGTCGGCGACATCTCGGTCCTCCTGGAACATCTCCACACCATCCGGATCGGCGACGACGCGCGCATGAACCGCCTCCAGCACCGCTACCTGGAGCTGCTGCTGGACGCGCTCCGCACCCCGGACGCCGCCGAGCTGCCCGGACCCGCGCCGACCTGGCAGGAGCTCCGGGGCCGTTATGACGACTGACGCACTGGGGAAGCGGGCCCTCAACCGGGCGCTGCTGGCACGGCAGATGCTGCTGCGCCGGCACCGGCGGAACGCCCTGGAGGGCATCGAGCACCTGGTGGGCCTCCAGTCGCAGGCGCCCGACCCGCCCTACATCGGGCTCTGGAGCCGCCTGGAGGACTTCGACTTCGACGAGCTCGCCGCGCTCATGCGCGAGCGGAGCGTGCTGCGGATGGTGCTCATGCGCGGCACCCTGCACCTGGTCAGCGCCCGGGACGCGCTGGCCGTCCGCCCGCTCACCCAGGCCGTCCTCGACCGCGCCACGCTGAGCGCGCGGGGCGGAGCCATCAAGAGGCTGGACCTGGAGCCGGTACGGGACGCGGCCCGCCGCTTCTTCGAGCAGGAGCCCCGCACCGACAAGGAGCTGCGGGAGATGCTGGCCGAACGGTGGCCGGACGCCGACGCCGAGCTGCTCGCCTGGGCCGCCCGCTCCCGGCTCCCGCTCGTCCAGGTTCCGCCGCGCGGCATCTGGGGCGCGAGCGGCGTCTCCCGGCACACCACGCTGGAGACGTGGCTGGGCCGTCCGATGGACGCCGAGCCGTCGGTCGACGATCTGGTGCGCAGGTACCTGGCGGCGTTCGGGCCGGCCACCGCGCAGGACGCGCAGCACTGGTCCGGCCTGACCCGCCTGGGCGAGGTCCTGGAACGCCTCGCCCCCGGGCTCGTCACGTTCACCGACGAGAACGGCAGGACCCTCTACGACCTGCCCGGCGCGCCGCGCCCCGATCCGGAGACGCCCGCGCCCGTCCGGTACGTGCCGGGCTTCGACAACCTGCTGCTCTCGCACGCCGACCGGGCCCGGATCATCACCGAGGAGGACCGCGGGCGCGTGTTCACGGTGAACGGCATCATCCGCGCGACCGTGCTGGTGGACGGCTTCGTCCACGGCATGTGGAAGATGGAGCGCAAGCGCCGGGCCGTCACGTTGAGCATCGACCTCTTCCGGCCGGTCTCGGACGCGGACCGGGCCGCCCTGGTCGAGGAGGGCGAGCGCCTGATGGCCGCGGCCCACCCCGCAGCCGACTCCCGCGAGGTCGTTTTCTAGTCGGGGGCTTCGGCCTGGCCGAAGATGTCGGGGGTGAGGCCGTCGGGGTCGAGGTTGGCCAGGAGGGTTCTCAGGGTCTCGCGCATCCGGAGGACCTGCTCGCGGCTCAGCGGGTCGAACAGGAGGCGCCGCACTTCCTCGACGTGGCCGGGTGCGGCCTTCTCCAGGGCGGCGAAGCCGCCCTCGGTGAGCTCGGCGATCGTGGTGCGGCGGTCGTTCGGGGGCTTGACCCGGCGGACCCAGCCGGACTCCTCCAGGCGGGCGACCGCGTGCGAGAGGCGGCTCGGGGACGAGCGGACGATCCCGGCCAGCTCGGTCATGGTCATCGCCCGGCCGGGCGCCTCCGAGAGCATCGCGAGGATCATGTAGTACGTGTGCGGCATGCCCGAGTCGCGCTGGAGCTGGCGGTCCAGCGCCTCGTTCAGCAGCCGGGAGGTCCACAGGAACGCGCGCCAGGTCTGCTGCTCGTCGTCGTCCAGCCAGCGGGGCTCGCTCATGGGGCAAGTCTAGCGAATGTTTGAATGCTCAAGTATCATGGGCGATGTTTGAACGTTCAATAGAGTGGAGGGCCGAGCCGTGATCAGGATGCCGGTGCTGTACCTCAGCCACGGGGCGCCGCCCCTCGCCGACGACGCCGAATGGACCGCCCGGCTCGCCCGCTGGGCCGCCGACCTGCCCAGGCCCGCGTCGATCCTCATGGTGTCCGCGCACTGGGAGGAGGCCCCGGCCACCGTCGGCGCCACCCGCACCGTGCCGCTGGTGTACGACTTCTGGGGCTTCGAGCGCCGGTACTACGAGGTCCGGTACGAAGCACCCGGAGCCCCCGAACTCGCAGCAGAACTGCACAAACTCGTCCCCGGACTGCACCGGGACGAGGAGCGCGGCCTCGACCACGGCGCCTACGTCCCCCTCGTCGAGATGTACCCCGACGCCGACGTCCCCGTCCTGCAGATGTCGATGCCCACGCTGGACCCCCGCCGCCTCTACGACCTGGGCCGGCGCCTCGCCCCGCTGCGCGACCAGGGCGTGCTCATCGTCGGCAGCGGCTTCACCACCCACAACCTGCGCGAGATACGCCCCGGCGCCGACGCGGACCCGCCCGCCTGGTCGGCCGAGTTCGACGAGTGGACCGACCGGGCCGTGACCTCCGGCGACGTGGACGCGCTGCTCGACTTCCGCGCCAAGGCCCCTGCGGCCGCGATCGCGCACCCGCGCACCGAGCACTTCGCCCCGCTGTTCGTCTCCCTCGGCGCCCACGAGGGCGGCGGCGACGACCGGCGGGCCGTCATCGACGGCTACTGGCACGGCCTGGCCAAGCGGTCGTTCCAGCTCTCCTGAACCGTCACCCCATGTCGGCGAAGCCGGTGCGCCAGGACGGCACCTGCGGCTTCCACCCCAGGCTCAGCGCCAGGGCGTTCGACACCGGACGTCCGGTCGTGGCCGCGTGCCGCCCCGCCGTGCCCGGGGTGGGCGCGCCCAGCGCCGCGCTGTAGACCGGGAGCCAGTCGGCCGTGGTCGCGGGCTCGTCGTCGACCACGTTCACCGGACCGGCCGGCCAGTCCAGCGCCGCCAGCGCGGCCGAGGCCGCGTCGTCGGCGTGCACGAACGACGTCCACGCCGGAGCCAGCCGCAGGCTGCCCGCCCGCACCCGCTCCGCGATCGCGCCGTCCGGCGCGTACCACGTGCCCGGACCGTAGAGCGCTCCATAGCGCAGCACCACACCGCGCGGCATCGACGCGACGGCCTCCTCCAGCGCGATGACGCCCTCGGACGGCGGCAGCTTGGGGTCGAGCGGGTCGCTCTCCACCGCGGGCCGCTCGCCCGGCACGTACACCCACGCGATGCTCTGCGCGATCATCAGTTCGACACCGGACTCCCCGGCCGCCTCCACCAGGTTGCGGGTGCCGTGCACGCGGAGCCGGGAGTTGGCGTCGAAGTCCTCCGCGGCCAGGTCGGTGAGCTGGTGGACGATCGCGTCCGGCCGCTCGGCGGCGACCACCGCGCGCACCGCCTCCGCGTCGAACACGTCGAGAACGATCGGCCGGGCCTTCTGGTCGGCGATGGACCGGGCGCGCCCGGCGCGGCGGGTCGTCCCGGCTACCTCGTGGCCCGCCTGCACGAGCAACGGGACCAGCCGGCGTCCCACCACACCGGTCGCGCCGGCGACGAGAATCTTCAAGGGGGGTACCTCCACGATTTGCACACCATTGTGGTCGTCCCGACGGCAGCTTAGGCAGACTCGCGGCCCAGGTCACACCCGGACCGGTGAATCGGCGCCCACTCGTCCGTTCCATAAGACCACGGACGGTCATCGATCCGCGGCTCTCCGCTGCACGTTACGCCGCACGAGCGGCAGCCGTACCTCGAAGAGCGCTCCCCCTGCGGGGGCCTCACCCACCGTGAGCGTACCGCCTTGCGCCCTCACCAGGTCACGCGCTATGGCCAGGCCCAGCCCGGCACCGCCCTCGTCGCGGGCACGGGCGTCGTCCAGGCGCACGAAACGCTCGAAAATACGCTCCCGGTCGGCGGGCGGCACCCCGGGCCCGTCGTCGGCGACGCGCAGGACGGCCGCACCGCCGGCTTCGTCGAGTGTGAGCAGGACGACACCGGCGGCGTGCCGCTCGGCGTTGTCCAGGAGGTTGCCCAGGACGCGCGCGAGGCGCCCCTCCGGACCGGCGGCGGTCGGCGAGGCCCGCACCTCGGCCTCCACCCTGACGCGGCGGCCGCCGCCGGAGCGCCGCGCCGCCTCCTCGTGGACGAGGTCGGCCAGCTCGACCGGCCTGGCCCGCTCCGCCGGGGACGGCCGGTCGCCCGCGTCCAGGCGGGCGAGCAGCAGCAGGTCGGCGGCCAGGTGCTGGAGCCGCACGACGTCGTCGACCAGGCCGTCCAGGTCGAGCAGCTCGGGGTGCGCGGCGGCCACCTCCAGCTGGGTCCGCAGCGACGCGATCGGGCTGCGCAGCTCGTGCGAGGCGTCCGCGACGAAGCCGCGCTGCCGCGCCACCGACCCCTCCAGCGCCGCCAGCGTGGCGTTGGTGGTGACGGCCAGGCCGGCCACCTCGTCCCGCGACCCGGGCTCCGGGACGCGGCGGGTCAGGTCGCCCGAGGAGGTGATCGCGGCCATCTCGGCGCGGATCGCCTCCACCGGGCGCAGCGCCCGCCGGGTGACCAGCCAGGTGACCGCGGCGACCACGGCCAGCAGCACGGGCAGGCCGACCAGCATCGCGCGGGCGACCGTCCCGACCGCGTCCCGGGTGGTCGACAGGTCGGCGCCCGCCCGCACCGTGAGCGTCTCCCCGCCGGGCGTGGACACCCGCAGGGTGGCGAACCGGTAGTCGGCGGTGTGGTCGTCGACGGTCGCGGTGCCGCCGGTGAGCCGCGGATCGTCGGAGATCTCGCCGCGGCCGGGCCGGGAGTCGTCGTCGCCGCGCTCGTGGTCCCCGTCGTCGTCCTCCGGCGCGGCCGGGACGGGGACGGGCCGTCCGGCGGGGACGCCGTCGACCGCCCGCAGGTCGTCGTCGGCCGCCCGCACCCGGCCCCGGGAGTCGATCACCTGGAGGGGGTGGTCCTCGGCGTCGGGCAGGTCGAGCCGGTCGTAGGGCGTCCCGGCGGCCAGCTGCGCCGCCACGTCCCGCGCCGCGACCTCGGCCTCCAGGCCGGTCCGCCCCGCCAGGTCGGCGCGCAGCAGCAGCACCACGGCCAGCCCGGCGACGATCAGCGCGCCGGCGACCACGGCGGTGGCGGCCGCCGTCGTCCGCGCCCGTACCGACCGCACCCCCATCCGCCTCACGGCCGGTCCCGCCCGCCCGCGCCGCCGTCGGTGGCCAGCCGGTACCCGGCGCCCCGGACGGTGACGATGGAGCGCCGCCCGAACGGCGCGTCGATCTTCCGGCGCAGCGCGCTCACGTACACCTCGACGATGTTGGGGTCGCCGTCGTAGGCGAAGTCCCAGACGTGCTCCATGATCTGCGCCTTGGACACCACCTGGCCCGCGTTGACCGCCAGATGCTCCAGCACCGCGAACTCCTTGGCGGTCAGCTCCACCTCCTCGTCCCCGCGCCGCGCCCGCCGCGCCGCCGGGTCGACGGTGAGGTCGCCCAGCAGGATCGACGGGACGGCCCCGCCCCGCGACCGGCGCCGCAGCAGCGCCCGGATCCGGGCCAGCAGCACCACGTACGAGAACGGCTTGGTGAGGTAGTCGTCGGCGCCGGTGTCCAGGCCCTCGGCCTCGTCGTACTCGCCGTCCTTGGCGGTCAGCATCAGGATCGGGGTCTCGTCCCCGGCGGCGCGCAGCTCGGCGCAGACCCGGTAGCCGTTGAGGCCGGGCAGCATGATGTCCAGCACGATCAGGTCGTAGCCGCGTTCCAGCGCCCGGTCCAGGCCGGTGCGGCCGTCGTGCGCGACCTCCACGGCGAAGCCCTCGGCGGCCAGGCCCCCGGCCAGGGACGCGGCGAGGCGTTTCTCGTCCTCGACGATGAGCAGGCGCATGCCCCACAGGGTGCCAAACCCGAGCTGAAGCTTTCTTCAGGTGGCTTCAGGTTCGGCTCAGGTAGGCCCGGCAGTGTGGCGGTCGTTCACAGCGGAACGCGATCCACGGGAGGGATCATGCGGAGGATTCTGGTGACGGTCGTCGCGGCGGGAGTGCTGGCCGCCGGGGGAGCGGGCGCCGCTTTCGCGGCCCAGGGCGACGACCGGGGCGGCCGGGACGGCGAAGGCCGGGACGACCGCGTCGCGGGCGTCCGGGTGGCCGATGTGAAGATCACCGCCGAGCGGGCCGCGGCGGCCGCGCTCCAGGCGGTCCCGGGCCGGATCGAGTCGCTGGAACTCGACGACGACGACCGCGACCGGGTGGTCTGGGACGCCGACGTGCTGGCCGACCAGGGCGGCGCCCGGCGCGAGGTGACCGTGGACGCGACCACCGGCAAGGTGATCGCCAACCGGGCGGACAAGGACGACAAGGACGACGACGGCGACGACGACCGGGGCGACGACGCCGCGGAGGCCACCGGCCTCAAGGGCGCCAAGCTGGACGCCGCCCGCGCGGTCCAGGCCGCGCTGAAGACCGCCCCCGGCACGGTCACCTCCGTCGAGTTCGAAGATGGCCGATACTGGCAGGTCGACGTGACCGGCGCGGACGGCAAGGAGCGCGAACTGAACGTGGACGCCGCGTCCGGCAAGGTGACGGCCGACACCGCGGACACCGACGACGACGGCGACGACGACTGACCGCCGGTTCTGACCGGGCCCTGACTGGACACGGGTTTACTTTTCGTCTCCACTGAGCAGGTTCCAGCATTGCGCGCCCGGTTTCGCGTCAGGGCTCGGCCGACAGGAGGTCACGGGGTATGCGGATCAGTCTCGTCCAGGGGGACATCACCGAGCAGCAGGTGGACGCGGTGGTGAACGCCGCCAACTCCTCGCTCCTGGGCGGGGGCGGCGTCGACGGCGCCATCCACAGCAGGGGCGGCCCGGAGATCCTGGACGAGTGCCGCAGGCTGCGCGCCTCGCACTACGGGGGCGGCCTGCCGACCGGGCAGGCGGTGGCCACCACGGCGGGCCGGCTGCCGGCCCGCTGGGTGATCCACACGGTCGGCCCCGTCTACTCGGCCGCCGAGGACCGTTCCGAGCAGCTGGCCTCCTGCTACCGCGAGGCGCTGCGGGTCGCCGACGAGCTGGGCATCGAGTCGATCGCGTTCCCCGCCGTGTCCGCGGGCATCTACGGGTGGCCGGTGGAGGACGCGGCGCGGATCGCGGTGGGCACGGTCCGCTCCACCCCCACCAAGATCAACGACGCCCGGTTCGTGCTGTTCACCGAGGACGCCTTCGAGGCGTTCGAGCGCGCCATCTCGCCCTGACCCCGCCGCGGGCCTCTCCGCCCGGTCTCCGGGGCGCTCAGCCGTCCCCGGGGCCGGGCGGCACCACGAGGACGGGGCGCCGGGCGTGGTGCAGCACGCGGTTGGACACGCTGCCGAGCAGCACCGACTTCACCGCCGACAGGCCGCGCGAGCCGATCACGACGAGGGTGGCGTCCATCTCCTCGGCGACGTCCACGATCGCCGCCCAGACGGGCCCGTTGCCGCGTTCGGCCCGCGCCGTGGCCTCGGGGAACCCGGCGGCGGCCGCGAGCCCGGCGCCCTCCCGCGCGACCCCGGTGGCCTGGCGCTCCTCTTCCCACTGCTCGCCCTCGTCCGGCAGGGGCACCGCCGTCGCGCTCGTGGCCAGCGCCGACAGGGTCAGCTGGGTCAGCAGCGGCTCCCACACGGTCACGACGACGGCCGGTTCCGGCCGGACATGGCCGCCGGCGTAGGCGATGGCGGCATGGGCGTCGGCGGATCCGTCGTAGGCGATGAGGATGGTCATATCCCCTGACATGTCCGAGGGTGCCTAAGGCGGAACGCCATGACGGACAAATCGCGGTCAACCTCTCGGCGGGCGCCCTCCGCCGGGCGGGCCCGCGAACGCCTGGGCCAGGCCGAGCCAGCGGTCGGCGTCGGCGCCGCGCGCGGTGACGGCCAGGTCGGCGCGGTTCCGGCGCTGCGTCACCAGCAGGCAGAAGTCCAGCGCGGGCCCGGTCACCGACTGCGCGGCGTCCTCGGGGCCCCAGGTCCACTCCTCGCCGTCCGGCCCGGTCAGGACGACCCGGAACGCGTCGGCCGGGGCCTCCAGGCCGCGGTTGAGGTAGGCGAAGTCGCGGGTGCGGACGCCGATGTGCGCCACGTGCCGGAGCCGGGCGGTGGGCGCGCGGACGGCGCCGAGCGCGTCGGCCACGTCCTGGCCGTGCGCCCACGTCTCCATGAGCCGCGCGGTCGCCATGGACGCGGCGCCCATCGGCGGCCCGAACCACGGCAGGCGCGCCCCCGCCGGAACGGCCGCCAGCGCCGCGGCCATCTCTCGCCGCCCCGTGCGCCAGCGTTCCAGGAGCGCGGCGGGCGGTTCCGCGGCGCCCTCGGCCGCGCCCTCCTCGACGAACCGCTCGGCCCTCGCCGCCGCCAGGATCTCCCCGAAGGCGTCCGGGTCGGTGGCCGCGATGACGGCCTGGCGGTCCGTCCAGGCCAGGTGGGAGATCTGGTGCGCGACCGTCCAGCCCGCGGCGGGCGTCGGCACGGTCCAGTCGGGCAGCGGGGCCACCAGCGCGTCGAGGGAGTCGCCCTCGGCGGCCAGGTCGGCGAGCAGGGTGCTGAGGTCGGGCATGGGGCAAGGATCTCCTACGCCGGGGGGACCAGGGCGCGGGCCGCCGGGTAGTCGGCCTTCCCGTTGGGCAGCCGCAGCGACTCGTCCGTCCGGACGAACGCCTTCGGGATCTTGTAGCGCGCCAGCCGCTCGGCGCAGGCCGCCCGCAGCGCGGCGTCGTCCGGCGCCCCCGCGGGCCGCAGCACCGCGACGATCTCGGTCCCCCAGCGCTCGCTGGGACGGCCGACCACCAGCGCGTCGGTCACCCCGGGCAGGCCGCGCAGCACCGCCTCCACCTCCTCCGCGAACACCTTCTCGCCACCGGTGTTGATCACGGTGGCCTCGCGGCCGTGCACCTCGATCATGCCGTCCGCCAGCAGCCGGGCCCGGTCGCCCGGGACGACCACCCGCTCCCCGCCGACCGTGAGGAACGTCGCGGCGGTGCGCTCCGGGTCGCCGAGGTAGCCGAGCGGGATCGCGCCGCCCTTGGCCAGCCAGCCCAGCTCCCCGCCGTCTCCGGGCGTCAGCCGCCGCGTGCGGTCGGCGCTGAGGACCGCGGAGCCGGGCGCGGGCCGGAACGGCCGGTTCCCGCTGCCGCGCCGGGTGACCGCGAAACCGGACTCCGAGGAGCCGAGCACGTCGGTGATCCTGGCATTCGGCATCCCGGCCAGCAGCCGCCGCTCCACCCCGGGGTCGATCGCCGCCGCCGAGTTGATCAGGGTGCGGAGCGCGGTGAGGTCGTGGTCGCCGCGCTCCACGGCGTCCGCGAGCGGCCGCGCGAACGCGTCGCCGACCAGCGGCATCCGGGTGACGCGCTCGCGGGCGGCGGTGGCCAGCAGGCCGTCGGCGTCCAGGCCGTCCACCCGGTCCGGGAAGACCACGGTCGCGCCGCCGCACCAGCCGCCCAGCGCCGACCAGGTCCCGGCGCCGTGCATCAGCGGCGGCCCG
Organism: Actinomadura rugatobispora; assembly: GCF_042656285.1. Classification (GTDB taxonomy): domain Bacteria; phylum Actinomycetota; class Actinomycetes; order Streptosporangiales; family Streptosporangiaceae; genus Spirillospora; species Spirillospora rugatobispora. The sequence continues at coordinate 20,432 of NZ_JBHSON010000011.1, read as the reverse complement.
ACCAGCACCCGCGCGTCGGCCTTGGCGGCCAGCTCCACGGCCCGGCCGAGATCGCCGATCGGGACGTTCGCGCGGTCGCGCATCCCGAGCGGGCCCGCGATCAGGTCGCCGATCCGCCACAGCACGCCCTTGGGCAGGCCCGTGGTGCCGCCCGTGTAGAGGATGTGCAGGTCGTCGGGGCAGGGCCGGACCCCTTCGGCCTCCAGTGACTCGGCCGACGCCGCGGCGAGCGCGGCCTCGTAGTCGAAGGCGCCGGGCGGCACCGCGTTCCCCGAGTCGTCGGCGACCTGGAGGAGTAGCGGCGGCGGGTCCAGGCGGGCGGCGACCCGGCCGATCACATCGGCGAACCGGGCGTGGTACAGCACGGCCCGGGGACGGGCGTCGTCGAACAGCTGCGCCAGCTCGTCGTCCACGTACCGGTAGTTGACGTTGAACGGGGCTACCCGCGCCTTGTGCGCGCCCAGCAGCCCCTCCACGTACTCCGGGCCGTTGTGCAGGTAGAGGGCCAGGTGGTCGTGCGGCGACTCCCAGGGCCGGACGGCGGCCGGGTCGCCGCGCAGGCCGAGGCCGTGGCCGTGCAGGACGCGCGCCAGCCGCCGGGTCCGCTCGGCGACCTCGCGCCAGGTCATCCTGCGGTCGCGCCAGACCAGGCACTCGCGGTCGGGCACGGCGGCGGCGATCGCCTCGTGCAGGGTGGCCAGGTCGAGCTGCGGCATCGGCTCTCCTCCCGGAACGCGTGGGATCACCGTAATGGACCGCTTACCGAATCCCGTTCAGCGGGGCCGCCATACCCTCGGAGACGTGTAGGTGGACCCTCCGGGGACGGGAGAGACAGGGGGCATCTCGCCCCGACCCGCGGCCGTGACCGGACCTTGGGAAACAGGACGCGGAGGGCGCCCGTCCGGCCGGATCTCGTGACGGCCCGGACGGCAGCGATGCAACCGCGCATGGAACCAGGCGCCGACCAGGCCGCCCGCGAACGAGAACGCGGCAGCCAGAACAAGAATCCACGTGACGCCCTCCATCAAGGCGGTTCCCAGGGGCCTCATCGGGCCGGGCCCCGGTACGAGGGCGACAGCTCATCGGCCTTGCCATCCGCCTCGCGGATCTTCTCCCTGACCTCTTCCTCGGTGCTGCCGATGACGTTCCGGACCAGCCCGGCCTCGATCTCGGCGGGGGTCAGGGCGTGGCGCCGCCAAGCCGTCCAGACCGATTCGCGTCCCCGATAGGTGATGAACGGCTCCCCCCATCGCCCCTGCGGCTCGGGCACCTCCGGCAGCGGGTCCTGAGGGCTGATGAACGGCGCCTCATTCCGGTAATCCTTCGCAGTCATGCGATCACTCCCCGTTCTGTGTTCTGCGCCACAGACTGCCCCGCCAACCCGTACCTTCGGAAGGTGAACTCATGAAACTCACCCCCTCCGCGACCAGGGAGAGTCCATGTCCGGCACCCCCCGCCGCCTCGACCCCGACCACGACATGTACGACTGGGCGGCCGTTGAGCTGCACAGACTTCGCAAGGAAAGGAATGCCGGCCACAGAGAAATCGCGGACATCATCGGCCGGGATCGCTCGCTGATCTCAAAAATTGAGGCGGGTGAGTGCAGGCTCCAGGAGGATGCGGCGGACAGGATCGATCGTGCCTGGACCACGGGTGGCCTGCTCGGGAGGATCATCAGATGGGCGAAGTCGCGACATTCCTCCGAGTGGAGGGAAGAGCGCGCGGCGAGCGAATCCACGGCCGGCCAGATCCGGATCTGGGCCCTCGGCTGGATCCCCGTCCTCGCCCAGACCGAGGACTACGCCCGCGCCGTCTTCGTCGAGGGCGGGCGGCAGGACGTGGAGCAGGCGGTCAGGGCGGTCATGGAGCGCCAGAAGATCCTCGAACGGGACCACCCTCCACTGGTGTGGCTGCTCATAGACCAAGACGCGCTCGAGCACCAAGTGGGGAGTCGAGATGTCCACCGAGCCCAACTCGCTCGCCTCCTGGAATTGGCGGAGTCCCCGGAGTGGACGGTCAGGATCGTCCGGCGGTCCGCGGGTGGACATGTAGGGCGAGATGGAGCGTTCGAGCTGTATAGGGTGGGCAACGAGGACATTCCCTACACCGAGACGCTCGGCCCTGGTCGACTTGTGAGGGATGCGTCGGAGACGGCCCAATACGAAGTATGGTTTCGCCGGATCGGAGACGTCGCGGAGTCCAAGCACGCGTCCCTGGCCTTGATCCGGGAAATCATGGAGGGATTCAGATGATCAGGTGGCGTAAGTCCAGCCGTAGCGAGGGGAGCGTCAACGGGGCCTGCGTCGAGGTGGCCAGGCTGGACGCCCGTGTCGGCGTGCGCGACTCCAAGGACCCGGAGGGGCCCAGGCTGGCGCTGCCCGTCGAGTCCTTCGCCGGTCTGCTCCGCGAGGTCAAGGATGGCAAGCTCGACCTGTAGTCCCAGAGACGCCACAACCCCGTCCCGCCGAGAAGGATGAGACGGACGAGCCGCGGTTGAACGTACGCACTTTCGACCTCGTCCCAGAGGTGCGGTCTCCGGCGACGCGTGCAGGGTTCCGAGCAGCCAGCCCTGCGCGGAGCCACCCCGGTCCGGCTGCCGAAAGCTGTGCGAGTCCGACCTGGACACCGCAGCGTTGATCGAGCAAGTTATCGACAGGTTGGCCGCGGTCGGGTCGACGCTGGGACGACCGCTCGTCGACACCCTGGAACACAGCGAACTGCGTTACCTTAAGGAGCTACGTCCCGGAAGCCGTGGCCGGTCAGAGATCCGGGTGCTGTTTATCTTCACCCCCCGACCGTGCCGCGATCTTTCTCGTAGTCGGTGACAAGGCCGGGCAGCGGCCCGTTGGTACGACGAGGCCATCTCACTGGTCGTGGCCCGCTACGCCGAGTCTCGGGCCGCGAAGCAGAAGGAGGCCAGACGATGAGCAGCGGACACCGCTGGCAGGACATCAAGGCCGAAGCACACTGCTGCAATCCCGGGCTGGCAGATCCCGAGCGCCAGGCCCAGGCACGCGCCGAACTGGACGCCCATGTCGCCGGACACCACCGCAAGGAACTTCGCAAGGCCATCGGTAAGACGCAGGCCGAGGTCGCCCAGATCCTCGGAGCCTCACAGTCCCGGGTATCCCAGCTCGAGAACGGCGACATCGAAGCGATGGAGTTGGAGACGCTCCGCGCCTACGCCACCGCGCTCGGCCGGCACGTGGACATCACCGTCAGCGTCGGCCCCACTCCATCAAGCTCGCCTGAACCGCGAAGGCTGACAGCAACAGCAGCCACCAGTCCAGCCACGGCGCACGGCTCTGCGATCGTGACACAGCCGCTCCAGAGTCGAGCATCGATGCCTGGGAATGCAGCACCTAATGACTGCCATGGGGAGAGCCACAGCAAGGTCCTCGAGTAGCTCGCGCTAGCCGGAGGCATCGGATCCGGCCAGCATCACGAAATATGCGTGGTAGCGCGTTACTCTCGGTTGCATGGAACCCGCGATCGCAACACTGCTTCGACGCCTTGTCGAGGGGCCGACATTCCTGCTGCTCGGGCAGGCGATCGACGATCTCGTCCCAACGGTTCCGGACCCTGCTCTCGTTGGCTCGCATGCCGAGGCGGCTCATGCGGCTTATGTCGACTATGACCGGACCGTGATGAGGCAGCCCGCACCGCAGTGGTTGGCGGACGCGGCCGACTATCCATGGAACGGCGTGTTCACGTCACGCATAGACTCCGGGTTGTATGGGCTGTTCCAGCGGGACTGGCGCAGGGTAGATCCGACCGGACAACCGCAGCTTGGCAGACACCCCAGGTCGGCAACATCACTGCAGTTGCGCCATCTGTTCGGAGGTCTGGGACTGCCGGAGGAGGAGCGGCCACCTACCGACGCTGTCGCTGAGGTGGAATCGCGGGCCAGGGCTGCTGAGATATTGAACGCCCTCGCGGACACTATCATCACGCCTCGAGGCGTACTCATCATTGATGGTTACCGCGCGGACGACTGGTTGCGACCACAGGAGCTATTTACCTTCGCGACCCGGCTGCAGGCCGGACAAGCGCACCTGTTCTCGGCCACCGACGAGTTGCTCGGCAATCCCTTCATCCGTGCTGCTCAAGAGCGTGGGGTGCTTATCACGCATTGTGAGAGCTTCAACGCTGTGCTCTCAGCGCTGGAGGACTCTGGCCGCTTTCAGCGGCTCGACGCCGGACGGAACGCGCGCGGGGGACGGTTCATCCCCGTTGGCGACACCTTTGCTGAGGTGGATATTGATACGTGGAATCGCGTGGTTGTTGCTGCCCGACCCGTCAACACAGAACTTCTCGAACCCTTCACATCGGCCTCATCAGCGATGAGATATGAGCGATTCCGGCATTTTCTCGGTTCTGGCGAAGGGCAACCACAGTGGAAGGCTGTGGCCAGTGGCTACAACCTGACCCGTGACTTCGAGTCCAAGTTGTTGCACCGAGTGCAATCGGCCCTTGACGAGTTGGGGCTTCCTGAGCCCCTTATCGTTGCAGGGCAAACCGCGACTGGAAAGACAATCGCGCTGTGCGCACTCGCCCTTGAGGTAGCGCGTTCCGGTGAAGCTGCGGTCCTGCATCGGTCGGTGCGTGGCGAGCGGCCAACGTTGGCTGCCATCGAGGCCTTCGCATCGTGGGCGGATCAGAGCCACGGACTGCCGACGCTGCTGGTCTGGGACGGCATGGTTGACGTTGATGAGTACTACTTGCTCCAGCGACAGCTTAGCTCGCGGGGGCAGCGAGTCCTCATCGTCGGCAGCAGTTATCTGCCGCCGCCGGCCCACAAGCGACGCAGCATTATCCGTGTCGAACCGACCCTTAACCCGGAGGAATTTCGAAGGATGACGCAATGGTTGTCAGACTTCGATATCCCCATTCCCGGCAACCTCATGGAAGGTCTCGACTCCTCATTCCTCGCGCTGCTCTACCGACTGCTCCCTGAGACCGAGCGAGGCTTGCGACTTGGGCTCGTTCAGGAGGCGCGGGCGGCCGAGATCGAGCTGGAGAAGCTCTCCATGACCGCTTCCAATAATAGCGAGGCTCGGCTCACTGCTGTCGCGCGCGCGCTTACCGAAGCGGGCTTCAACATCAATGATTTGCGGCCGTCGGATCGCCCGAACGCGGAGTTGATTAATCTGCCTCTCGAGGAGCGGAGTGCGGCAGAGCAAATCACTTCTATGATCCTTGCAGTCGGCCGCCGTGGCCTCCGCATCCCCCTTGAACTGGCGCTGCGCGTTCTCGGCAAAGATGGCGCGGGTAAGCTTATTGACCTAGTCAAGCGCTTCGATATCTTTCGCTGGACGGAGGATGACACTGGTGACCAGTTCCTCGGCTCGCGGACGCCACTCGAGGCGGAGTTGCTTGCCCGTGAGGACCTGTCCATCCGTACCGAGGTCGAGGTCGCCGTCCAGCTGATCACTAACCTGCGGCCACTTTTTGACCGGTGGGGCGGCGGAGAGGTCCAGTTCATCGCCGACCTGATGGAGAAGATCGGACCGCAGTCCGACGATCATCGCTATGCGCCTCACTATCTGGAACTCGCGACCGCTTTCGGCGAGCTAAGGCATAGCCGAGGTCAGACGCACCCCAGACTATCCTTGTTGGAAGCCAATCTGACCCGCGAATACGTCATGTGGGCACAGCAGAACAGCGTTCTGGCGTCGGCGGAGCGGCTCCAACTCATGCGTGACGTTCAGCGGATGCTTGAGGACACGCTTGAGGACGCCGACGCATCGCCGCAGTCCCGACTAAATCTGTTGGTTGAACTTGCTAGCGCTGAGGGCGCACAGATCTTTGAGCTGACAAATTTCGATGAGGACGCAACAGCTTCCCAAGTGCTCGCTCTCATGACGGATGTAACCCGGGCGGCACTGCGGGCCCGCGCTCTTGATCCAGAGAATGTCTACCCCGTTGATGTCATCGCTTGGACAACACGGAACGCAGTGAGGTCCGGAATGCTGCAGGGGCATGACCGACTGGACTTGTTGGCCAATGCCCAGGCATCGCTTGCATCTCTTGACCCTGGGTCGCTCAGCCCTTCCCAGCAGGCCAAGTACGACCTGCGTAATGTGGAGATAGCGGAGTTGCTCGAAGACCCAGCTATGGAGACGAAGCACCTGGTCGCGCTCAGCAACAACAACGATCCCGTCGCATATTACTTCCTTGCATTGCTTGGCGCTCGCGCGGAAGGGGATGGGCCAAAGGTCGCCGTACAGGTCCTGCTTCAGGCGCCACCCGAGGTGCGGTCCGACTGGCGGTGCTCACGGCTCCTGCTCGACCTGTTCTGGGAGTCTAAGACCGGCAAGCGGTTCCTACGCGGTGAGCGCGAGATCGTCGCACTCACCGAACATGACTGGCATGAGTGCCTGACTATAGCTGACGCCATACCCGACGCTGGGGGATACGACCGGTATCGGAGAGATTTCTTGCGCGGTCTCAGCCTGTTCCACCGAGGACAGTACCAGAGCTCAAAGGCGGTCTTCCGCCAACTTGATGACGAGTCACGCGACCTATCGTCGCGCGTCATTTCCAAATACCTCGCCTCCAACTCTGACGGTACCGCAGCCCTATATACGGGCCGAGTTATCTCAGCAACTCCAGACGGGCGCCGTGGCGTCGCCTGGGTCAACGAACTACACATCGAAGTACCCTTCATCCCGATAAGATTTTCGGTATCCGATTACCGAAAAAGGGGCGAGATTTTGCCTGCGTTCCATATCGCATTTAATATGCGGGGTGCGCTTGCTGACCCGATCAGCCGGTTTGCAGGCGTCGCAAGGCGGTCGGCTGATGCAAAGTGAGGTGACGGATTTTCGTAACCGTTGCGTCGTATTGTCGGCCCACCGAAGCATCTGTGTGGGGCTGCCATTTGACAATTCCTTCCTGGAATCGTGGCCGACCAATGTGCACAGCGATGCAGATTTCGCAAGGCTGGTGTCGGTGGCGTACCGGTTGTGGCGAGAAAGCTGGAAACTCGACATTGGATTTCTGATCGGTAACCGGCGTAGCGGCGCGGCGTACGAGTTCGATCAGCTGGTTTATAACTTGCGCACCGCGGCCCAGCACACCGACAACCGTGGCGCTGAAGATCGCTCGCAACGATGGCTCAGAGACGCTTGCGCGGGGCGGGATCCCGAGACCAGAGACGATTGGCACCAATGCGGCACCTTACTGATGAAGTCCCTCAACGCGGCGGTGGAGGTCCTGAACCAGAAGGCCGCCATCGTAAGACGCGATCAAACTCGCCGGGCTAACTGGCAGGCCAAGGTGGGCGAGAGTCCGGAAGCCGCAATCACCAAGGTAGCTGCCGACCTTGGCTTGAGACTGAGCATGCATCAACGCAAGGAGCAATCTCGACGGATTACGAACCAGTGGAAGAATTACGTTCTACGGCCAGGAGAGGCGGCGGCGGACGCGTTGGCCGATCTCGCGGAGCGATCCCTCGTCTCACGGATGGATCCGCTACCGTGCGACTATCTGGATGTCCTAGACGAGCTTCGAGTCCTTGGGTCGCGAGATGCAGTGCCAGCACTGCATCTCGCGCACGCCGTCGCTGAGATTACTGGTGCTTCCGGCGAGGATTTTCTCAAGCAACTCGGCGCGACTTGGGCGTCGCTTCGCGGGTGAGATGCTGGGTGCATTTGGTTACTTTCGATCTTCTCGTGTGGTGTAGCGGGTCGGCGTACGGGTTCGGACTGGGTGGATCTCGCTAACCAGGGTTAATTGGTGATGGCGGGTGTGGTGTTGAGGGAGAGGCCTGTGGGGGGCAGGCAGCCGTCGATCACGCCGGGGTGGTGCTGGATCATCTTGAGCCGGTGCTTGATCATGCCGGCGAGGTCGTCCAGGTCGGTGGCAAGGAAGTTGACCATGGAGCGTTTCAGCAGCGACCACACCGTCTCGGCCGGATTCAGCTCGGGTGCGTAGGCGGGCAGGTAGAACACCGTCAGCCAGTCGGCGTGGGCGTCGATGAACTTGAAGAACGAGCGCGACGAGTGGGAGCTGCCCGGCGGACGCTTGGAGTCGTCCGACCTCACCCCGAGGGGGCCGTGGAGCGGGAAATCGCCGAAGAGACCGGTTGGACCGTCAATGCCGGTCCGCTCTTGGACATGTGGATCTACCAGCCGCTACCGGAGGCGTTGCCCGAGGGGCGCGTGGTCATCGTCACCTACGGCTGCACCGTGCTCGATCCTGATATCGAGCCGGTGGTCAGCCACGAGCACAAGCAACTCGGGCTGTTCACCGCCGCGCAGGTCCCTGCCCTGCACATGCCGGACGGGTACAAGCGCTCCATCGGCGACTGGTTCGCCAGGATGTGCCCGTGATGTCAGGCGGCACCCCCGACCCAGCCCTCGAGCGGCGGCCGACCGTCCATGCCATGTGGCGTTGGGCCACCCCACAAGCCCAGCGCGTCCTGACCACCGGCGACCTGGAGAAGATCCTTCGGTTCCACCGCTGCACCAACGGCCACGACCGGACCGGGCCCGGTGAACTCCTCGGCAACGACAAGTCCTACGTCTCGCTGCTGGAACTCGGAAAGCGCCGTTCTTCGTCTAGCTGCGCCTGGGTGAGCTTGTCCCGCTTGCGTTCCTCGGCCAGCCGGGCTCTGCTCTGACGGGCCATGAGCGCCTTGCGGCGTCGCTCGGCTTCCTCTTTGCCGCCGACACGTGCGATGTAGGCGTCACGGTCCCATTTGGTGTAGCTGCTCATCGCTCGGTCTCCTTCTCACCTCGTTCTTTTTATAGCCAGCCAGCGTGAGCGGTGCTCAGTGGGTGGCGCCGTCCAAGGTGCGGGTGCCGCGGTTCATGGTCGTGAGGCTGGGGCGGCCCTCGCCGACCCGGAACGTGCGCAGCGTGAGCAGTTGCGGTGTCTCGGGGGTGCGGATCGAGCGGACGGCCTTCATCGTCGCCGTGATCCCCGACGGTGTCACGTCCATGACCACGTAGCCGTGCGCGGCGGAGTTGAAGTACTCCAGGTGCGGGTTGCTGCCGCGCAGCGCCCACGTCAGGTCGGTCTCCGGCGGCACGATCAGCCCGCCCTGCCCGAACGTCGCCATCTCCACGAAGTTCGCCGAGGTCACCGAGCCGCCCAGCAGGCTCACCCCCACCGGGTCCTGGGACGGGTCGTCGAAGTCGGGCCGCAGGTACCCGGCGCCGAACGAGTGCAGGTCCCCGGTGATCGTGACCAGGTTGTCCACGTCCCGGAACGCGGTCAGCAGCCGCTGCCGCTCCACCGGGAACCCGTCCCACTGGTCGAGGTTGAGGAACACCGAGAAGCGCCCGCCGGACGTGGCGCGGGCGGGCAGGTCCGGGAAGAGCCGCTTCAGGTAGAGGTCGAGCAGCTTGAACTGCATGCACATCACCTCGTTCCCCCACACCTTCCAGGTGGCGGTGGAAGAGGTGATCTGGTCGGTGAACCAGGCGCGCTGCTCGGCGCCGAGCATGGTCCGCTCGGGGCTCAGCCGTTCCGGGCAGCCCGGGGTCGCGTACATGTCGAGCAGCCCCAGCCCGCACGGGGGCTTGGACCGGTAGGTGCGCTCGTCGGTCAGCACCAGGTCCATGAGCCCGCCGAAGCGCAGCGTCCGGTAGGCGGTGAGCGCCCCGGTCGGCCCGCCGGACGGGTCGAAGCGGGCACCGGCCGTCGAGTACTCCGACCACGCTTGGACCGAGGCCAGCTTCCGCTCGGGCGCGTAGTTGGCGGCCTCGTCCTCGGTGTCGGTGTCGTAGGCGCCGTAGGAGTCGTTGGCGAACTCGTGGTCGTCCCACATCTGGATCACCGCGAACCGCTCGTGCAGCCGCTGCAGGTCCGGATCGGACCGGTAGGTCTTGTAGAGGGCGCGGTAGTCGCCGAGGGTCTGGGCGGTGGTCCGGCCGCTCGGCAGCGTGATCTCGCGGACCTGGGCGCCCTGGAAGCTGGAGTCGGCGGTCGTCTCGTAGATGTAGTCGCCCAGGTGGACGACGAAGTCGAGGTCCTCCTCGGCCAGGTGCCGCAGCGCCGTGTAGTGGCCGTTGGTGTAATCCTGGCAGGAGATGTAGCCGAACCGCAGGCCCGCCGGGGACGATCCGGGGGCGGGCAGCGTGCGGAAGCGTCCGGTGCGGCTGGCGGTGCCGCCGACGATGAAGCGGTAGTGGTACGTCGTCCAAGGGCGCAGGGCCCGCGCCGCCACCCGCACCTTCACGGTGTGGTCGCGCCCTGCGGCGGCCGTGGTGACGCCGCGGACCAGCGGGGCGGCGAAGGACGCGTCGGCGGCGATCTCGTACGCGACCCGTCCGGCGGCATCCGGGGCGACCCGCGTCCACAGGACCACCCCGTCGGGGGACGGGTCGCCGGACGCCACGCTCTGCGGGAACACCTGCGGCGCCCGGAGACCGTTCCGCACCTGGAACAGGCGGGCGACCTCGTCCGGCGGCCCGGCCGAGGCGGGCACCGCCTCGCCGACCGACCAGGTCACCGCGGCGGCGAACGACAGGCCCAGGAACGTACGGCGGGACACCTCGGACACGGGGACCTCCGGGGGGCGAGGCGCGGCGGGGGACGGAGAACAGTGATCGACCCTGACGCTCCCGAAGGATCACCCGGTTATCAACAGGTGTCCGGCGCCCGGCGGTGACCGGAACCGGCAAACCACGGCACAATCGCAGCGTGGTCCCCACGCGCAAACCCCACGTGAAGCCGCAGGGAGCGGTGACCCGTGGCACCACCGCGCCCAACCGGCTGCGCCGCGTGGACCGCTGGATCGCCGCCACCCAGGCCGCCGGGCCGCTCCGCGCCGCCCGCGCCCCGCTCGCCGTCGACCTGGGGTACGGGGCGTCGCCGGTGACGACGGTCGAGTTCTACACGAGGCTCCGCGTGGTGGCCCCGGGCCTGGAGGTCGTCGGCATCGAGATCGAGCCCGACCGGGTCGCGGCCGGTCAGGCCGTGGTGGCGGGCGGCGCGTACGAGGGCCTGTCGTTCCGGCGCGGCGGCTTCGAACTCCCGGTGGAGCGCCCGCCCGTGCTGGTGCGGGCCTTCAACGTGCTGCGCCAGTACGAGGAGCCCGCGGCCTGGCGGGCCTGGGACGATCTGCGCGCCCGGCTCGCCCCCGGCGGCGTCCTGGTCGAGGGCACCTGCGACGAGATCGGCCGCCGCGCCGTCTGGGCCACCCTGCCCGCCGGGTCCGAGGAACCGGCCACGATCACGTTCGCCGCGCACCTGGCCACCCTGGAACGGCCGTCCGACCTCGCCGAACGCCTCCCCAAGACGCTCATCCACCGCAACGTCCCCGGCGAGCGGGTGCACGCGCTCCTGGCCGACTTCGACCGCTGCTGGGCGGCGGCGGCCCCGCACTCGGCGTTCGGCCCCCGCGCCCGCTGGATCGAGGCGGTGGCGCTGCTGTCCCGCACCCGGCCGGTGATCACCCGGCCCCCGTACGGCGGGCGGGCCCGATGGCGGCTGGGCGAGGTCACCTTTCCCTGGTCAGCAGTCGCACCCGCCGGCCCTTCTTCCCCGCGCCGCTGAGGATCTCGACCGTTCCGCGCTCGCCGTCCACCCGGACGCGGTCGCCGGTGCGCAGCCGCACGGTCGCGTTCCCGCAGCCCAGGACCGCCGGGACGGCCAGCTCCCGGGCCACCGCCGCCGCCCGCGACAGCGGCGCGCCGACATCGGTGACCAGGGCGCCCGCGCGCGGCAGCACCAGCGTCCAGCCGGTGTCGGCCACCCCCGTGACCAGCACCTCGCCCGGCGCCAGCGCCGCGGCCTGCTCGGGGCCGTCCAGCACCCGCACCGTGCCCTCCACGACCCCCGCGGCGCCGGGCAGGCCGCTGGTGGCGGCGCCGGCGGCCGGCTCGGGCGGGAACCCGGCCAGCGGCTCGGTCGCGTCGTGGAAGTCGGTGCGCCGCCCGCGGCTGCCCGCCCACCCGACCGGGTCGAACCGGCCGCGGATCAGGACCGGGTACGGGGCCAGCGCCGTGTAGCGCTCGTGGGTCCGGCGGCGCCGGGCCGCCAGGTCCGCCTGGGCGGCCCCGGCGTCGCCGTCCAGCACGGACAGGACCTCGTCGATCGTCAGGAAGAACACGTCGTCGTCGCCGAGGCCCGTCAGCTCCCCGGCGCGGCGCAGGAACGCCCGCACCACCGCGTAGATCCGCAGCACCTCCGACAGCGCCGACTCCCGGTCGTGCGCGGCCCGCGCCCACCGGCCGACGCGGCGCCGCGTCGCGGCCACCTCGCCCGGGTGGCGGTCCCGGAACCGCCGCCAGGCCGCCCGGCCCTGCTCCCGCCGCGCCCGCAGCCGCTCGTCCGCCTCCCGGCCCGACCCGGCCGCCAGCTGCTCCTCCAGCCACGACGGGTCCTCGGCCGTGCGCGGCATCGAGATCTCGAACTCGTGCGGGCCGCGATGCCCCCACCCGCGCAGGTAGACCGGCTCGGTGATCTCGCCGCGGTGCAGCCGCGCGAGGCCGTCCACCGGGCCCAGCGCGGCCGGCGCGGGCCCGTCCGGCTTCCGCAGCCCGGACAGCATCGCGTCCGCGTCGCCCTCGCCCACCAGCCGGTCCAGGTCGCGGCGCAGCGCGACCGCCGGCGGCGCGCCCTCCCGCCGCGCCGCCGCCAGCATGTGGCACGCCTCGACGAAGAACGGCTCCAGCTCGTGCCCCCACAGGTGCAGCAGGGCGCCCGGATCGTCCTCCCGGTCGATCCGGTCGCGCAGCTCCGCGCACCGCCCCGGCGACGACTCCAGGAAGCCGGGGAGCCGCCTGCGGAGGGCCCGGCCGCGCCGCGCCGCCCTCGCGGCCTTCGGCAGCACCTCGCGGGCGATCTCCGCCCGCGACATCGGCAGGCTCGGGATCTCCGCCTCCGGCGGCAGCCTGCCGAAGGACTCCTCCAGCAGGCTCTCCCGCGTGCCCCTCCCCATGCCCAGGGACGAGGCGCCGGCGAGCGCCGCCGCCACGCTGAGGTCCATGTAGAGGCGGCCGCCGATGTTGCCGTACGCGCGATACCCGCCGAGCCGGGGCACGGCCAGCGTCTCGTCCATGAACAGCCGCACCAGCGACCACGTGGACGGGGTCATCACGTCCGGGACGGCCTCGGCCAGATCGCCGTTGGACCACAGGTGGTCACCGGCCAGGCTGTCGTTCCACGCCTCCGTGGCCGACTCGGCGAATCCCGTGCTCGCGGGCGCGGCCTCGCCGCGTTCCGCCCCACCCGTGACGGGAAGGGCCACGAGGATGTACGGGTAGCCGTCGTGCAGGGCCCACTCGACGCTCACCGGCTGCCCGAACAGCGCCTCGGTCCGCTCGCCCAGCCGCGCCAGGGCCGCCGCCTGGTCGTCGTTCAGCACGGGCTCGTGCCGCCACCGCTTGGGCACCGGCTCCTCCACCACCGGCGGGCCGTCGGGACGCTCGGAGGCCACCGTCATCGTCGTCTTCTCCGCGATCCGCCGCTCGACGACGTGGCCGCTGCCCTTCTCCACCGTGTACACGTCCGGCGTGACCCGGCCGGTGATCACCGGCTCGCTCAGCCCCCACGCGGCGTTCACCACGATCCGGCCCGTCGCCGGCCGCCGCCCGGCCGCGGGGGAGCCCGGCGCGACCGTGGTCATCATCCCGGCGGCGTCCGCCCGCACCATCGACTGCACCAGCACGGCCATCGCCACCCCGTCGTGGTCGATGCCGTTGCGGATCCGGTACTCCAGGGCGCGGGCCGACCACAGCGACGCCCAGCACCGCCGGACCGCCGTCACCAGCGCCGCCTCCCCGCGCACCCACAGGACGGTCTCGTACAGGTCCGCCGGCGAGACCGCCTCCGGCACCGTCCCGGGCGGCGGCGACGACCGCACCGCGACCGGGTGGTCCTGCTCGCCCAGGCCCGCGTACGCCCAGCGCACCTGCGCCGCGATCTCCATCAGCGGCTCGTACGGCTGGAACAGCTCCGCGATCCGCCGCGCCGCGGCCTCCGCCGTCGCCGGCAGGTCGGGATCGACCCGCGCCGCCACCGACAGGATCGGGTCCCGCAGCCGGTGGAAGTCCACGAAGTAGCGGTAGGCGTCGGTGGTGAGGTGGAAGCCCTCGGGGACCGGCAGGCCCGCCGCGGCCAGCCTCGCCAGCATCGCGCCCTTCCCGCCCACCGTGGCGGGACCGGCTCCGGCGTCGTCGAGCGGCAGTACGAAGGTCCGCTGGGTCATCTCGCGCTCCGTCCCCGAAAACTCCCCCTCTTCGGAGTCGCATACCCGGGAACGGGCGGATGATCCTTACCGGAGCGAACCGGGCGGCGGGCTCAGCCGGTGCGGTGCACCTTCTGCGCGGTGGCCTGGACGCGCGGCTGCACGTCGATCCGGTCGATGTTGACGTGCGGCGGCCGGGTCACCGCCCACGCCACGCAGTCGGCGACGTCGTCGGCCACCAGCGGCTCGGGCACGCCCTGGTACGGCTTGGCGGCCTTCTCCTCGTCCCCGCGGAAGCGCACCAGCGAGAACTCCTCGGTCTTCACCAGCCCCGGCGCGATCTCGGTGATCCGCACCGGCTCGGCCACCAGCTCCAGCCGCATGACCTCGTTCACCGCGTAGGCCGCGTGCTTGGCCGCGTTGTACCCGGCACCGCCCTCGTACGGCTGGTGCGCCGCCAGGGAGGTGATGTTGACGACGTGCCCGGCGCCGCTCGCGATCAGCCCGGGCAGCAGCGCCTTGGTGATCCGCAGCAGCCCCAGCACGTTGCTGTCGTACATCGCCTGCCAGTCCGCCGGGTCGGCCTCGGCCACCGGGTCCAGGCCCAGCGCGCCGCCGGCGTTGTTGACCAGCACGTGGCAGTCGGCGACCGCCGCCGCCAGCGCGTCCACCGACGCCTGGTCGGTCACGTCGAGGGTGGCCGCCGCGATCCGGCCCGCGCCCGGCACGCTCCCGGAGATCTCCTCGGCCAGGGCGTCCAGCCGCTCCCGCCGCCGGGCGGCCAGGACGACGTTGAAGCCCTCGGCGGCCAGCCGCCTGGCCGTCGCCGCCCCGATGCCGCTGCTCGCACCCGTCACCACCGCCGTCTTACGCATGCGTCCAAGCCTCCCAGGCCCCGGCGGGCGGACGAACCCCCGGGGCGCCCGCGGATACCGACCGGCTGACCGGGACAATCACCCTGAACGGCCATTGAAAGGTAAAGGAGCCCCATATCGGGGGAACACCGACCCCGATCGGTAGGTTGCAACACTGGAGGTGGTGTCGGGTGCCGCGTCGTATCAACCGGGTCGCGACGGTCAGCGTTCACACATCGCCGCTCGATCAGCCGGGCACCGGCGACGCGGGCGGCATGAACGTCTACATCGTGGAAGTGGCCAGGCGGCTGGCGGCACGAGGCATCGAGGTGGACATCTTCACCCGCGCCACCTCGCGGGCCCTCCCGCCCGTCACCGAACTCGCCCCCGGCGTCCTGGTGCGCAACGTCGTCTCCGGCCCGTTCGAGGAGCTGGAGAAGACGGCGCTGCCCCGCCACATGTGCGGGTTCACCTCGGGCGTGCTGCGCGCCGAGGCGTCCTACGACCCCGGCCACTACGACCTCGTCCACACCCACTACTGGCTGTCGGCGCAGGCCGGGCAGGCCGCCAAGCGGCGCTGGGGCGTGCCGCTCGTGCACTCCATGCACACCATGGCCAAGGTCAAGAACCTCGCCCTGGCCGACGGCGACACCCCCGAGCCGGACGAGCGGGTGACCGGCGAGGAGGAGGCCGTCACCGCCTCCGACCAGCTCGTCGCCAACACCGCCGAGGAGGCGCGCGAGCTCATCGACCTCTACGGCGCCGACCCCGCCCGCGTCGCCACCGTCAGCCCCGGCGTCGACCTCTCCCTCTTCCAGCCCGAGTCGGCCCTGCTCTCCCACGGGTCGGAACGGCTCGCCGGCGGCACCGGCACCGCCCGGCACCGCCTCGGCCTGCGCCCCGACGCCTACGTCCTGCTGTTCGTCGGCCGGATCCAGCCGCTGAAGGCCCCCGACGTGCTGCTGCGCGCCGCCGCCCGGATGCTCGCCGACGACCCCGCCCTGCGCGAACGGCTCGTCGTGGCCGTGGTCGGCGGCCCCAGCGGGAGCGCCCGCTGCCGTCCCGAGGGGCTCCAGTCGCTGGCCGCCGAGCTGGGGATCACCGACGTCGTGCGGTTCGAGCCGCCCGCGCCGCAGGGGGAGCTCGCCGACTGGTACCGGGCCGCCGACGTGACCGTCGTCCCGTCCCACAGCGAGTCGTTCGGGCTGGTGGCGGTCGAGTCCCAGGCGTGCGGCACCCCGGTCGTCGCGTCCGCCGTCGGCGGGCTGCGCACCGCCGTCCGGGACGGCGAGTCCGGGATCCTGGTGCGCGGCCACGACCCGGCCGGCTACGCCGCCGTCCTGAGCCGCCTGCACGCCGAGCCCGCACGCCGCGCCCGGCTCGCCCGCCACGCCGTCCGACACGCCCGAAACTTCGGCTGGGACGCCACCGTGGACCGCCTCCTGGAGGTGTATACCGGTGCCTTGTCCCATCTCGACAGGGCCACCCTTCCCGCGGAGGTGACAGCATGACGGAGCGAAGCGAGGGCATGCTGTCGGTTTTGCCGGGGGGTGTGGGGGGGCGTCCCCCAACAAGGAGGACAGCATGACGGAGCGAAGCGACGTCGGCCAGGATCACGGGGCCGTGATCGAGGAGACGCTGCGGGCGTCGGAGCTGGAGTACGACACCCCCCGGCCCGGGGCGTTCTTCGTCAAGCTCCCCGGGCAGCGCAAGCTCGCCACCATGACGTGGCTGATCATCGGCGACCACAGCCTGCACGTCGAGGCGTTCTTCTGCCGCCGTCCCGACGAGAACCACGCCGAGTTCTACCGGTTCCTGCTGGAGCGCAACGGCCGCATGTACGGGGTCGGCTTCGCCCTCGACGAGGTCGGCGACGTCTACCTGGTCGGCCGGGTGCCGCTGGCCTCCATCAGCCCCGACGAGATCGACCGGCTGCTGGGCTGCGTGCTGACCTACTCCGACGAGAACTTCGACAAGGCCCTCGAACGCGGCTTCAAGTCCTCCATCCAGCGCGAGTGGGACTGGCGGGTCAAGCGCGGGGAGAGCCTGGCCAACCTCCAGGCGTTCGCCTCGTTCGCCGACCCGGCCAACCGCACCGACGGCTGACTCCCGGGTCGCCGCCTATAAGCTTCGGTGTCATGGCGACCTTGGTATTGCTCCGGCATGGCGAAAGCGTGTGGAACGCCGAAGGGCTGTTCACCGGGTGGGTGGACGTCGACCTTTCCACGAAGGGCGAGGGCGAGGCGACCAAGGGCGGCGACCTGCTGCTCGACGCCGACATCACGCCCGACGTGGTGCACACCTCGCTGCTGAAGCGGGCCATCCGCACCGCCAACATCGCGCTGGACGTGGCGGACCTGCTGTGGATCCCGGTGCGCCGCTCCTGGCGGCTCAACGAGCGCCACTACGGCGCGCTCCAGGGCAAGAACAAGGCGCAGACGCGCGAGGAGTACGGCGAGCAGCAGTTCATGACCTGGCGCCGCTCCTACGACACCCCGCCGCCGCCGATCAAGGACGACGACCCGCTGTCGCAGGTCAACGACCTGCGCTACGCGGGGCTGCCGTCCGAGCTGATCCCGCGCACCGAGTGCCTGGCCGACGTGGTCGACCGGCTGCTGCCGTACTGGTACGACTCGATCGTGCCCGACCTGGCCGCCGGCCGCACCGTGCTGGTCGCCGCGCACGGCAACTCGCTGCGCGCCCTGGTCAAGCACCTGGACGACGTCTCCGACGACGACATCGTCGGCCTCAACATCCCCACCGGCATCCCGCTGGTGTACGAGCTGGACGACGACTTCGCCCCGCTCAAGCGCGGCGGCGAGTACCTCGACCCGGCCGCCGCCAAGGCCGCCATCGAGGCCGTCAAGAACCAGGGGGCCTCCGGCGCGGCCGCGGCGCCCGCCGCGTCCGCCCCGGCGCCGGGCAAGGAGCCCGCCAAGGGCAGGGCCGGCCGGGGCCGCAAGAAGAAGTAAGGCCCCGGAGGCTCTGAACAGCCTCGGAGGCCCTACGACGAATACCTGCCTGGAGGCGCAGGGCGGCTCCTGCGAAAGACCGCCCTGCGCCTGCAGGTGCATGCGGTGCCTGAGCGTACCCGCGTACCGCCGCGCAAACCAGGCCGGGGTCCCGCTTGCTCGGGACCGTGCCAGGACCGTGCCAGGTTCGGGCGTGGACGAGGGGCACCCGCAGGGCGGCCTCAGGGCAGGTCGACGATCTCCGCCGGACGCTGCCCCGTCACCAGGTAGACGACGTTCTCGGCCACGTGCACGGCGTGGTCGGCGAAGCGCTCGAAGTACCGTCCGGCCAGGGTGATGTCGACCGCCGGCTCCACCCCGTGCTTCCACTTGGGCGACAGCAGGATGTCGAACAGCCGGCGGTGCAGCTTGTCCATCGCGTCGTCGTCGGCGTCGAGCTCCAGGCCCATCTCGACGTCCTTCGAGGCGATCACGCTGCCCGCCTTGGCGATCATGCGTTCCGCGATCTGGCCCATCTCCAGCACCGTGGCCTGCAGCACCGGCGGCACCGCGGACTCGGGGTGCCGGCGCCGGGCGGTCTTGGCGATGTGCACCGCCAGGTCGCCCATCCGCTCCAGGTCACCGCTCATCCGCAGGGTGGTGATGAGCGTGCGCAGGTCGCCGGCCACCGGCTGCTGCCGCGCCATCAGGTCGAAAACGGTCTCCTCGATCTCCGCGTCGATCTTGTTGACGTTCTCGTCGCCGCTGATGACCTCTTCCGACAGCCGCAGATCGGCGTCCAGCAGCGCGGTCACCGCGCGGGCCATCGCGGAGCGGACCAGCCGGGTCATCTCCACCAGCTTGTCGGCGAGGGAGTCGAGCTCCTCGTGGTAGGCGTCGCGCAATTCGTGTCCCCAGGGGTGAGATCGAGGGCGTTGGAGGGCTAGGAGGGCGTTCGGGCGATTCGGACGATTCCGACGAGATTCTCGAGGGTTCCGAGATTCTCCCAGACAAGGGCGGAACCGGGCGGTACGGGTGGGACGAGGGTGGTGCGCTCGTCCGGCCGCCGGGCGGACTCGCCCAGCGCACACCTTGCCCCACCTGCATGAACCAACCCGAATAAAGAGGTGAACTTTGGGCGAACGCGCCCGCGTTACCAGGCCCCATAGTGCAGGAACGGACCGTCGGGCACTTACGATCCAGGATGTGGAGGTCGAGATTGTCGCAGGCCTGGCCGGGCTTGCCGGGCTCGCGATCGGGCTCGCGACTGGATTGGCGGTGCGCGTGAGCGAGCGAGCCCAGCGTGTGGCGGTCCCGGCGACGCCCCAGGGCGGGCTGCCGCCGGGCGTGGCCTCGGTGCTGAGCGTGCTCCGCTCCTCCGCCGTCGTCGTGGACGCCGAGGACATGGTGCTGCGGGCGAGTTCCGCCGCGCGCGCGTTCGGCATCGTCAGCGGTGACCGGCTGGTGGTGGACGAGCTGCTGGCCATGGCCCGGCTGGTGCGGCGCGACGGCGAGATCCGGGAGACCGAGATACAGGTAGGCAGGTCCCGCGGCCGGCACCGAGCCGACGGGCGGTGGTTCGCGGTGCGCGTCGCGCCGCTCGGCTCGCACGGGCTGGTGCTGGTGCTGGCCGAGGACCTCACCGAGATGCGCCGGGTCGAGGCGATCCGGCGGGACTTCGTGGCCAACGTCAGCCACGAGCTCAAGACCCCGGTCGGCGCGCTGTCGCTGCTGGCCGAGACCGTGGAGAGCGCCGCCGACGACCCCGAGGCGGTGCGCCGGTTCGCCGGCCGCATGCAGCACGAGTCGGTGCGGCTGACCAACCTCGTCCAGGACCTGATGACGCTGTCGTGGATCCAGGGCGACGAGCCGCTGTCCGAGCTGCACCCGGTCTCCCTCGACGAGATCATCGTGGAGGCGATCGACCGCAGCCAGATCAAGGCCGCGTCCAAGAACATCGAGGTGACCGGCGGCGGCAAGGAGGGGCAGAAGGTCCGCGGCGACGAGGAGCTGCTCGTCACCGCGCTGCGCAACCTGATCGACAACGCCGTCGCCTACAGCCCCGAGAACACCCGGGTGGTGGTGTCCACCCGGCGCTGCGACGACCTGCACGTCGAGATCAACGTGACCGACCAGGGCATCGGCATCCCCGAGGGCGACCTGGAACGGATCTTCGAGCGCTTCTACCGGGTCGACCCGGCCCGCTCCCGCCAGACCGGCGGCACCGGCCTCGGCCTGGCCATCGTCAAGCACGTCACCACCAAGCACCACGGCGAGGTGACCGTCTGGAGCAAGGAGGGGTCGGGGTCCACGTTCACGATCCGGCTGCCGCTGCTCCAGCCGGCCCGTCCGCCCGGCGCGGCCCGCGCGACGGAGCCCGAACCGGACGACCGGCCCGCGCCGGACCCGTTCGACGGGGAGCCGCCCTCCGCGGGCCCGGCGGACGGCGACGGGCCGCCGCAGGCCCCGCCGTCCCGGCATCCG
>NZ_JBHSON010000010.1:0-162079 GCF_042656285.1 Actinomadura rugatobispora | reverse complement strand
CGCGGGCGCGGAGATCATCCACATGGCCGAGAACGGCCTGTGCGCCGATGGCGAGCAGGAGCGGCTGCTGGCCGAGGGCGCCACCGAGATCGGCGGGCGGCTGCCGGTCAACACCGACGGCGGTCTCATCGCCAACGGCGAACCCATCGGCGCCTCCGGCCTGCGCCAGGTCCACGAACTGGTACTCCAACTCCGAGGCCAGGCCGGAGAACGCCAAGTCCCGGGCCAGCCCCGGGTCGGCTACGCCCAGCTCTACGGAGCACCCGGCACCGCCGGAGTCTCCATCCTCTCCGTTTGACGCGGGCGGGTCCTTCTCCCGGACGAACGCCTTGACACCCGGCGAACAGTAACTCAATATCGATGTCGACATTGAAGTTCTGGATGGAGGTGCCTTGGACGGTCCGATGAGCTATGGCCGACGGGTCGCCGCGCTGGCCGGCGAGCGCCCCGACGAGATCGCGCTGCGGCTGTGCCTGCTCGACGGCGAGGAGGTGACGTTCACCTGGGAGGAGCTGCACCGCAGGTCGGGCCAGCTGGCCGGCGCGCTCGCGGCCCGGGGGCTGGGGACCGGCGACCGGCTCTGCCTCGCGCTGCGCAACACCCCCGAGTTCGTCCTCGGCGCGCTCGCCGCGTGGAAGCTCGGCGCGGTGCCGGTGCCGATGCGCTGGGATCTGCCGGACTGGGAGCTGGCGAGGGTGCGGGAGGTGATCGACGCGAAGGTGCACCTCGATCCGTCCGACATCGCCTGGATCCGGGCCACGGCCGGCGATCCGGTGCCCGACCTCCCGGACGCGGTGTCGCCGCAGGTCTTCGGCATCTGCAGCAGCGGCTCGACCGGCACCCCCAAGGTGATCATGACCGAGCGGCCCGCGCTCTTCGACGAGCGGCGCGTGGTGCCGTTCGCCGCGCTGTGGCAGCCGATCCCGCGTCCCGAGACGATCCTGGTGCCCGCGCCGATGTACCACACCAACGGCTTCTCCACCCTGAACAACCTGCTCGGCGGCGAGCGGCTGGTGGTCATGGAGAAGTTCGACGCGGCCCGCGTGGTGGACCTCATCGAGCGGCACCGGGTGTCGACCTTCACCGCGACGCCCACCATGCTGCAGCGCATCGCCGACCTGCCCGGTATCGAGGGGCGCGACCTGTCCAGCCTGCAGTGGATCCTGCAGGGCGCGGCGCCCATGCCGCCGTCGCTGGTGCGGCGCTGGGCCGGGCTGATCGGGCCGGAGCGGATCTTCATGGCCTACGGCATGACCGAGGGCTTCGGCCTGACCGCGCTGCGCGGCGACGAGTGGCTGACGCACGAGGGCAGCGTCGGCCGCGGCTTCCAGGGCACCGAACTGCGGATCCTGGACGCGGAGGGCCGGGACCTGCCCGCGGGGGAGATCGGCACCGTGTACCTGCGGTCGGCGATCGGCGGGGGCTACAGCTACCGCGGAAAGGCGAAGCGGGCCGCCGCCACCGAGGACGGGTTCCACACCGCGGGCGACGTCGGCTACCTCGACGAGGAGGGCTACCTCTACCTCAAGGACCGCGCCGTCGACATGATCATCACCGGTGGCGCCAACGTGTTCCCGGCCGAGGTGGAGGCCGCGCTCATCGACCACCCCGGGATCGCCGACGTGGTCGTCATCGGGCTGCGCGACCCCGAGTGGGGGCGGCGGGTGCACGCCGTCGTCGAACCCGCCGACCACGGTGCCCCGCCGGACGCCGCCGAGGTCATCGCCTACGCCAAGGGCCGGCTGGCGGCCTACAAGGTGCCCAAGACCGTCGAGTTCGTCGACGCCGTCCCGCGCAGCGCCGCGACCAAGGTCAGCCGCACCGCCATGGTCAAGGCGCGCGGCGGCTGAGCGGCCCGCGCTGAGATCGCCGGGACCCCTCCCGGCGGCGGTCTGGGAGCCTGACGTCCGGTCGGGGCGGCAGCGCGAGGAGGACCAGGGTGGGCAGGAGCCGGCGGCTGTTCGGGCGCAGGCGTGGCCCTGAGCGTGATCCGGTCACCGATCCGCGTGAGGGGCCGCGGGTGAACCCGGCGGAGTCCGCCGTCCTGCCGGAGCAGACGTGGGCCTGGCTGGGGCTGCCGCCGCATCGCAACGTCCGCGGGTGTCACTACGTCCGCGTCGTGGACGGGGCTCCCGAGGTCGTCGCCGAGGACGTGCGAGGTGACGACCTCGCCGAGGCGGCGCGGGCAGGGCGGCTCTCCACGGCCGGCGAGATCATCGACATGGCCGTCCAACTGGCGTGGGGGCTGCAGGCCGTCCACGAGGCGGGCGTGGTGCACGGCGACGTGGGGACGGCCGGCGTGCTGCTCACCGCCGACGGCGTCGCGAAGCTCACCGGCTTGGGATCGGCACGGCGGACGGCGTCGCCCGCGGACGACGGCATGGCCGGGGACGTCCGCTCGTGGGCGGCCACCGTCCTGGAACTGTTCGCGGGAGATGACGCCGACCAGCGCCCGGCGGCCCCCAAGGGGGTCGCGGCCCTGCTCGGCGACTGCCTGGCCGCCGACCCGGCCGAGCGGCCGACCGCTCAGGAATGCGCGGACCGGCTCATCACGGCCTACGACCAGGCCGTGTCCCTGCTCCTCGGCGGCCGGCGAGAGGAGGCCGAGTCCTGCTGGGAGCGGGCTCTGCGCGACGACCCGCGGCACCCGGACGCGACGTTCAACCTGGGCCTGCTGCACTGGCGCGACGCACTCATCACCGACGACGAACTGGTACGGCGGCTGGAGGCGGCGGAGCAGGCCGGCGGAGACCTCGCTCGGCTGCTGGAGTCGGTGCACCTGGAGCGCGGCGGCGCCGGCGAACCGTCGTCGACCGCCCGGTGCGAGTCCGGCTGGATCTGCACGGTGGCGGTCACACCGGACGGCCGGCGCGTCGTGTGGGGCGCCGAGGACGGCGGGCTGCGCTCATGGAGCCCGGGTGACCGCCGGGCGACGACGCTCACCGGCCACTCCGAGGAGATCTGGTCGGTGGCCGTGACCCCCGACGGCCGCTACGCCCTCTCCGGAGGGTCCGACCGCACCGTGCGCCGGTGGGACCTGACCACCGGCCGGTGCCTGAACGTCCTGAGCGAGCACACCGGGCGCGTGCGCGGCGTCGCGCTCTCCCCGGACGGCATGCGCGCGATCACGGGCGCCGAGGACGGCCGGGTCCTGAGCTGGGACCTGCGCCGCGGCGCGCTCCTGGGCACCGTCGCCGAGGAGGACGTCGCCGTCCTCTCGGTGGCGATGACGCCGGACGGCCGGTACGCCATGGTCTCCGGGAACAAGGGGATGCTGCGCCGCTGGGACCTGCGCACCGGCCGGTGCCTGGGCACCCTCGCCGGTCACACCGGCACCGTCCTCTCGGTGGCCGTGACCCCCGACGGCCGGTACGCGCTGTCGGGGGGCGACGACGGCGACGTGCGGTGGTGGGACCTGGAGACCGGCGACTGCCTGCGCACGCTCACCGCGCACACCGACCCGGTCTTCTCGGTCGCCGTGACGCCCGACGCCCGCCTCGCGGTGACGGGGAGCCCGGACCGCACGGT
Source organism: Actinomadura rugatobispora (assembly GCF_042656285.1). Classification (GTDB taxonomy): domain Bacteria; phylum Actinomycetota; class Actinomycetes; order Streptosporangiales; family Streptosporangiaceae; genus Spirillospora; species Spirillospora rugatobispora. The sequence continues at coordinate 158,551 of NZ_JBHSON010000010.1, read as the reverse complement.
GCGGTGCTGGGACCTGGCCACCGGCCGCTGCCTGCGCACCCTCACCGGCCGGAAAGGGGCGCCCTTCCGCTGGGTGACGGCCTCCGCCGACGGGCGGTTCGCCCTCGCCGGGGACCACGCGGGCACCCTCTGGTGGTGGGAACTCGCCACCGGCCGCCTCCTGCGCACGCTGACCGGCCACGACGGCCCGGTCAACCAGATCATCGTGCTGCGGGACGCCCGGCAGGCCCTCTCCGCGGGCGAGGACGGCACCGTACGCCGCTGGGACCTGGACGCCGGCCGGTGCGTGCGCACCTACACCGGCCATGACGACGCCGCGTACTCGATCGCCCTCGCCGCCGACGAGAGCGTGTTCCTGTCCTGCGGGGGCGACGGCACCGTGCGGTCCTGGGACCTGGCCACGGGCCGCGGCCTCCGCGTCCTCACCTACGGCCACCGCGTGATCGACGTGATCACTCCGACGATCCTCGCGGTCGCCGTCAGCGCGGACGGCCGCACCGCCGTCGCCGGGGACAAGGACGGCGACCTGACCTGGTGGGACCTGGCCACCGGGCGCTGCCTGCGCACGTTCTCCGCCTCCGGCGGCGCGATCAACGCGGTGACCATGGCCCCCGACGGCCGGACCGCCGTCTCCGGCGGCTTCGACAAGACCGTGCGCTGGTGGGACCTCGCGACCGGCGGTGCCGCGCCCTGGAGCTACAGCCGTCCGCGTTTCACGCTCGACCTGGGGGGCGCAGGCGGAGGAGTTCCGGAACCGCGTGGACGCCGCCCGCGCACTCCTCGACCGCGGCGACCCCCGGGGCGCCGCCGGGGAACTGCGGCGGGCGCGGGCCGTCCCCGGCTTCGGGCACGACCCGGCGCTGGCGGAGCTGTGGCGGCGGGCCGGCCACGGCGGTCGGCGCACCGCCGTCCTCGGCAGCCGGCAGACCCGTCGCCTGGAGTCGCCCAGCCACCTCGCGAAGGCGGTGGCGATCACGTCCGACGCTCGGCACGCCCTGTCGGCGAGCGGTGCGGCGCTGCGCTGGTGGGACCTGGCCACCGGCCGGTGCCTGCGCGTCCTGACCGGGCACGACGGTTTCGTCTTCGGCGTCGCGGTGACGCCCGACGGCCGGCGCGCCGTCTCCGTGGGCGACGACACGGTGCGCTGGTGGGACCTGGGCGAGGGCCGGTGCCGGGCGGCCCTGCCCCTGGGCACCGGGTCGCCGACGTTCTCGGTCGCCCTGGCGCCCGACGGTCGCCGCGCCCTGTCCGCGGGCGTGGACGGCGTCCTGCGCTGGTGGGACCTGGCCCGCGGCCGCCGCCTCCACGCCCTGACCGGCCACGACGGGCTCATCAACTCCGTGGCCGTCACCGCCGACGGCCGGCGCGCCCTCTCCGGCGGCGCCGACGGGACGGTGCGCTGGTGGGACCTGGCGGCCGGGCGGTGCCTGCGCACCTTCACCGACCACGGTGAAGCGGTGAGCGCGGTCGCGGTGACGCCCGACGGGCGCCACGCCGTGTCCGGCGGCACCGGCGGTGCCGTATGCGCGTGGAACCTCGCCGCCGGCACCTGCGGGCGCCTCCCCGTCCACCACACCGCCCAGATCAACTCCGTCGCGATCAGCGCCGACGGCCGCCACGCCCTGTCCGGCGGAGAGGACACCACGCTGCGCTGGTGGGACCTGGAGGAGGGCCGCTGCCTCCACCAGGTCAAGACCGCCTACGTGGCCTCGGCCGCGATGACCCCGGACGCCCACCACGCGGTCTCCGGAATGGCGGACGGCTCCCTCCTGCTCTGGGAGATCGCCTGGGACTACGCGTTCTAGTTCCGCATCTGCGACTCAGCTCGGGCACGGTACTGGCAGATGCATGCCATATGCGGCTTGGAGTGTCGTTTCTGCAAGGATAAGGTAAGGGTCGTCGCGGCGCCCCCGCGTGATCGCCGAGGCCGTGACCCGTACCCCTGAGGAGCCGCCGTGCAGTTCAAGCACCTGACCACCCGTCTGACCTCCGGGCTGACCGCCGGGGTCGCCGGTCTGGCCCTGCTCGCGACGGCCGTCACCGGCTGCGGCGACACCGGCGACGACGCCTCCGGGGGATCGGCCGGAAGCGGAAAGACGGTGACGGTGTTCGCGGCCGCGTCGCTGACCGAGTCGTTCACCGCGCTCGGCAAGACCTTCGAGGGCTCGCACCCGGGGGTGAAGGTCCGCTTCAACTTCGGCGGCAGCTCCACCCTGGCCCAGCAGATCACCCAGGGCGCCCCGGTGGACGTGTTCGCCGCCGCCAGCCCCGCCACCATGAAAACGGTCACCGACGCGCGCCTGGCCGAGGGGCAGCCGCAGACCTTCGTCCGCAACCGGCTGCAGATCGCCACCCCCGCCGACAACCCCGGCAAGATCGCCGGCATCAAGGACCTGGCCGGGTCCGATGTCAAGGTGGTGCTGTGCGCCCAGCAGGTCCCGTGCGGCGCGGCCGCCCAGAAGGCCCTCGGCGCCGCCGGTGTGAAGGTCGAGCCGGTGTCGCTGGAACAGGACGTCAAGGGCGCCCTGAACAAGGTCACCCTCGGTGAGGCCGATGCCGCCCTGGTGTACCGCAGCGACGTCAAGGCCGCCGGCGCCAAGGTGCACGGCATCGACTTCCCCGAGGCCGCCCAGGCCATCAACGACTACCCCATCGCCACCCTGGCCAAGGCGCCCCAGCCCGCCCTGGCCAAGGAGTTCCTCCAGCTGGTGGTCTCGGCACAGGGCAGGACCGTACTGACGGCGGCCGGTTTCGAGAGCCCCTGAACCCTGCGAGCGGTCAGTACACGTCGCGGACGTAGCGTTTGTCGGAGGCGAGCTGCTTGAGGTACGCGGTGGCGGCGTCCGGGGCGAGACCGCCGTGGGTGGCGGCGATGTCGCGCAGCGCCTGGTCGACGTCCTTGGCCATGCGGGACGCGTCGCCGCAGACGTAGAGGCGGGCGCCGTCCTGCAGCCAGGACCACAGGCGGTGCCCGTGCTCGCGCATGCGGTCCTGGACGTAGGTCCGGGTGCGCTGGTCGCGGGAGAACGCGGTGTCGAGCCGGGTGAGGTGGCCGTCGTCGTGGAGGCCGGTCAGCTCGTCCTGGTAGTAGAAGTCCGTGGCGCGGTGCTGCTCACCGAAGAAGAGCCAGTTGGGGGCGCGGTGACCGCGGGCGCGCCGTTCGTGGAGGAAGCCGATGAACGGTGCGACCCCGGTTCCCGGGCCGATCATCACCATCGGGGTGTCGGGGTCGGACGGCGGCCGGAAGTGCGGTGCGGTCTGGACGAAGACCGGTACCGGCGTGTCGGGGGCGGTGTCGGCGAGGAAGGCCGAGCAGACCCCCTTGCGGGTGCGGCCGTGGAGGTTGTCGTACCGGACGACGGAGACCGTCAGCGCGATCTCGTGCGGCTCGGCGAGAGGGCTGGAGGAGATCGAGTAGAGGCGGGGCTGCAGGCGCTTGAGGACGTCCCCCCACTCCTGCGCGGTGGCGCGGACGGGGTGCTCGGCGATGACGTCGACGGCCTGGCGGCCCCAGGACCACTGGGTGAGCTGGCCCTTGTTGCCCGGACGCAGCAGCTTCCTCAGGGCGCGGTCGCCGGTGCGTTCGGCGACGAAGCGCAGCAGGTCCGGGGTGATCCTGGTGATGTCCAGATGCCGGTGCAGCGCCTCATCGAACGGGACGGGGCCGACGCCGTCCAGCTCGATGACGGTGCCGGCGTCGACGCCGGTGGCGGCCAGCCATTCGGCCACCAGGTCGGAGCAGTTGACCGGGCGCACGCCGAGCGCGTCGCCGGCCTGGTAGGCGAGCGGGGCGTCGCCGTCACGGGTGTCGAAGACGAACCGCCGGACCTCCTTGGCCGACCCCGGGCGGCTGAGCAGCCGGTTGCCGGTGAGGCGGGCGGCGGCGGGGACGGGTTTGGCGCGGCGGGCGGGGGCGGCCGGAGCGGCGGGCGGAGCCGGAGCGGCACCGGCGGCCGGTGGGCGATCCTCCAGGGCGGTGAGGACCTGGTCGAGCCACGCCTGGGCTGAGGCGTCGTAGTCGGGTTCGCAGTCGGTGCGCGGGGCCAGCCGCACGGCCCCCAGCTCCTGCAAGCGCCGGTCCAGGCGGCGGCCGTGGCCGCAGAAGTCGTCGTAGGAGGAGTCGCCGAAGGCCAGGACGGCGTACCGCACGCCCTCCATGCGTGGGAGGTCGTCCGCGGCCAGCGCGTCCCAGAAGCCCGAGCCGTTGTCGGGCGCGTCGCCGTCGCCGAAGGTGCTGGTGATCAGGAGCAGCTCGCCGCCGGGGAGCGAGCGCGGGTCGGTGTCGTCCATGCAGCGGAGCGCGACCCGGTGCCCGGCCGCGGTGAGACGTTCGGCGGTGGCGGCCGCGAACTCCTCGGCGTTGCCCGTCTGCGACGCCCAGAGCACGGCCATCTCGCGACCCGTGCCCCCGGCCTCCGCCGCGGGCACGGGGGCCGGGACGCGGGAGTACAGGCCGGCCAGGACGCCGTTCACCCACAGCGCGCTGTCCTGCCCGAACGGCGCCGTGGGCGGCAGGACGGGGACGCCCGGCGCCCCGGCGTCCAGCCCCGCGAGGAACCCGGAGAGGTAGCGGCGTTCGGGCTCGGTCAGGACGGGCGGTGCCAGGTCCTGCAGCCCGAAGACGGCCGCGGCCGGGGGAGGGGCGTCGCCGCCCACAGCTCCGGCGCCGCCCTGGATGGACGGCGGCATCGCCGCCCGCGTGGCGACCCTGGTCAGCGAGACCGCGCACACCTTGAGCTCGGGCTGGAACGACAGCGGGTCGACCGCGTCGCTGGTCACGGCGTTGACGCTCAGGTACTCGCCGAACAGATCGTTCCAGTGGAACGGCGCAAAGCAGCATCCGGGCCGCACCCGGTCGGTCACCACGGCGGGCAGCACGGCCCTGCCGCGCCGGGAGGCGACCTCGACCGTGTCGCCCTCGCCGATGCCCAGTTCCCGCGCGTCCTGAGGATGGATCTCGATGAAGGGCGCGGGGTCGAGCTTGTTGAGCTTGGCGACCTTGCCGGTCTTGGTGAGGGTGTGCCACTGGTGCTGCAGCCGGCCGGTGTTCAGGACGAACGGGAAGGCGTCGTCGGGCATCTCGGCGGCGGGGATGTGCGGGCGGGCGAAGAACACCGCGCGGCCGCTCGCGGTCGGGAACACCGGCCCGCCGCCGTCCCGGTCCAGGTACCGGATCGGGTTGCGGTCGGGGCCGTCCGGGTCCGGGGCGGGCCACTGGACGGGGGTGTCGCGCAGCCGCCCGTAGGTCACGCCGCGCAGGTCGTAGCCGGTCGCGGGGTTCCAGGCGCCCTTGATCTCCTCGAAGATCTCCTCGGCACCGGAGTAGGAGAAGGCGTGTGCGTAGCCCATCGCGCACGCGATCCGGGCGATGATCTGCCAGTCCGGCAGCGCCTCCCCGGGCGGGTCGGCGGCCCGCGGGGCCAGGGTGAGGTTCCGCTCGCTGTTGATCAGGACGCCCTCGGCCTCGGTCCACAGGGCGCCGGGCAGGACCACGTCGGCGTAGGCGTTGGTCTCGGTGTCGGCGAAGACGTCCTGGGTCACCACGAACTCGGCCGCCTCCAGCCCGTCGATGACGGTCCTGCGGTTGGCGACCGAGGCGACGGGATTGGTGCAGATGATCCAGCAGGCCTTGATGTCGCCGTCGGCCATGCGCCGGAACATGTCGACGGTGCCCTTGCCGGAGCCGTCCGCGCGGATGGTGCCCGGCGCCAGGTCCCACAGCCGCTCGGCGAAGGCGCGGTCCTCCTCCACCAGCACCGAGCGCTGCCCGGGCAGGCCGGGCCCCATGTAGCCCATCTCCCGGCCGCCCATGGCGTTGGGCTGGCCGGTCAGGGAGAACGGGCCGCTGCCCGGGCGGCAGATGGCGCCGGTGGCCAGGTGCAGGTTGATCAGGGCGTTGGTGTTCCAGGTGCCGTGGGTGCTCTGGTTGAGCCCCATGGTCCAGCAGCTCGTCCACTCGGCGGCGGTGCCGATCCACTCGGCGGCCGTGCGGAGGTCGTCCTCGGGGACTCCGGTGATCTCGGCGACCGTGGCGGGCGGGTAGCCGGCCAGGAACTCCGGCATCGCCTCCCAGCCCTCGGTGCGGTCGGCGACGAACGCCTCGTCGATGTGCCCGCCCTCGACCAGCAGGTGCAGCAGCCCGTTGAGCAGCGCCAGGTCCGTGCCGGGCTTGACCTGCAGGAACAGGTCGGCCTTGGCGGCGGTCGCGGTGCGCCGCGGATCGACGACGATCAGCTTGGCGCCCGCCTTCACCCGCTCCATCATGCGCAGGAACAGGATCGGATGGCAGTCGGCCATGTTGGAGCCGATGACCAGGAACGCGTCGGCCCTGTCGAAGTCCTGGTAGGAGCCGGGCGGGCCGTCGGCGCCCAGCGACAGCTTGTATCCGGTGCCCGCGCTGGCCATGCACAGCCGCGAGTTGGACTCGATCTGGTTGGTGCCGATGAACCCCTTGGCGAGCTTGTTGGCCAGGTACTGCGCCTCCAGGCTCATCTGCCCCGACACGTACAGGGCCACCGCGTCCGGGCCGTGCTCGTCGATGACGGCGCGCAGCCGGGCGGCCGTCGCGCCGATCGCCGCGTCCACCCCCGCCGGTACGGGTTCGGCGCCGCGCGCGTCCCGTACCAGCGCGGAGGTGAGCCTGCCGGGCGCGGCCAGCATGTCCGCCGTCGTCGCGCCCTTGGTGCACAGCCGCCCGGAGTTGGCCGGGTGCGCCTTGTCGCCGGTCGCCTTGACGACCTTCCGGCGGCCGTCCGGCCCCGTGGTGACGTCCAGGACGATTCCGCAGCCCACACCGCAGTAAGAACAGACCGTTCGCACCTGCGTCGCGGCCTGCGAATCCAGCGCGGTCAACGATCAGCCCCCTCATCGGATCGGGACAGCGCGCTGAACGTATGAAACGCCCGTTAACCCCATGTCACGCCAAGGACTCACACACGGTTACATCTGTCACACAACCGGCGCACCGGCGCTGTGAGGCGTTCACGGGGCGACGCCGAGGGGGCCCGGTCGTCAGTCGGTGACGCGGCTCTTGCTGGTGTACAGCAGGTCCTGGTACTCGGGGTGCCTGGCGATCCAGGCGGTGTAGAACGGGCACACCGCGAGCACCGGCACGCCCTGGACGCGGGCGGCGTCGAGGGAGGACCGGACCAGCGCCGATCCGATGCCGCGCCCCTCGTAGGCCGGGTCGACCTCCGTGTGCACGAAGGCGATCAGTTCGTCGGTGCGGATGTACTGGGAGAACCCGGCCAGGTCCCCGCTCACCCGCGCCTCGTAGCGGTTCGCGTCGGGGTTGTCGATGGTCTCCACGTCGGCGGTCGTGGTCGTGTCGCTCATGGCTCCAGCCTCATCGGTCGTTGATCATTCTGCGTGTCGGCCCTCAGCGCGACGGGTTGCCGCGGGGGCTGAGGGTGGCGTTGGGCAGGGCCGGCGCGGGGAGGCGGTCCCCGTCGTAGCCCTCGACGGCGCCGAAACGGCCGGAGGCGTTCTGCCACGCCTCCCGCGCCTCGACGATGTCCTCGTGGCTCCGGCCGATGAAGTTCCACCACATGACGATCCGCTCGTTGAACGGCGGTCCGCCGAGCAGGAGCATGCGGGCGGCGGTGTCCGCTTCGTTCGCCAGCGTCAGCGTGCCGGCGCCCGCGCCGAGGTAGCCGAGCTCGGCGGGCCGCAGGAGGGTTCCGGCCGCGCGGACGTCCCCAGCGTCGACGAGCACGCCGTGCTCGAAGCCGGGGTCCACCGCCAGGGTGACCGCCGCCCGCGGCTCGAGGGTGATCTCGGCGCCGAGCAGCGGCGTGAAGGTCCGCACCGGGGAGGCCGCGCCCGCCAGCGAGCCGAGGAACACCCTGGCCTCGCCGCCGTCCAGCCGGACCGGGTCCGGGACGTGGTGCTGGAAGTCGCGGCCGGTGTGCCGGTGCTCCTCGGGCAGTGCCACCCAGAGCTGGACACCGTGCAGGATCGTGGCGCGGGCGGTGGAGACCTCGGAGTGGCTGATGCCGTGGCCGCCCGTCATCAGGTTCAGCTCGCCGGGCCGTACGAGCGTGTGGTTGCCCATGCTGTCGCGGTGCTCGATCTCCCCGCCGAACAGCCAGCTCACCGTCTGCAGGCCGGTGTGGGGATGCGGCGCGACGTCCATGCCGCCGCCGGCGGAGACGTCGTCGGGGCCGTAGTGGTCGGCGAAGCACCAGGCGCCGATCAGCGTGCGGGCCCGCTGCGGCAGCGTGCGCCGCACCCTCATCGCCCGGGGGCCGCCCAGCGGGACGTCCCGCGCGGTGAGGACCTCGACCCGCGCCGCGTCCGCGCCGCCCGGGGTAATTTCTCTTTCAACTACCACGTCACGATGATAGGTCGCCCGGTGCACCGGTCGGTGCGGAGCCGGACGGGCGCGTCAGGCGCCGGATCGGGCGAACTTCATGAACCAGTGCCCGCGGAGGTTGTCCGACCGTGTGAAGAACGGGTGGTCCGGATCGGTCATCTGGCGGAACAGGAACTCCGTCGCCGTGCACTCGAAACGGCTGCCGTCGCCGAGGCTGTCCACGGCGTAGACGGGCCAGCGGTCGGGATCGGGCCCTTCGGTGATCCAGAAGAACGTCTCCTGGTGCTCGTTGCTCGACCAGGGGATCACTCCCGACGGGGCGGGGAAGGGCGGATGCTCGTCTCCCGGGGCGAGGTCGTCTCCGGCGTGGACCTCGGCATGCCAGATCAGCTCATCGGGGGTGAAGACCTGGAAGAACGCGTCGAACAGGCCGTCGCAGCCGAACGTCTCGACGATCCGCCTGTAGTCGCCCGGCAGCGGCGCGCCCAGGCGGGACTCGACCGCCGCCCAGTCGGGCGCGGGCACGGGTGACGCCGTCCCGGCGGTGATCGCGACCAGCCGTTCTACCCAGGACATCTCCGCGGGCAGCTCCTCCGGGCGAGGGATGTCCCGCTCCGCGACAGCTATGAACGGCCGGCCGTCCGGGCCCCGCCCCAGCGTGACCGCCCGGTCGTCCCACACCCAGGCGTGCGTCCGGCCGGCCTGCTCCGCGAAGCGCAGGGACGGCGATGCGGCGTGGGTGAACGGGCCGGCGTACCGCTTGGTGAGCGTCTCGATCAGGCCGTCCACGTCCGCGCCGCCGGAGATCGGCAGGCAGGTGTGCCCGTCCGGATGCCCGGGCTCGTCGCACGTCAGGTCACCGGCACCCACGCCCATCAGGCGGGCCACGGCCGCCGCCAGTTGCTCACCGTCCATGGGGGCAGTCAAGCGCATGCCCCTGACAAGCGGTCAGGGCCCGGCGAGGTTGCGCTCGCGGAACGCGGCGGCCTTGGCGCGGTTCCCGCATTCGCGCATGTCGCACCAGCGGCGCGAGCGGCGCCGTGAGTGGTCCACGTACAGGCGGGTGCAGCGCGGGTCCTGGCATTCCTTGATGGCGGAGGCGAGGGGCTCGGTGAGCAGGTGGACGGCGGCGCGGGCGACCTCGGCGAGCGCGGCGGCCATGTCACCGGTGCGCGCCACGCCGCCCTCGGCCGTGAGGCGGACGGTGACGGGGGGCCGCGCGGCCGCGTCGTTGATGGCGTCGCGGTCGGCGGCGGCGGGATGCTCGCCGCGCAGAACCGCGGTGGCGGCGCGGTAGATCGCCTCCCGCAGCGCGACCGCGGCGGCCAGGTCGGCCGCGCCGGCGTGCGGGGGAGCGTCGAGCAGCCCGGCGGCCACCGTCCAGCGCGCCGCCTCGGCGGGCCCGGTCAGCAGTTCGCACCGCTCGTGGCGGCGGTACCGGACGGTGCCGGCCAGGTCGAGGGCCGCGTCGCCGCTGACGAAGGTGAACTCCACCATTCCAGGATAACCGTATTGACAGGTTACCCAGAGTCGTGACCAGATGGGATAACCACATCGACCGGTTACTTGGAGGGCTCATGGCGATCGGCCTGCGCCGGGGGAGCCGCACGTCCCCGCCGCCCGCGGGGACGGCGGGCCGCGGCGGCCGGGCCGTCCGAGCGGTGACGCCCACGGCGTTCGTGGTGCTCTGGAGCAGCGCGTTCATCGCCGGGGTGATCGGGGTGGACGCGGCGCCGCCGTTGCTGCTGACCTTCGCGCGGTTCGCGCTGGCGGGCGTGCTGCTGGCCGCGTACGCGGTGGCGGTGCGCGCGCCCTGGCCGCGCGGACGGCGGCTGGCGCACCTGGCGGTGACGGGCCTCCTGATCCAGGCGGTCCAGTTCGGCGCCCTCTACACCGCGCTGGGCATGGGCCTGCCCGCCGCCGTGGTGGCGTTGGTGCAGGGGCTGAACCCGGTGTTGATCGCGCTGCTGGCCGGGCCGCTGCTGGGGGAGCGGATCGGCGCCCGCCGATGGGCGGGGTTCGCGCTCGGCGCGGCGGGCGTGGTGCTGGCGGTCGCCGACCGGATCGCCGTCCCGGCGGCCGCCGCGGCGGGCACCGCCGCCGTGCTGTGCGTGGCCGGGGTGCTGGGGCTCAGCCTGGGCACCCTCTACCAGAAGCGGTTCGCCGCCGACATGGACGTGCGGACCGGAACCGCGGTGCAGTTCCTCGTCGCCGCTCCCGTCCTGGGCCTGGCGTCGCTGGCCTGGGAGACCCCACGGGTCGGCGACTGGACGGCCTTCGGCGGGGCGCTGGCCTGGATCGTGCTGGTCAACTCGATCGGGACCTTCCTGCTGCTGAACACCATGCTGAAGCGCGCGTCGGCCAGCCGGGTCGCCACGTTGTTCTTCCTGACGCCCTCGGTGACGGCGCTGCTGGCGTTCGCGCTGGTCGGCCAGGCCCTCGACGGCCTGGCGATCGCGGGCCTGGTCCTGGGCGGCGCGGGGGTGCTGCTGGCGGGTCAGTCACCGCCGCCGCAGGAGGAGTCGCAGGAGGAACCGCAGGAGTAGCCCCCGCACCCGCCGTTCTCGTTGCGGGAGGAGTCCGAGCGGTTCCCGGAGGAGCCCCCTCCGAAGAAGCCGCCGCTCGTACTGGACGACGTGCCGCCGGAGAACAGGGACGCGAGCCCGGTGAGGACGAAGCCGATGAGGAAGAGGACGCCGACGAACCCGGCGATGGACCCGAAGACGACGAGCAGGAAGAGCAGGGGGCCGGGCACGCTATCTCCCCTCGGACGCGGGCGGAAGATCGTTCACATCAGCATGCGACGCCCGCGCCGCGGCGCCGGTTCGGAACGCCGCCGTGAACTTCTCCGCCCCACCGGGCGACGGCCGAGCAGCGCGACTCGGGCATGCCGCCCTCTTCAAGGATTCCCAGGGAATCTTCGTCCGGGATCTCGATCGATTCACCGGGGTGCTTCGCCACCGGCTTCCGGGCGCCTCCGTCGACGAATGCACCGCGAATATCGGGCCGAAGAAATAGCGGCTCCGGGCGGCCGCCGGACGGCGGCCACCCGGATATCGACCTTTCACTCCCAGCCCCGGATGATGTTTCAGTGGGAGTGCGCGGCCGATCGAGTCGTGGTCATCGGGGAGTGCGCAGGTTCTCGGAGCCCTGCGCGAACATGGCGCGGAAGGTGATCGGCCCCACCGTGCCGTCGACCCCGATTTCCTTGCGGCTCTGGAAATTCCAGACGGCGGTCTTGGTCCTGTTCCCGTAGACGCCGTCGACCGGGATGGCGTCGCCCAGGATGTTCAGCGAGTGCTGCAGTCCCTTGACCAGGTGGGAACGGGTGTCGCCCGGCCGTGCGACGCCGTGGTCGGCGCGGAGCGTGACCCAGGTCTCGGCGTTGAGCCCGCCGGTCGCCTCGAGGTCGCGGGCGGCCTGGTACTTCTTGACGGCGGTGACCAGGGCGTCATCGAAGACGTCGGAGCCGGCGGCCCTGGGGTCGCAGTTCCTGAAGTAGCCGAACTGGGCCAGGAAGCAGCGCGCGGCCGCCACCCGGTAGTCCCGGTCGCCCTTCTTGAGCGCCTTCCACGGCTGGGCCTCGATGGCCGCCACGATCCGCCTGTCGGTCCCCGGTCCGTCGGCATTGGCGGAAACGGCGCCGACGCCGGCGACGAGCGCGGCAATGGCGGCGGCCAGGCCCGCCACCATCAGCCGCAGCGTGATTCTCATGCGATCTCCTCTCGGGACGTGTTCGACCCTTCTCTACGTGGGACGCCCGATTGTCAGGTCAAGTTTTCGCCCTATCGCGAGAAAGTTCGTCCACCGCCCTGGAGATCAAATGATAAGGCCCGTGACGCGCGCCTCACTTCGCCGGTTTACAGTCGCCAGAGATCTTTTATGTATTTTGAAGAAAGGAACTCGGCCGCCGGCGGCGGGGCGCCGGCGCGTGAAGAACGCCCCCGGCGGGGCCGCCGGGGGCGTGCGAGTCGTGGGGAGAGGTCAGGTGTCCCGGCGCAGGTCCTCGTCGAATTCCAGGTCGAAGGACCGCATCAGCCAGGCGAGGGTCTCGTAGGCGCCGACCGTGAAGATGACGTCCATCAGCTGCTGCTCGTCGAGGCCGCCGGACAGCGTGGCCCAGGTCGGATCCGCGATCGCGCCGTCGCGGATCAGTTCGTCCGTCGCGCGGAGCAGGGCCGCGTCGAGCGGGTCCCAGTACGGCGCGTCCGCGCCCCAGGCGACGCGGCCGATCTCATCGTCGGTGAGGCCGGCGTCGTGCGCCATGAAAACGTGCTGGGCCCACTCGTAGGAGCAGGAGCGCAGCGTCGCGACCCGCAGGACGAGGAGCTCGCGCTGCCGCTCGGTGAGCGTGGTCGCCATCAGGATGTGGCCGTTGAAGGTGAAGAAGGCACGCGCCAGGGCCGGATGGTGCGCGAAGGTCCCCAGCGTGTTGAGGGCCTTGGGACGGCCTTCGGACGTCGGCTGCGAGTGCCGGGGCGCCGGCGGCACCATCGCGGCCAGCGCCTCGCGCATCTCCGGCGGCCACTTCTTGATGGGGAGCGGTTCAACGCGTGCCATGTCGGGTCGTCCTTCCAAGGTTGATGGTCTGAACGGTGCGGCGGTGATGGCCGGCCTGTCAGGCGACGGCCTCTTCGCCGACGAGGGTCGTGCGGCGCATGAGCCGCGGGGAGGTCGGCTGGTACGGCAGCGCGCGATGCAGCATTCCGGTGTTGTCCCAGATCACGAGGTCGCCGGGGGTCCAGTGGTGCCGCAGCGTGAACCGCGGCTGGGTCGACCATTCCAGCAGACGGTCGAGCAGCGCGCGGCTCTCGGCCTGCGGCATGCCCACGACGTGGTCGGTGGTGGCGCCGACCAGGAGGGATTTGCGGCCGTTGCGGCGCGTCCACACCAGGGGATGCTCGCCGGAGGGCACCCGCCGCCAGGCGGCGAGCTGCTTCTCCGAGGGCGTGGGGTGCACCAGCGTCTGGGCGGCGGCGAAGCTGTGCACCACGCGCAGCCCCTCCAGTTCCTCCTTCTCCCTCTCCGGCAGCGCCTCGTAGGCCGCGTAGGTGTTGGCGAACTCGGTGTCGCCGCCTTCGTCGGACACCTGGCGGGCCACCAGGAGGGTGGCCTTCTGCGGGATCTCGTCGTTGGCGCCGTCGATGTGCCAGTAGAAGGTGCCCGCGCGGTAGGCGGCCAGTTCGCTCTTGGCGGGGTCCAGGCTGATCGTCGAGATCTCCGGGTGGTCGGTGTCGCCGCCCATCGGGGCCACGACCACCTCGCCCAGGAGCCTGCTCAGGGCGACGAGGTCGCCGTCCTCCAGGTGCGCCTCGCGGCAGATCACCACCCCGTGGGCGTCCAGCGCGGCGCGGAGCCTCTCGGCGTTGCCGGGTTCGAGCAGCAGGCGTCCCGTGGGACCGGTGGCCTCGCCGCCGATCTCCGGGCTGACGGGGGTGAAGGCGATGGACATGATCTCTCCTCCGGACGAGTGAGGTGGACCGCCCCGCGGACCGGCCGGCGCGCTCAGGGTGATGGATCGGGCACGCTCGTTCCCACCCTGTCTAGGCACCCGCCTAAATATCCTTGGGCATATGCCTAACAGCCGGGGGCGGCGCAGGTCAAGGGTGGATAGAGTGGCCGGGTGGTTCCCACCGCCCGCACCCCCGGCCTCCCGCACGCGACGGCGCCATGAGCGATCCCCGTCCCGGCAGGGACTCCAAGACCCGCGCAGTCTTGATCGAGGCGGCGACGCAACTGCTGCTGGAGGAGGGGTACGCCGCGGTCACCACGCGGAAGGTCGCCGCGAAGGCGGGCGTCAACCAGGCCCTGGTCTACTACTACTTCCGCACGATGGACGAGCTGTTCCTGGCCGTCTTCCGCCGCGGGGCCGACGCGACCGTCCGGCGGCTGGAGCGCGCCGCGGAGGCCGACCAGCCGTTGCGCGCCCTGTGGGAGGTCAGCAGCGAGCCCCGCGACAGCGCGCTGACCATCGAGTTCCTCGCGCTGGCCCACCACCGGCAGGTCGTCCACGCCGAACTCGTCGCCTACACGCGCAGGTACCGGCGGATACAGAAGGAGATACTCGAGCACGCCGTGAAGAGCCGGGCCACCGACGGCGGCGGCCCGACCCCGTCCGCGCTGGCCGTTCTGACCGTCGCGCTGTCCCGCGGGCTGGCCATGGACGGCATGCTCGGGATCACCGACGGCCACGACGAGATCCTCTCCCTCGTCGAGGAGCAGCTGGCGCGCTTCGAGCCCCTGGACGACGACCCCCGGCCGTGACCCCTCCCATGAGGGGCCGTGCCCGCGCGCTCGGCTGTTCCTGCTGGACCGCCCGGCAACGTTCAGCCGGGATCGCCGGGCGGGCCCGCCAGTGTGGCCAGGCGCTCGCGGTACTCGGCGGTGTCGATCTCGCCGCGGGCGTAGCGCTCGGCCAGGATGCCGCGGCCGCGCTCCACGCCGTCGTCCGGGCGGCCGACGGCGGGAGGGGCGGTGCGGGGCGGGCGCTCCGTGGCCCTGATGACCAGCACGACGGCGACGGTCACCGCGGCCACGGTGAGGAGCAGGAGGAGCAGGCCCCAGCCCATCATCCAGCCCGCCCAGGCCCCGTTTCCCATGTGTCCCCAGCCGTCGCGGGGGTCGGCGAACGCGGGGAACGAGCAGATGTTCATCGCGCACCTCCTGCCTTCCCCTCCACCCTTCTCCCGCGCGCGGCCCCGGC
Source organism: Actinomadura rugatobispora (assembly GCF_042656285.1). Lineage (GTDB taxonomy): Bacteria > Actinomycetota > Actinomycetes > Streptosporangiales > Streptosporangiaceae > Spirillospora > Spirillospora rugatobispora. Next base: position 143,534 of record NZ_JBHSON010000010.1, on the reverse strand, counting down.
GGAGGGCCGAAGGTCCTCATGGTCATGGACCGACGCCCTCTGATACCGGACGTCACCGGGCAGAAGACTGCAGGTGACCGATCCGCAGGGGCAGGAGAACAGCATGAACATGAGCAATGGCGTCGTGGTCGGCTACGACGGGTCCGAGGCCGGTGTCCGGGCGCTGGACTGGGCGGCCGCGGAGGCGAGCGCCCGCGGGGTGCCGCTGACCGTGGTCCATGTCTGGGGGCTCTACATCGGCGGGGCGATCGCGATGCCCGCGCTGGACCTGCGCGCGGCGGCCCAGGAGACCCTGGACGCGGGGGCCGGGCGCGTCCGTGAGATCGCCCCCGATCTCAAGGTGAACCTCCTGCTGGAGCGGGGGGCGGTGGCGGCCAGGCTCATCGAGGCGGGCGCCGACGCCGATCTCGTCGTGGTGGGCTCGCGCGGCCTGGGCGGCTTCACCGGGCTGATGCTGGGCTCGGTCGGCGCCCAGCTGGCCGCGCACGCCCCGTGCCCGGTGGTGGTGGTGCGCGGCGAGCCCGAACCCGCCCCCGAACAGGAGCCCGGCACGGTGGTGGTCGGCGTCGACGGCTCCCCGGCCTCCCGCGCCGCCCTGGCGCTGGCGTTCACCGAGGCCGAGGCGCACGGCGCCCGGCTGACCGCCGTGATCGCCTGGGACTCCGCGCGCCCGGACGACCTGCCGCCGCTGGTGGACGCCGACGGCCTGCGCGAGGCGGCCCGGACGCGGCTGGAGCAGCTCCTGATCTTCTGGCGGGAGAGCCACCCGCGCGTCGAGGCCACGGCGAAGGTCGTGTCCGGGCCGCCTCGGGAGGCCCTGATGACCGCCTCGGTCGGCGCCCGGCTGCTGGTGGTGGGGTCGCGCGGGCTGGGCGGCGTCCGCGGCCTGCTGCTCGGGTCGGTCAGCTACGCGCTGCTCCACCACGCGGAATGCCCGGTGGCGGTCGTCCGCGTCCCCGGAGAGACCGTCGGCGCCTGACCCTCACCAGGGCCGCCCCGAGGCCCATTCGGGACGAAAGTCCCTGGTCCGGTCCTTCGGGGCGTCGCAGCATCGAGCCTGGAGGCCGGGGGTGGCGGCGCCGGACCAGGAGGGGGATTCACCATGGGGAGGTATGTGCTCGTCGGTTACGACGGGTCCCAGGAGAGCGACTACGCCCTGGCGTGGGCGGTGGAGGAGGCGCGGCTGCGGGAGCTTCCGCTGGAGGTCGTGCACGCCTGGCGCTGGCCGTACCCGATCGACTACATCGACTACGAGGGCACCGCGACCCTCAAGCGGGTGGGCCAGCACGTCCTGAACCACGGTGCGGAGTTGGCGCAGCGGGCCGAGCCCACGGTCGCGGTCCGCCGGCACCTGATGAACGGGCCCGCCCACGTCGCGCTGAAGCACCAGTGCCGTGACGCCGAACTGGCCGTCGTGGGTGCGCGCGGACGGGGTGAGCTGCCGGTGGGGTCGACCGCGTTGCGGCTGCCCGCCCGTTCCACCTGTCCGGTCGTGGTGGTGCGGAACGCGGCGGCACGGAGTGGGCTGGTCGTCGCGGGTGTCGATGGGTCGCCCGGGGGCGAGGCGGCGCTGGCCTTCGCCTTCCGGCAGGCGGCGCTGCGCGGGTGGTCGCTGCTCGCCGTCCACGGCTGCTGGGAGCCCAGCGCGGTGCCCGAAGCCGATCTCGCGCTGTTCTCCGAGCAGGAGAAGCTGCTGCAGATGTGCCAGACCCGGCTGGATCACGCCGTCGAGCCCTGGCGGATCCGGTATCCGGAGGTCGAGGCGGCCACGTCGGTGCCGATGCTCCCGCCGCGCGAGGCGCTGTTCGAGGCGGCCGAAGACGCCGCTCTCGCCGTGGTCGGCAACCGCGGGACGGGCGGGTTCGATCCGCTGCTGCTCGGCGCCACCAGCGGGACCTTGCTGCAGCACGCGCCGTGCGCGGTCGCGATCGTGCAGCCGGAGGCCCGGCCATGATCGATGAGATGACCCTTGCCCACGAGCCGTTCTTCTCCGGGACGCCCCGGCGGGCGCTGGCGCGGATCGCGAGCACCGCCCGGCCGGCCGCCTTCCCGGACGGGCACCGGCTGTTCGACGAGGGCGGCGCGGCCGACCGGTTCTGGATCCTGCAGGAGGGGGCGGTGGTGATCGACCTCCAGGTGCCCGGCCGCGGCGCGGTCGTGATCGAGACGCTGGGGCCGGGCGACGTGCTGGGCTGGTCCTGGCTGCACGCCCCGTACCGGTGGCGGTTCGGGGCGTGCGCGCGCACACCGGTGCGCGCGATCGAGTTCGACGCGCCCCTGCTGCGCGCGCTGTGCGCCGTCGACCCGGCGATGGCCTACGAGCTGTCGCGGCGCTTCACCGAGATCATCGTCGACCGGCTGCAGGCCACCCGGATGCGCCTGCCCGACCTGTACGCCCACCCCGCCGAGCAGCGATAGGCCACGCGCAGGCGGTCAGCCGCCCTGCACGAACGTCGCCGACACCCGCCCCAGCGGGTGGATGTCGGCCTCGATGAGGTCCCCGTCCCGCACCGGGACCATGGGCCCGAGCGCGCCGGACAGCACGATGTCGCCGCGGCGGAGCGGAGCGCCGATGTCGAGCGCGGTCCGGGCGAGCCATTCCAGGGCGTTGAGGGGGTCGCCGAGGCACGCGCGGCCCGACCCGTCGCTCGCCTGCCCGCCGTTGCGGAACATCCGCATCGACACCTCGGCGGGCGTGAAGCGCTCGACCGGCACTTCGCGGTCGCCGAGGACGAACACGCCGCTGGAGGCGTTGTCGGCCACCGTGTCGGTGATCCCGATCCGCCAGTCCTCGATCCGGCTGTCGACGACCTCGATGGCCGCGACCGCCGTCCCGGCGGCCGACCGGACGACGGCCGGGTCGGGATCGAGGATGTCGGCGGCGAGGACGAAGGCGATCTCCGCCTCGGCCCTGGGCTGCAGCAGCCGGTCGAGCGGCACCGTGCCGCCGGAGGGGTGGCGCATGTCGTCGAAGAGCACCCCGAAGTCCGGGCGGTCGACCCCGACCTGGCGCTGGACGGCCTCCGACGTCAGGCCGATCTTCTTCCCGATGATCCGGGCGCCGCGCGCGACCCGCCGGTCCGTGAGCGCCGACTGCACCGCGTACGCCGCGTCGATGTCCGACGGGCCGATGAGGTCGGCGACCGGGGCGCAGGCCGCGCGGTCGATCGCCGCGCGGTCGAGGCGGTCGGCCGCGGCGGCGATGGCCTCGGGGGCGACGCCGCCGCTCACGCGGCACCCTCCGGCGCCAGGAACTCCCGGACCGTCCGGTCGAACTCCGCACGCTGCTCCCACTGCGGCCAGTGCCCGGCGCCGTCGATGAGCCGGAACTCGCCCTTCGGGATGCGGCCGGCCATCTCGGCCCCCGCGTCCGGGGGGCCGGACGGGTCGTGGCTGGTCCAGATCACCAGCGTCCGCGCCTCGATCCTCGACAGGATCTCGGGGGTGAGCATGTTGCGGCGCCGCACCTCCGGGTCCTGCAGGCACAGGATGTGCCGCATCGACCGCGCGAAACCCGGCTGGGCGTAGATCGCCCGGCGGACGGCGACGAGCTCGTCGGTGACCGACGCGGGATCGGCCATCAGCCATTCCAGCCGGGCGCGGATGCGCTCCGGGCTGGGATCGTCGGCCGCGCCCTGGCTGAGCGTCCTGATGCGGTCCATGACCTCGGGGGTCGCCATCGAGCCGCCGGGCGTGTTCAGGACCATCCGGTCGACCCGTTCGGGATGGGCCGCGGCGAACCCCGCCGCGACCCATCCGCCGAGCGACTCGCCGCTCAGATGCACGCGGCCGAGCCCGAGCTCGTCGAGCAGCCCGAGCAGGTGCTCCTGGTAGTCGGCGATCTCGAGGTCGCGGGTGGCCGGCGTCGTGCGCCCGTGACCGGGGAAGTCGTAGGCGATCACCCGGAACCGTTCGGCGAGCGCCGGGACGTTCCGCACGAACGCCTCCAGGTGGCCGCCGGTCCCGTGCATGATGACGAGCGGCGTGCCCGCGCCCGCCTCCAGCACGCGCGTCGACCAGTCGCCGACCCGCACCCTGCGGACCGTGAACGGGGTGGAGCCCAGATCGGTCCAGAGCGTCATCCGCTGTCCCTTCTTCCGGTGCGCCGGCTACTGCGCCGACTTGACCTGGTACTGGCCGTTGACCTGCGGCGAGGACGGGATGAACGGGAAGTCGTCCGGCGGCGGGATCGGCGTGTGCCGGTCCGGCGTGTAGCTGAACTGGGTCTCGGTGAGCCAGTGCCCGGCCGGCATCTGCAGGTTGTAGAACGCCTTCACCAGGGAGTCGGGGGTCTTGTCGAGCGCCCCCGGCCGCGCGCCCGCCGCGGCGAGGAGCCGCAGCTCGTCCCAGGCGAGTGACGGGGTGGACAGGCTCTGGGTGGTGGGCTTGCCGCCGGTGTACCGCTTGTAGAAGTCCTTGAACGTCGGCGACTGCTGGCTCTCCGGCACCGCGACCTCGACCTTGAACACGAGGATCTCGAGGTTCTCGTTGGACTCACGGCTCCCGTACTTGTACGGCCCGCCAGCGGTGAGCGACATCCCGATGCCGGCGGCCGTGGGGACGCTCGTCCCGCCGGCCTGCGTCCGGGCCTGCATCAGCCGGACGGCGGCCTCACCGGTCGTGTCGAGGAACACGAAGTCGGGCTTGGTGGCGAGCATGCGCCGGTAGGAGACGGACAGGTCGACGTCGGTCGCCACGAACTCGAAGGCGTTCACCTTGATGGCGCTGCCGGCCATCCGCTCCTTGATGGCCTGCACGACGCCCTTGCCGTACTCGTCCTTGGAGACCAGGACGCCCAGGCTCTTGACCCCCTTCTTCTCCAGGTGCGGGCGCAGGCCGGTGAGCTGCGCCGCGCTGCTGGGGGCGGTCTGGAAGTGGTACGGGTACTTCTTCGGGTCGTTGAGCAGCGGGCTGGCGCCGAAGCCCACCGAGACGATCTTCTTGCGGGTGAGCAGCGGCACCAGCGCCAGCGCCTCGGCGCTCGACCCGCTCGGGATCACCGCGTCGGGCGGGTTCGAGCCCGACAGCGACTCCTGCAGGAGGCTCACCGCGCGGGTGGGGTCGGCCTGCGAGTTCTTGAACTGGAGTTTGACGCGGCGCCCGGCGATGCCGCCGGCCTCGTTGACCGACGCCGCGGCCGCCTCCAGGGCGTCGGTCGTCGCCTTGACCGTCGCGGCGGTGGGGCCGGTGACACCGCCGATGAACAGGACGTCGAACTCCTTGTCGTCGCCCTCGGAGGTGGTCCCGCACGCCGACAGGGTGAGCGCGAGCGCGAGGGTCGTCCCGATGACCGAGCGGCGTCTGAGGGGTGCGCTGAGTGACATCATGGGGGTGGGCTTCCTTCTTCCGTGCTTCCGAACTTGGTCGTGGCCTTTCATGGACGCGGGGGCCGCGTCACGGGAGTTCGCTCTCCTCGGCCATGTACGCGCGCTGGATCGCGTCGCGGAGGCCGGGGTCGTCGCTGCGGGCCGAGTAGACCGTGCGTCCCACGTTCAGGACGACGACCCGGTCCGCCGCCGCGAGGGCGAAGTCGACCGCCTGCTCCACCAGGAGCACGGCCAGGCCGCCCGCCCGCAGGTCCTTGATCACATCGAGCACCTGCCCGACGATCGCGGGCGCCAGGCCCGCGGACGGCTCGTCCAGCATCAGGACCCCGGGATCGGCGACCAGCGCCTGCGCGATCGCGAGCATCTGCTGCTGCCCGCCGCTGAGCGACGCGGCGGGCTGCTTCCTGCGCTGGGCGAGAATGGGGAAGCGCTCGTACATCTCCTTGATGAGCGTGCGCCCGCGCGCCTGGTCCCGGCAGGCGTAGGTGCCGAGGACGAGGTTGTCCTCCACCGTCCGCGACCGGAAGACGCGCTTGCCCTCCTGGACGTAGGCGATGCCCGCCCTGGCCCTGCGGTACGGTGCCATCCGGGAGAGGTCGGCGCCGTCGAGCGTCGCGCTGCCCGCGGTGATCTTGTTCAGTCCGGCGACGGCGCGCAGCGTCGTGGTCTTGCCGGCGCCGTTGCGGCCCAGGAGCGCGGTGACGGACCCGCTGTCCGCGCGGAACGTGGCGTCGCTCACGACGCGCAGATCGCCGTAGCCGGTGGCGAGTCCCTGAACTTCCAGCGTGGTCATGCCCGGTCCGCCTTCTCGGTGTCGAGCAGTTCGTCCGCGACCCGGGTGCCGGCGATCTCGCCGCCCTGGCCCAGGTAGGTCTGGACGACCTCGGGATGGGACGCGATCTCGTCGGGGGACCCGGTGGCGATCACCCGTCCCTCGGCGAGCACGACGATGGTGTCGGCGAGCGCGCGGACGAGCGCGAAGTTGTGCTCCACCAGGAGGATCGTGATCCCCGCGTCGCGCATGCTCGTCAGCACCCGCACCAGCCCGTGGATGTCGTCCTCGTCGAGACCGGAGGCGACCTCGTCCAGGAGGACCAGCGAGCTCCCCCCGGCGATGGCCCGGCCCAGTTCGAGCATGCGGCGGGTGCCGAGGGCGAGGTCGGCGGCCGGGGTCCCGGCCTGGCGGGCCAGCCCGAGGCTCTCCATGATCTGCCGGCCGGTGCGGCGTTCGGCGTCCAGCGCCTTCCAGTGCCGGGGGAGGCGCAGCGCGCTCTCGGCGAGGGAGATCCGGTGCCGGGCGAACCGCCCGGTGACGATCGCGTCCATCACCGTGAGCCCCTGCGGGATCAGCGGCGTCTGGAAGGTGCGCCCGACGCCGCGCCGCGCGACCTGGTGCGCGGGCAGGCCCGAGATCACCTGGTCGCCGAGCCTGATCGTCCCGCCGTCCAGCGAGTAGTACCCGGAGATGAGGTTCATCAGGGTCGTCTTGCCGGACCCGTTGGGCCCGACGAGCGCCGTGATCCGGCCCGGCCCGGCCTCGAAGGAGACGTCGTCGACGGCGAGGTTGCCGCCGAACCGCTTGCTCACCCCCGACACGGTGAGCGCCAGCCCGTCGACGGCCGGGAAGGTCACGGCGGCGGGCGGCTCGGCCGGGGCCGCGTCCCCGGCGGGGCCGGACCGGCGGCGCAGCCGCGCCGCCGCCTTCCGCCCGAGCCGCTCGGTCACGCCCGCCAGCCCGTTGCGGAGCAGCAGGCCCCCGGCGATCAGGAAGGCGCCGTACACGACCAGCGCGTACTGGTCGAAGACCGTGATCCGCAGCGGCCCGATCTCCATGATCGCGGCGCCCACGATCGCGCCGTAGACGCTGGTCGCCCCGCCCAGGATGGCGGCCGCCAGGATGACGATCGCCAGCTCGAGACCGAAGGTCAGCGGGGACAGGTAGGCGTCCAGGTAGGCGATGAAGCAGCCCGCGATGCCCGCCGGGACGGCGCTGAGCGCGTAGACGGTGACCTTGGTCGCGAAGGGGGAGGTGCCGATCGCCGTCGCCAGCACCGGGCTCTGCTTCAGGACGAGGAACGCGGCCCCGTGCCGGGACACCACGATGTTCCGGAAGACGGCGAACCACGCGGCCGTGACCAGGATGACGACGACGTAGAAGCCGTTGTCGCCGAGCTCGGAGCCGAGCAGCGTGGGGACCGGGATCCCGTTCAGCCCCTCCAGCCCGCCGAGCCGGTCGCCGAAGATGTTGACGACCGAGGGGATCAGCAGCACCACGAAGAACGAGGTGATCGCGAGCGCCCAGCCGCCCAGGCGCAGCCCGGGCAGCCCGGTGACCACGCCCAGCAGCACGGCCACCGCCACCGCCGCGAGCAGGCACACCAGCAGGTCGTCGATGACGTTGATCGCGAGATAGCCGGTGGTGTACGCGCCCGCCGCGTAGAGCGGCACCTGCCCGAGGGCGAGCTCGCCGGCGTAGCCCAGCGTGAGGTTCAGCCCGCTGACGACCATGGACAGGATCGCGATCAGCAGGACCAGGCGGATCGTCGCGCTGTTCAGGCCCAGCCAGGGCAGCACGGCCACCAGGCCGACGATGACGGGCCACCCGGCGAGGGCGAGCCTGCGTGCCGCACCCGTCGTCATACCACTCTCTCCTTCCGGCCGCCCGCCAGCCCCTGGGGGAAGGCCAGCAGGGTCACCGCGAACACCACGAACACGACGATGTCCCGGTACAGCGGTCCGATGTAGCGAGCGCCCAGCGCCTCGATGATCCCGATCGCGAACGCGGCGAGGAGCACGCCCCGGTGGCTCCCGACACCGCCCAGTACCAGCACGACGAATCCCTTCACGGCCAGGATGAGCGCCAGCGAGGGCGCGGCGAACGTCTTGGCGACCAGCAGCGGCCCGAGCAGCCCTCCGACCGCGGCGGCGAACGCGAACCCCCACATCGACAGCGCGCCCACGTTGATCCCGCGGAGCTGGGCCGCCTCCCGGTCGTCGATCTGGGCGAGCGCGGCCAGGCCGATCCTGGTGCGCCGGGTGCCGAGCTCCAGCGCGACGGCGAGCACGATGGCCGCCGCGACGATGATCAGGTCGAGCGGCTGCGCCCGGGTGCCGAAGAACACGAGCGTCCCGTCCGGTCCGAAGAACGGGACGCGCAGCGCGTCCGTCCCGTAGACCAGGGCGATGATCCCGGTGATGACGGTGGCGACCCCGACCATCGTCACCAGCTCGGCGCTCCCCTCCGCCTTGCGCAGCGGCTGGATCGCGAACCGCTCCTCCAGGACGCCGGCGAGCCCGGCGAGGAGGAAGGCCACCGCGAACACCAGCGGCATCGGCAGGCCGCCGGCGCTGTAGGCCCAGTAGGCCACGTACATCCCGACGACCATCAGGTTCGCGTGCGCGAAGTTGAGGACCCCGGAGGCCAGATAGGTCATGTTGTAGCCGAGCGCGACCATGGCGTAGATGGCCCCGGTCGCGAGCCCGGCGATGATGTCCGTCACGATCGTTCTCCCGGCTGTTGCGCGTCGCCGACACCGCCCGTGACGTTCGGGAACCGGCCCGTGGCGACGCCCGCCATGTATCCGCCGTCGACCCAGATCACCTGTCCGGTGAGGTAGCTGGCCGAGGGGCTGTTGAGGAAGGCGAGCACGGCCGCCTGCTCGCGGGGCTCGGCCGTCCGGCCGAGCGGTCGCGGGATGGAGTCGAGGAACCCGGCTCCCCTGGACTCCCGGGACGCGTCCAGGATCGGCGTGTCGGTGAGCCCCGGGGCCGCGCAGTTCATGCGGACGCCCCGCGCGGCCAGCTCGACCGACCGCGTCAGCGTGTACCAGACGAGGGCGTCCTTCGACACGGCGTAGCCGGTGCCGATCCGCTCCCGGTGGTCGCGGCACCAGCGCGTGGCGGCCGGGCGGTCGGCCGCGGCCAGCAGGCCGGCCACCAGCTCGCGCCGCCGCGGGTGGTGCGAGGCGGCGATCGAGGCCGTGTTCACCACCGCCGCGCCCGCGGTCATGCGCTCCAGGAGCAGTTCGGTGAGCTCCCGGGTGCCGACGAAGTTGATCCCGATGATCTCCGCCGGGTCGGCGAGCCCGGAGACGCCCGCGACGTTGAACAGGGCGTCGATCCGGTCGCCCGCGGCGCCCGCCGCCTCGGCGACGGAGCGGGAGTCCGCGAGGTCGACGCGGTGGAACCCGGCGACCGGCGCCGACGTGGGCCGGCGGTCCAGGCCGATGACCTCGGCGCCCTGGCGGACCAGGAGGCGCGCGAGGGCCTCGCCGATGCCCGACGCGCATCCGGTGACCACGACCCGCTTGCCGCCGTACTCGGGCGGGCTTCCGTTCGTCGTCACGGTGTCCTCCGCCCTTCCGCGCGCTCGGGACGGGAGCCGCCGCGGGCGTCGGCGATGTCGTTGGCGGCGACGTACCCGAAGGTCATGGCCGGGCCGAGCGTCGCGCCCGCGCCGGCGTAGCTGCGGCCCATGATCGTCGCGGACGCGTTGCCGGTCGCGTACAGCCCGTCGATGGCCGTGCCGTCGCCGCGCAGCGCGCGGGCCCGCGCGTCGGTGACGATGCCGCCGTTGGTGCCCAGGTCGGAGAGCCTGAGGGCGAACGCGTAGTAGGGGCCCTCGCCCAGCGGCGCCAGGTTCGGGTGCGGCAGCGTGCGGTCGCTGTAGTACTGGTCGTAGAGGCTGTCCCCGCGGTGGAAGTCGGGGTCGCGCCCCGTCCCGGCCATCCGGTCGTACCGGTCGGCGGTGCGGCGCAGCCGGTCGGCCGGGACGCCGATGCGCCCGGCGAGCTCGTCGAGCGTCCCCCCGGTGACGACGGAGCCCGACGCGGTCCACGAGCCGGGCAGTTTCCGCCCCGTCGGGACCGGCGCGAACGGGATCCTGGGCAGCGGCAGATGCCCGAAGATCACGTAACGCCGCCAGCACCACTCGTTGGTGATCAGCCAGACCGGGATGTGCCGGACGCCGGCGTCCTCGCCCGCGATCATCGTGTAGCCGAAGTCCTGGTACGGGGCGGCCTCGTTGATGAAGCGGTCGCCGTCGCCGTTGACGATGAACTGCGCCGGCATCATCCGCTCGTTCAGGCTGAACTGCACCCGCCCCTCGCCCCACGCCACCGCCGGGTACCACCAGGCGCCGTCCATGAGGTCGAGGTCCGCGCCGGCCCGCTGGGCGGCGACGATGCCGTCACCGGTGTTGGACGTCGCGCCGAGGCTCAGCGACGGGTCGGCCTGCGGCTGGTGGGTCCGGCGCAGCTCGGCGTCGTGGTCGAACCCGCCGGAGGCGACGACGACGCCCCCGAGCGCCCGGACCCGCCGGACGGTCCCGTCCCGCCTGATCTCGGCGCCGGTGACCCGCCCGGTCTCGTCGGTGGTCAGCGACGTCATGGGGGAGTCGAGCCACAGCTCCAGCCCGCGTTCGCGGAAGGCGAGCATCAGCCGGGTCATGAGCGCCTGGCCCATCGTCACGACGCGCTCGCCGAGCAGCCGCGCCCGCACCATGCGCCACAGCAGCCGGGTGAAGAGGAGCTTGCCCTTCCAGGTCTGGCGGAGCCGGTAGAAGTCGACGAGCTCGTTGGGACCGATCCACAGTCCCGGGGGAGCGACGGCGTGCGGCGGGAGCAGGCGCTCGGCGTCCGCTCCGAGCTTGCGCATGTCGATCGGGGGGATGTTGATGACGCTTCCCTCGGCCGAGCCCCCGGGCAGTTCCGGGTAGTAGTCGGGGTAGCCGGGCTTCCACACGAAGCGGAGGTGCTCGCTGGCCCCCTCCAGGAAGGCGAGCATCTTCGGAGCGTGTTCCAGGTAGGCCCTGAGCCGGTCATCGCCGACCAGTTCGTCCGTGATCTTGCGGAGGTATTCGAGGACGTCCTCAGAGTCCAGGCGCACCCCCGCGCGCACCTGCTGCGGCGCCCCGGGGGCCCAGATCCCGCCGCCCGACAGGGCGCTGGAGCCGCCGAAGTGCGCGGCCTTCTCCACGACGAGCGTGCTGAGCCCGCGGGCGTTCGCCGCGAGCGCGGCGGTGAGGCCGCCGGCGCCCGAGCCGACGACGAGGACGTCGACGGTGCGGTCGGGTTCGGGATCGCGGTCGTGCTCGTGGTCGTGGTCGCTGCGACTATCGGTCATTCTCCCCCACCTCTTCCGGGATTGCGGCGGACGGGTTCAGGGCCAGGGCCTTCATCAGCCGTCGGGAGGTCGCGGACGACTGCTGGGCGATCGAGGCGGCCGCGACGCATCGGTCGGGGCGCAGGAAGACGACCGACTCACGGTGCGCGTCGAACCAGGCCTTCAGCGGGCCGGGGTCGCCGACGACGAGCACCTCGGGAGGGAAGGCGCCGTCGCCGAGCTGCGCCTCCGGCACGACGGCGACGAGCCGTGCCCCGAGCCGCCGCCAGAGCTCCAGCGCGTCGTGGTCGAGGATCGCGGTCGGGTCGTTGTTCCAGCACAGCACGGCGAACCAGCCGCCGAGCGCGTCGTCGAGGAGCATGACGCCGTCCGACGTGCGGACCTTCGGCTGGATGAAGAGCCGCCCGACCGGCGAGCCCGCACCCGACGGCGGCACGATCGCCCCGCTCTGGTAGCGCGGCATCGGCTTGAACCGCATCTCGACGACGTAGCGCTTCAGCGACGGGAACGCCGAGGCGGCGGAGGCGACCCGGTCGCGCGCCCAGGCGAGCCGGCGGTCCCGGATCGAGATGATCCGCCCGACCGTGGTGGACAGGTCGATCATGGCGCGGGCGTGGTCGCGCCGCTCCTGGTCGTAGGTGGGGAGCAGCTCCTCGCCGCAGAGGCCGCGGACGACGGCGGCGAGCTTCCAGCCGAGGTTGGCCGCGTCGCGGATCCCGCTGTTGTACCCCTGCCCCTGCCAGACCGGCATGAGGTGGGCGGCGTCGCCGGCGAGGAGGACACGGCCCTTGTGGAACGTTCCGGCGAGCCGGGAGTGGTGGGTGTACACGCGGTGCCGGATCACCTGGACCTGGGCCGGGTCCGGGACGTAGGGCGCCAGCAGGCGGTGCAGGAACTCCGGCTTCTCCGCCTCGTCGTCCGCCTCGTCCGGCATCATCATGAACTCGAACCTCCGGATCCCGTGCGCGATCGAGATGGAGGCGAACGGCCGCTCCGGATCCGCGCCGACATAGCTGTTCGGGGAGCCCAGGGGGTCGTTCTCGATGTCGACGACGAGCCAGCGGGTCGAGGAGGTCGTCCCCTCGAAGGACGTCCCGAGCAGGCGGCGGGTGAGGCTGCGGCCGCCGTCGCATCCGACCAGGTAGCGCGCGCGGACCTCGCGGACGGAGCCCTCTCCGGAGTCCTCGCCGGAGCGGATCCGGACGATCACCCCGTCGCCGGTGTCGTCGAAGGTCTCCACCGGGGTCCGCCACGCCACCTCGACCGAGGGGTAGCGCGCCAGCCCCGCCAGGAGTTCGGCGTCGACGAGCGGTTGCACGAAGCCGTTGCGCTTGGGCCAGCCGTAGTCGGTGCCGCTCGGCGCGATCTCGGCGAGCACCCGGCCCTTGCCGTTGACGAAGCGCAGGATCTGGTTCGGGATCGTGTGCCGCTGCACCCGGTCGATCAGCCCGATCGACTGGAAGGTGCGCAGCGACTCGTCGTCCAGGCCGACACCGCGCGGGTAGTCGATGAGCGCCGCGCGCTCCTCGGCCACGAGCACCGAGACGCCGTGCGCGCCGAGGAGGTTCGCGAGCGTGAGCCCGACCGGGCCGGCGCCCACGATGAACACGTCCACGCGATCTCTGGACGCGGTGGGCGGCGCCGTGCGCGGGGGACTGGAACCCATCGTTGACCCTTCACTGACAGGGGGACAGCCTGTGTGTATATAACGCACATGCTGTTGCGATATTCACAACTTAGCCAGCCACCTGCGGGCCGTCAATGTTCATCCGCCGGAAACATCGATTAGTGTGAAGATAATGAGTACTGTGATGTAAATATCGGAACACGCGTCACAGGTACGAGTCACAGGAACGATGGGAGGCGCGAGCCATGACCGCGTGGGATCACGAGGTGGATGTCGTCGTCCTCGGCAGCGGCGGCGCGGGACTCACCGCGGCGCTCACCGCCGTGTCGCACGGGGCTTCCGTGGAGGTGTACGAGAAGGCGCCGACCGTGGGCGGGACGACCGCCGTGTCGGGCGGGATCGTGTGGGTGCCGGCCCACGACCGGGCACCCGGCCTGGACCTGCCCGTCGAGGACGCGCTGCGCTACCTCCGCGCCCAGTCCCTGGGGTCGATGGACGACGGTCTCGTCGAGACCTTCGTCCGCACCGCACCCCGCATGATCGACTTCGTCGAGGCGCACAGCGAGGTGCGCTTCGACATCGCCGCGGGCTTCCCGGACTACAAACCGGAGTTGCCCGGCGGGAAACCCACGGGCGGCCGCTCGCTCAGCCCCGCGCCGTACGACGCGGCCCGGCTCGGCGAGTGGCAGGACAGGATCACCGCCTTCCCGGCGGACTGGAGCAACGTGGGATTCGACGCGGAGACCCGCGCCCGCCTCCATCCGTCGATCGGAGACGCGCCCGCGTCGACGTGCGTCGCCGGGACCGCCCTCGTCGCGGGGCTCCTCAAGGGGCTGCTGGACGCCGGCGTCGTCCCGCGGACGAACGCCCGCGCCGTCGAGCTCCTCACCGGAGACGACGGCGGCGCCGTGGCGGGCGTGCGCGTCGAGACCGGCGGCGAGCGGGTCGCCGTGCGCGCCCGCCGCGGCGTGATCCTGGCGACCGGCGGCTTCGAGTGGGACGAGACGCTGGTCCGCGCCTTCCTCCGGGGCCCTATGCACGGCGCCGTGTCGCCGCCCAACAACACCGGGGACGGGCTGCGCATGGCCATGGCCCTCGGCGCGGACCTCGGCACCATGGGCGAGGCATGGTGGGTGCCCATCGTCCGGATCCCGGGGGACACCATCGACGGCCGCCCGCGCAGCCGCAGCGTCAGGCTGGAGCGCACCCGTCCCCGGAGCATCATGGTGAACCGGGCCGGCCGGCGGTTCGTGAACGAGTCCTGCGACTACAACTCCATGGCCGGCGCCTTCCACTACCTCGACCCCCGCGACGGGTACGTCAACGACCGGGCGTGGATCGTGTTCGACTCCGTTCACCTCGACCGCTACGGCTTCCTCGGCGTCGCCCCGGGAGAGCCGGTCCCTGACTGGTTCTCGGGATCGGCCGACCTTCCGGCGCTCGCCGCGGCGACCGGCATCGACCCGGACGGGCTGGCGCGCACGATCGAGGACTGGAACCGCGACGTCGCGCGGGGGGAGGACCCGGGCTTCGGGCGCGGGTCCAGCGCGTACGACGGCTGGTGGGGCGACGAGTCGGCGGCCACCGCCGCGGGCCGGACGCTCGGCCCGATTGACACGCCGCCGTTCTACGCCGTGCCGGTCTCGGTCGGCGCGATGGGGACCAAGGGCGGGCCGCGCACCGACCGCGACGGCCGCGTCCAGCGCGTGTCCGGCGGCGTGATCCCCGGACTCTTCGCCGCGGGCAACGCCATGGCGGGCGTGACCGGACGGGCCTACGGCGGAGCGGGGGGAACGATCGGGCCCGCGATGGTCTGGGGATTCCGCGCGGGCCAGGCCGTGGCCACGGGCGAGGTGCCCTCGGACCGCGCGGAACGGTAGCCCCGGCGGCGCCTTTCGCCCGGACCCCGCGGGGAACATCCCGCGGGGTCCGGGCGACGGCCTTCCAGGCGCCTAGTCGACGAAGAAGTCCAGCAGGAGCTTGTTCACGACCTCGGGACGCTCGATCTGCGGGCAGTGGCCGGCGTCTTCGACCACCACGGAGGAGCCGTCCGGGATCACGTCGGCGATCTCCGCCGCCCAGCCGGGCGGCTTCAGCTTGTCCTTCTCGCCCTCCACCATCAGCACCGGGACGGAGATCCGCTCGTACGCCGGCTCGCCGCGCGGGCCCGCCGGGGGCTCGGCCCCGGGACGGCGGAAGCGCGCCGCCGCGATCGCCTCCCAGGCGCCCGGGGCGACGCTGGACGCGTAGCGCCGCCGCACGTAGTCCTCGTCGGCCGGATACGACGGATCGTGGAACAGCGCCTCGACGATCCGCCGCATCGCCGGCAGCGTCGCGTCGTAGTCGTAGAGCGCGCTCGTGTGCGGGTTCCGCAGGATCTCACCGCCTCCGCAGATGGCGACCATCTTGCGCACCGGCAGGATCGGCGCGTCCGCCACGGCGTCGACGAGCAGGTTCACGGCGCCCATCGAGTTCCCCACGAAGTACGCCGAGTCGATCCCCAGCAGCGCGCAGAACCGCGCCACGTGCCGGATCCTCGCGCCGCGCCCGTCGACGAAGTCCACCACCTTCGCGGTCCGGCCGTAGCCCAGCTGGTCCGGAGCCAGCACGCGGTGGTGCTCCGCCAGGGCGGCGATGGTGTTCTCCCAGGCGATCTCCGCCTCGGCGCCGAACTCGCCGCCGTGGAGCAGGACGACCGGCTCCCCCTCGCCCGCGTCGAGGAAGCCGGTGACGAGCCCGTCCACCACGATGGTCCGCCGGTGGACCGCCACCGCCCCCGCCCCGCTCACGCGGCACCGTCCAGCGGGACCGCGGTGGTCGTCGCGAAGCCGGCGAGCCACTCGGGGATCGCCCGGTAGTAGGACGAGCGGACCGTGTACGGGCCCGCGGCCGCCAGCGCCGCGTACGCCGCGATCCAGGTCCTCACCTCGGGCGCGGAGTGGCCGCCCTCGGCGACGAACCACTCGTTGCTCCGCCCGTCCACCGCGGCGAAGTCGCCCGCCGCGAGAGAGCGCAGCACCAGCGCGTCCCAGTCGGGGTTGAGCGGGCGGAGCGCCCCGCCGCCGTGCGCGAACTCGCTCGCGGCCTTGACGGTGCGGCCCTCCCTCTGGGCGCGCTGCTCCGGCGAGGGGTCGCGGCCGTGCGTCAGGCGCTCCGCGACCTCGGGCGTCGCCTCCTTCAACCGCGGCACCGGTGGATCGTGCGACAGCCCCCCCGAGCCGATCAGGAGGACGCGGCGGTCCATCTCCTTCAGCGCCTCCCCGACCGCGGTGCCCAGGTGCCGGGCGCGGACGGCCGGCCCCAGCGGCTCGGCCACGCAGTTGATGAAGACGGGAACGACCGGAACCGCGGTCAACGAGCCGAAGAGGAACGTCAGCGGCTGGACGAAACCGTGGTCGACCCGCATGTCCTCCGAGACCGCCACATCGACGCCGCTCGCCAGAACCCTCTCGGCGACGGCGTACGCCGCGTCCCGGTCCACGTCCAGCGCGCCGGAGGGCAGGCCGTAGTCCCCGACGGAGGTGGCGGCCGCGCCGACGCAGAAGGACGGCATCATGTCGTACAGGAAGCCGTTGTAGTGGTCGGGCGCGAAGATCACGGCCAGGTCGGGGGCGAAGTCCTCGGCGAACGCCCGCGCCGCGGCGAACTCGGCGTCGACCTCCGCCCTGACCTCGGGCGCCGGATCGTGCAGGCCGATGAGCGGTGAATGGGACGTCGCGCACAGGGCAACGGGCACGGCGGATCCTTTCTGACGTTCGGGCTGCGGCCGGTGCCGACGCCACCGGGCGGCGCGCCGTGTTCGCGCGCCTACCCTCGATGCTGTATCATTATTTACATACACGTGCTCGATATATGTGCACATGGTAGGGACCGGTCCAGCGGGCCGTCAACGCCGCCGGGCGCCGGTGCAGGGCCGGCCGGGTGATGGGTGAGGGGGCCTCGTACATGGCAGGATCCACGGGACGCACGCAGGTGGGCAGCCAGACGCTCGCGCGCGGCCTGCGCGCCTTACTGACGGTCGTGGAGTCGAGCGGCGGCATGACCGTCCAGGAGCTGGCCCGCGAGCTCGACGTCCACCGGTCCATCGCCTACCGGCTGCTGCAGACGCTCGCCGACTTCGGCTTCGTCGCGCACGGGGAGAACGGCACGTACCATCCGGGGGCCCGGCTGGCCACGCTCGCCGACACCTACCTGCCCGCGCTGCGCGAGGCCGCGTTTCCGATCATGCGCGAGACGGCGGACGACCTCGGCTGCACCGTCGCGCTGTTCGTCGCCGAGGGCGACGAGGCCGTCGCGATCGTCCTGGTGGAGCCCACGACGACCTCCCACCACATCGCGTTCAAGGCCGGGATGCGCACCCCCATCGACCGCGGGGCCGCCGGCTACGCGCTCCTGTCCGCCGCGCCGCCGCGCGAAGGCGAACCGGCGCCCGTGGCCCGGACCCGCGAGCGCGGCTACGCCACCAGCGAGGGCGAGATACTGGTCGGCGCGTACGCCATCGCCGCCTCCATCCCGGACACCGTCCCCCGCACCTGCCTCAACCTCATCACCCACCGGGAAGACCAGGCGAAGGCGGCCGAGAAGCACATCGTGCAGGCGGCGCAGAGAGTCGGCCGCGCCCTGCGCCCGACCCGCTCCGACGACCCCGGCCGGCCCTAGCCGTGCCTCAGGGCCCCGGCCGGGTGCGCGGCGCGCGGACCAGGGCCTCCTGCATCACCGTCGCGACGAGCACGCCCTCGCGGTCGAAGATCAGGCCGCGGCACAGCGCCCTGCCCCGGTCGGCCCAGAAACTTTCCTGGTCGTAGAGGAACCACTCGTCGGCCCGGAAGGGCCGGTGGAACCAGACCGTGTGGTCCAGGCTCGCGAAGACCAGGCCCGGGTCGCCCGCCTTCAACCCGTGCGGCGGCAGCGACGAGGAGAGCAGGAAGACGTCGGTCGCGAAGGCCGCCGCGCCCGCGTGCAGCAGGGCGTCGTCGCCGAGCGGCCGTGCGGACCGCAGCCAGAAGCGCTGCTTCGGGGGCCTGCGCTCGCCGCGCGCGACGGCGACGCGCGGCAGCTCCCCGTCGAAGCGCAGGTCCAGGGGGAACGTGGCGGAGAAGGTGCGGAACCAACTGAGCGAGGGTTCTCCGGCGCTCGCCATGGCCTCGATCGCGGGCGGCAGCGTCTCCGGATCGGGCGCCGCGGACCGGGGGGTCTGGTGCCGCAGTCCCTCCTCCTCGACCTGGAAGGACGCGGTGAGAAGGAAGATCGCGGCGCCGTTCTGCTCGGCGACGACGCGGCGGGTGGTGAAGCTCGACCCGGCGCGCATCTCCTCGACGCGGTAGTCGACGGGCAGCCGCGGGTCGCCCGCCCTCAGGAAGTGGCCGTGCGCCGAGTGCGCCGCCCGATCCGCCGGGACCGTGTGGCCCGCCGCCATCAGGGCCTGCGCGGCCACCTGCCCGCCGAACAGCCGCGCCCCCGGGTGCGAGGGCGCGTCCTCGGCGGCGGCCCGCAGCAGGTTCCCGCCCACCGGTTCGAGCGTGAGGAGGCGGGCGAGCCCCGGCCTCTCCGTGATCTCCATAGGCTCCTGCCGGTCGTCCATGGGTGGTACTGGTCGGATCGGACTGATGCGGAAGGGGAACGGCTCGTCCCGGCCCACTGCGGGGGGACGAGCCGTTCCGCGCCGGTCCGGCCGTGGGACGTGTCAGCGGGGGGCGAAGCGCTGGCCGCCGTCCAGACGGAGGCACTGGCCGTTGAGCATGGGGTTGTCGACGATGGCGTAGGCGAGCTTGGCGTACTCCTCGGGGCGGCCCATGCGCTTGGGGAAGGCGGCGTCCTTGGTGAGGGCCTTGGCGAAGTCGTCGGGGATGCCGGCGGTGATGCCGGTCGAGAAGAGGCTCGGGGCGATGGCCAGGACGCGGATGCCGAGCGAGCCCAGGTCGCGGGCCATGGTGAGGCACATGCCCGCGATGCCGGCCTTGGCGGCGGTGTAGGCCACCTGGCCGATCTGGCCCTCGAAGGCGGCGATGGAGGCGGTGTTGATGATGACGCCGCGCTCCTCGTCCTCGGGCTCGTTGGTGCTCATGTGCGCGGCGGCGAGCCGGGAGATGTTGAAGGAGGCGATCAGGTTGAGGTCGACGGTCTGGCGGAAGGCGTCCAGGTCGTGCGGGCCGGTCTTGCCGAGGGTGCGCTGGGCGACGCCGCCGCCGGCGGTGGTGACGACGACGTGCAGGCCGCCCAGGTCGGCCACGGCGGCGGCCAGGGCCGCCTCGGTGCCGGCGAAGTCGGTGACGTCCACGGGGTGGAAGGGGCCGCCGACGGCCTTGGCGACGTCCGGGCCCGCCGAGCCCTCGCGGTCCAGGACCGCGACGGCGGCGCCGCGCGCCGCCAGCAGTTCCGCGGTGGCCCGGCCCATCCCGGACGCGCCGCCGACCACGACCGCCTTCTTGCCCTTGATCTCCATGTGCTCCTCCGTCGCTCTCGGCGCAAGGCCCATCGGATTGCCGATCTCGCCGTAGGATAGGCCCGTTCTCATCGCCCGCTGAGACCGGAGTCCCATGAGCGGATCCCGGTGGTGGCCGGGGGCGCGGAGACGGTGGTCAGACGTCCCAAGTCAGGTGCAGCGGAGTGGTCAGGGTGAGCTGGCCGCCCGACTCCAGCAGTTCCCGGGAGCCCTCGTCCGCCAGCCGGTAGGAGGGGATGCGGGCGTGCCACTCCTCGAAGGCGATCCTCAGTTCGCGGCGGGCGAGGTGGGACCCCAGGCACCGGTGCGGGCCGGCGCCGAAGCCGATGTGGTTGTTGGGGCTCCGATCGATCCGCACGGTGCGCGCGTCGTCGAAGGCGCCGTCGTCGCGGGTGGCGGCGTTGAGCGGGAGCAGCACCATGTCGCCCTCCTTGATCGGGCAGCCCTGGACCTCCGTGTCGCGGGTGGCCTTGCGGCCCGGCAGCACGATCGCGTAGGCCCGGACGAACTCCTCGATCGCGCCGGGGATCAGTTCCGGATCGGCGACGATGCGCTCGCGGTCCTCGGGGTTGCGGGCGAGATGCAGGAAGCTCCAGCCGAGCGTGGCCGTGACCGTGTCCAGCCCCGCCATGAACATGAGCAGGCAGAACGCCAGCAGGTCCTCCTCACCGACCGGCTTCCCGCCGATCCGGAACCGGAGGGCCGCGCTGATGAGGTCGTCTCCGGGCTCCCTGCGTTTGCGGGCGACGACCTCGGCGAAGTAGCCGGTCACCGCGCGCATCGCCCGCATCCGCAGCACCCGGCCCTCCTCGGTCTTGGGAGAGCGCAGGATCTGGTGCTCCCACTCCATGAAGGTGTCCAGCTCCGCCGCGGGCAGGCCCATCAGGTCGAGGAAGATGGTCGTCGGGTAGATCTGCGCGAACTCCGCCATGAAGTCGCACGAGCCCTGCTCGGCGATACGGTCGATGACCTCGCGCGCCCATGACCGGACCCGGTCCTCGAGGCGGACGATCGCCCTGGGGGAGAAGGCGGGCGCGAGCTGCCGGCGCCACTCCCGGTGCTCCTCCCCGTCGAGCATCTCCGGGATCCACCGGTACGCCGGATCCGGATCCATGGCCACCACGGAGCTGCTGGAGAAGTCCTCCGGGTTCTGCAGGATCTCCAGGATGCCCTCGTGGTTCAGCATCATCCAGAAGCCGGGGCCGAAGTCGTTGCGGTACCAGGGGGCCTCGGCCCGCAGCTCGTCGAACGTCCGGATCCACTCGCCCTGCGGGCGGTGGGCCGAGTAATCGAGATTCACGACAGGACACGACTGCTCGTTGCTCTGCACGGGTCCCATTCTCACTCCTCCGCGGTAGGGTGATCGGCCATGGGGCGTGTGACGGGCAAGGTCGCGCTGGTGACAGGAGCGGCCCGCGGCCAGGGTCGTTCCCACGCGGTGCGCCTGGCCGAGGAGGGGGCGGACGTCGTCGTCACCGACGTGTGCCGCGACATCGGTGACGTCCTCGCCTACTCCCTGGGCACGAAGGAGCAGCTGGAGGAGACCGCCGAGCTGGTCAGGCGGGCGGGCGGCCGCTGCGTCGCGCTGCCGGCCGACGTGCGCTCGGTCTCCGACCTCCGCGCCGCCGTCGACGCGGCGACGGCCGAGTTCGGCCGGCTGGACGCGGTCGTGGCGAACGCGGGCGTGATCAGCGCCGGAAGCGCGTGGGAGCTGTCCGAGGAGGCGTGGGACCTCGTCATGGACGTCAACCTCAAGGGCGCCTGGAACACGGTGCGGGCGGCGGTCCCCGTGATGATCGAAGCCGGGGAGGGCGGCTCGGTCGTCCTGATCAGTTCGGCCGCCGGGATCCGCGGGCACGTCCCCTACGCCCACTACGTGGCGAGCAAGCACGGCGTCGTCGGGCTGATGAAGGCCCTCGCCAACGAGCTCGCCCCGCACAGGATCCGCGTGAACACCGTGCACCCCACCGGCGTGAGCGGCACCGGGCTCAGCCTCGGACCGCCGCCCGAGGAGCTCGCGGCGCGCGAACCGCTCTTCGCCATGAGCGCGATGAACCCGCTGGCGCCGGCCGTCGAGCCGCGGGACGTGTCGAACGCCGTGCTCTTCCTGGCCTCGGACGAGGCCCGCTATGTCACCGGCCTGCAGTTCACCGTCGACGCCGGCGGCACGAACAAGCCCTAGGGCTCCGGGCACGTCACAGCCTCGCCTGCTCGTCGGAGCGGCCGCGCAGCCACTCGCCGACCACGCTGAAGGACAGGATCGTCAGGAACAGCACGGTGGCGGGCACGAAGACGAGGTGCGGCCGGGTCTGCAGATGGTTGCGCCCGTCGGCGATCATGTTGCCCCAGCTCGGGGTGGGGGTGACGACGCCGAGCCCGAGGAAGCTCAGGGCGGCCTCGGCCAGCACGAGCACGGCCGCGATCACGCCGGCGTAGGCGAACACCGGCGGCGCGACGACCGGCAGGATCTCGCGCAGCAGGATCGTGCCGCGCCGCGCGCCGAGCCCGCGCGCGGCGAGCACGTACTCGGCGTCGGCGTGCCGCAGCGTCCCGCTGCGCGCCAGCCGGGCGAACGACGGGAACGCGGCGATCGACAGCCCGATGATGATCGTCGGGATGCCGGGGCCGAGCACCGCCGCCAGCGCGAGCAGCAGGATGAGGCCCGGGAACGCCAGCGTCGCGTCCACGACGAGCCCGACCGCGGTGTCGAACCTCCCGCGCACGAAGCCGGCGGTGATGCCGGCGAGCAGGCCGAGCACGACCGCGATCACCAGCGCCGCGGCGGCCGCCGCGAGCGAGACGCGCGCGCCGAAGATCAGCCGCGAGAGGATGCTGCGCCCCTGCGCGTCGGTGCCCGGCAGCTGCCCGGCGACCTCGAACGGCGGCGTCTGCACGCCGTGGCCGACGTCCACGCCGGGGTCGCTGATCGGCAGCAGGTCCGCGGTGAGCGCGGCCGCGATGACCAGTGCCAGCCAGGCGATCGCGCAGGCGACGGCCGGCGGCGGGCGCCGCCGGCGCTCACGCGCGGACGCGGGTGCGGGGGTCGAGGAGGCCATAGAGCAGGTCCACGAGGAAGTTGACGGCGAGGAAGGCGATCGCGATGAACGCGACCGTGCCCTGGACGGTGACGAGGTCCTTGTTGGTGATCGATTCCAGCAGCAGCGTGCCGAGGCCGGGCAGCACGAAGATGGTCTCGACGAGCACGGTGCCCGCCAGCAGGCGCGCGAGCGTCAGGGCGCTCAGCGTGAGGAGCGAGAACGACGAGGGGCGCAGAGCGTGCCTCCACATGATGGTCCGGCGGGGCAGTCCCTTGGAACGGGCGAGGGCGATGAAGTCCTGCTGGAGCGTCTGGATCAGGTCGGCGCGAAGCACGCGCAGCAGCACCACCGTGTCGGCCAGCGCGATCGACACCACCGGCAGCACCGCGCCGCGCACGTTCTCCAGCGGGGCCTCGGTGAACGGCGTCCAGCCGATGAGCGGGAAGACGTGCGTCCGGTAGGCGAGCAGGTAGATCAGCGTCATCGCGACCACGAACGAGGGCACCGACACTCCGGCCGAGCCGAGCGCGCCGACGAGGCGGTCGAGGCGCGAGCCCTGGTGCTGGGCGCACAGGACGGCCAGCGGCACGGCGATCGCGAGCGCCAGCAGCGTGGCCAGCAGCGCGAGCTCGAAGGTGACCGGGAAGCGCCGCAGGATCGTGTCGAGCACCGGCTGCCTGTTCAGGTAGGAGATGCCGAGGTCGCCCCGGAACAGGCCCGCGAGCCAGTCGCCGTAGCGGACGAGGAGCGGATCGTCGAAGCCGTACTGGCGGTTGATGGCGTCGACGACCGCCGGCGAGGTGTTGTCCCCGGCCATGACCGTCGCCGGCGACCCCGGCGTGAGCTGCAGCAGCAGCGTGGCCGCGAACGTGACCAGGAGGAACGTCGCGACCAGCCGGGCCAGGAGGCGGGCGACGGCCCTCATGCCGCGAGCGGGTGGTGGCAGGCGACGGCATGCCCGGGGGCGGCCTCGCGGACGGCGGGCTCCTCGGCCGCGCAGCGCTCGCTCGCGCGCGGGCAGCGCGTCCGGAACCGGCAGCCCGAGGGCGGGTCGAGCGGCGAGGGGACGCCGTCGGAACGCGGCGCGGGGGCGGGCCGCACGTCCGGGTCGGGGACCGGGATCGCGTCCAGCAGTGTCCGCGTGTAGGGGTGCAGCGGTCGCCGGTAGAGCGCGTCCGGCGTGGCGATCTCGCAGATCCTGCCCAGGTACATCACCGCGACGCGGTCGCTGACGTGCCTGACGACCGCGAGGTCGTGCGCGATGAACAGCATCGTCAGCGCGTGGCGCCCGCGCAGGTCGACCAGCAGGTTGAGGATCTGCGCCTGGACGGAGACGTCGAGCGCCGACACCGGCTCGTCGCAGATGAGCACCTCCGGTTCGAGGACCAGCGCGCGGGCGATGCTGATGCGCTGGCACTGGCCGCCGGAGAACTGCCCGCGGCGCCGGTGCGCCGCCGGGTCGTAGGACAGGCCGACCGCCTCCATCGCCGTCCGGACCTTCTCGGCCCGCTCCCGCGCGTCGCCCAGCCCCCAGATGCGCAGGCCCTCGCCGACGATGTCCTCGACGCGGCGGCGCGGGTTCAGGGAGGAGACCGGGTCCTGGAAGATCATCTGCAGCCGGGTGCGGGCGCGCCGCAGCTCGCCCCGGCGCAGCGTCGACAGGTCGCGGCCGTCGAGCCGCACGGTCCCGCCCGTCGCGCGGACGTGCTGGGCGATCGCCCTGGCCGTGGTCGACTTGCCGCAGCCCGACTCGCCGACGAGCCCGAGCGTCTCGCCGGGGGCCAGCGCGAAGCTGACGCCGGACACGGCGTGCACCGTGCGGCCGCCCGGGGCGGGGTACTCGACGGCCAGGCGGTCGACTTCGAGTTTCGGCGTCATCTACGGCTCCGTCCCGATCGGGTGCCAGCAGGCGAAGCGGTGCCCGGGCGTCCCGGCCTCGCGCAGCGGCGGCTCCTCGGCGAGGCAGCGCGGCCCGGCGTGCGCGCAGCGCGGGGCGAAGCGGCAGCCGGGGCCGGGGTCGAGCAGGCTCGGCGGGCTGCCCGGGATCGTGCGCAGCGGGCCGCGGTCCTCGGCGTCCAGGCGGGGGATCGCCCCCAGCAGCGCCTCGGTGTAGGGCATCCGGGGGCGGCGGAACAGCGCCCGCGTCGGGCCGTACTCGACGATCTTGCCGGCGTACATCACCGCGATGCGGTCGGTGCGCGTCGCCACCACGCCGAGGTCGTGCGACACCAGGACGGTCGCCATCCCCCGCTCGCGCCGCAGCTCGGCCAGCAGGTCGAGGATCTGCGCCTGCACCGTGACGTCCAGCGCGGTGGTCGGCTCGTCGGCCAGCAGCAGCTCGGGCCCGCAGGCCAGCGCGATCGCGATGATCACCCGCTGCCGCATGCCGCCCGACAGCTGGTGCGGGTAGCGCCGCAGCATCGCCTCGGGGTCGGCGATGTGCACCGAGCGCAGCAGGTCGGCGGCGGCGGCGCGGGCGGCGGCCCTGGAGAGCGAGCGGTGCAGCCGCAGGCCCTCGGTGAGCTGGGCGCCGATCCGCATCACCGGGTTCAGCGAGGTCAGCGGGGACTGGAACACCATCGCGATCCGGGTGCCCAGCACCGACCGCATCGCCTCGTCGTCGAGGGCGAGCAGGTCCTCTCCCGCGAACAGGACCGATCCACTCCGCTGCGCGTCGTTCCCGGGCACCAGCCCCGTGACCGCGCGCGCGAACGCCGTCTTGCCGCAGCCGGACTCGCCGACCAGGCCGAGCGTCTCGCCGCGTTCGACGGTGAGGCTGACGCCGTCCACCGCGTGCACCATGCCGCGCCCGGTGCGGTAGCGGAGCCGCAGGTCGCGCACCTCCATCAGCGGCGGGCTCATGGCGCGGCCGGTTCGATCGTGACGAACCACTTGGTGACGTCCGCGCCCGCGCGGTGCGCGTCGAGCAGGTCGACGGCGTCGTTGATCGCCTCCAGCGGGAAGCGGTGGGTGACGAGCGGGGCCGGGTCGAGCCGGCGGGCCTCCAGGTGGCCGAGGATCTCCAGCATGTCGCGCCGGCCGTGCCCGCGCTCGCCGAGCAGCCGGTACTGCGACACCGGCATCGCCCGGACGTAGTCGAACGCCAGCTGCTCGGTGCCGTCGCCGCCGTAGAGCACGGCCCGCGAGCCGGTCCGCAGACCGAACAGCGCCTGCGCGGTGATCGCGTGCCCGGAGGGCAGGAAGTCGAGCAGCGCGTCGGCTCCCTTCCCGGCGGTGCGCTCCCGGATCGCCCGCGTCAGGCCGTCGTCGCGCTCCCAGCCGGGTTCGAGCACGAGCGGCTCGACGATCTCGGGCGCCAGCTCCCGCAGGGCCTTCAGCCGTTCCGCCGAGCGGCCGACCGCCAGCACCCGCCCGACGCCCAGCAGCGGCGCCTGGCGGACGACGGCCGCGCCGTTGCCGCCGGTCGCGCCGGTGAGCACGATCGTCGCGTCCCTCGGCGGGCGCGCGGCGGTCAGCGCGTGGTAGGAGACTCCGAGCAGGCCGAGCCCGGCGGCGACCGGGAACGGCACGTGGTCGGGCACCCGGTTGATCGCGGTGGCCGGGACGCGCCAGTACTCGGCGAAGCACCCCGACGAGTAGTGGGCGTACCGTTCTCGCGCCGCCGCGCTCGCGCCCTCGCCCGGATCCGAGCCGATCACCACGACGCCCTCGCGGCAGGAGACGCCGTTGTCGGAGAGGCACGCGTCGCAGCGTCCGCAGGGAAGCGTCGGGTCGACGTGCACGCGGTCGCCGACGGCCGTCCCGAACGCGTGCCGGCCGCGGGCGGCGACCGTGCCCGCCGCGTGGATCCCGATGATCGCCGGCAGCCGGTGGTACCACGGCAGCTCCCGCCAGCGCAGCAGCGTCGAGCTGTTGATCGACGCGCCCTCCACCCGGACGAGGACGTCGCCGTCGCCGAGCTCGGGCACCGGGACCCGCTCCAGGCGGAAGTGCGACTCGCCCTCGTGGGAGACGGCGGCGAGCATGGTCCCGGGCGTCACCTGAACCTCAGCTGGGCCAGGTCGACCTGCGAGGGGTCGTGCAGCTTGACGTTCGTGAGGTCCTTCGCGACGAGCGTCGGAGCACCCGGGCGGTACAGCATGATGAACCAGTTCAGCTGGACCAGCCGTTCGGCGGCCTGGACCATGTGCGCCTTCTGGCGGGCCGGGTCGGTCTCGGGCCGCGCCTTGGCCAGGATCGCGTCGAGCTGGGGATCGGACCACTTCAGGTAGTTCTGCGGCCCGCCGGTGCCGAACGAGGCGACCATCGCCTCGGGGTCGTTGGCGCCGGACTGGTTGAGCGCGACCTGAGCCTGGTTGGCGAGCAGCCGCTGGGTCGCGACCTGACCGGTCACCGTCTCGATGTTCACCTGGACGTTCTTCAGCCGCCGCCACTGCTGCTGCAGCGTGGTGAAGGTCGGTATGGCGGTGGGCGCCGCGGGCACCGTCACCGTCACGGGGCCGCCCTTCTCGGCGACATAGGAGTCGATCAGCCGCTGCGCCTCGGCGAGGTCGTTCGTGGGCTGCCTGAGCTGGGCGGCGCGCCCGGCGTCGTAGAAGAGGGACGATCTGGTCAGCCAGCCGTCGGACGGGCTGACGGTCTCGGCGAAGTTCTTCTTGGTGAGGTCGTCGAGGTCGGTCGCCAGCGTCAGCGCCCGGCGGACGCGCGGGTCGTCCAGCGGCGGCCGGGACGCGTTGAAGATCACCATCGCGGCGCCGTTCATCGGCTGCAGGTGGTACCGGAACCCGGCCTGCTTGTAGCGCGTGATGTCCGGCGTGAACGCCATCACGCTCGCGACGTGGGCGGCGCCGGACATGACCGCGTTGACCGAGGTCGTGATGTCGGGCGCCTGCCTGACCGTGAGCTTGTCCAGGTAGGGGCGCGGCGCGTCCCAGTAGCGCGGGTTGCGCTCCAGCGTGAGATGGCTGCCCGGCACCAGCTCCTTGAGCACGAACGGGCCCGCCCCCACCGTGGTCTGCGGGCTCGTGCCGTAGCTCTTCCCGTGCTTCTTCAGCGCCGCCGGCGAGGCGATGTTCGTGCACGTCCCGCTGCGCACCTGGCCGCTGCCGAACAGCTGCTGCGGGAGGCTGCCGCGCGGCTCGGGCAGCGTGATCCGCAGTTCGAGCGGCCCCTTGACGTCGATCGCCTTGAAGTCCTCGATCGTCGTGGAGCACCCCGACCCCAGCTGGGGGTTGTCCTTGATGCGGTCCCAGTTGAACTTCACCGCCCCGGCGTCCAGCGGCGTCCCGTCGCTGAACGTGACGCCCGGCCGGAGCTTGATCGTCCAGACGGTCGCGGCCTCGTCGGGCGTGATGGACTCCGCCAGCCGCGGGATCACCGTGCCGGCGGCGTAGTCGACGCGGAAGAGGTTGTCGTAGACCGCGTAGCCCAGCGGACCTTCGACGGCGCCGACCGAGGCGATCGACGCGGGGTCGAAGGTCGGCGGCTGCAGGGTCGTCAGGAGCGTCGCGTGACCACCGGAGCGGCCGGCGCCGCCGGACTGCGCGCCCGAGCCGCAACCGCCGAGGGCGATCGCGGCCGCCGCCGCGACGATGATCCAGCGTCTCATGCGTTCATCCCGTTCTTTAACGGCCGCTGTAGCTAACTTTTACGACCATTATAGTAGGGAATATGCGGCGGGCCGTCCACTAAACTCCTCGCGTGACGACCGACACCCCGCCCGGCCCGCCGCTGCGCGGTCGCGTCGAGAAGCGCGAGGCCATCCTGCGCGCCGCGCAGCGGGTCTTCGGCGCGAAGGGGTACGCCGCGACCACGATGGACGACATCGCCGAGGCCGCCGAGGTCGCGACGCCGACGATCTACAACCACATGGGCAACAAGGAGCAGCTCTTCCGCTACGCGATCGGGGCCGCCAACGAGCGCCTGAACGCCAGGACGCTGGAGGCGCTGGCCGCCTTCCCCGCCGATCCCGAGGACCTGCGCGAGGCCCTGCTCGAACTGGCGGCCAACCTGACCCGCTGCATGCTCGACCCGGACGCCTGGGCGATCCGGCGGCTGATCTACGCCGAGATCGGCCGCTTCCCCGACCTGTTCGCCGACACGGTGAACAGGCCGGGACGGGACGCCTCCCTCGACGCGCTCGCCGGCCGGATGGCGCAGCTGGCGCACGCCGGCCGCCTGCGGATGGACGACCCGGCCCGCGCCGGCAGCCACTTCATCGCCCTCATCTGGGCCGACCTCGACGCCGAGAGCGCGCTGGGCACGCGGCCCGTCCCGCCCGACGCCGTCCGCCGCACCGAGCGGACGGGCGTCGACGCGTTCCTGCGCGCCTACGCGCCGTAGGGCGTCACCCGACCGCGTGCCGGCTCGGCACGGGCGGCAGGCCGAACAGGTCGCGCAACGTCGTCCCCTCGTACTCGCGGCGGAACAGGCCCCGCCGCTGCAGGATCGGGACGACGTGGTCGACGAAGACCTCCAGCCCTTCCGGAAGCTCCTGCGGCTGCAGGGTGAAGCCGTCAGCCCCGTGGGCGCGGAACCATTCCTCCATGTCGTCGGCCAGCATCTCGGGGGTGCCGATGAACTCGCGATGGGTGCCGGCCGCCAGCCGCCGCAGCAGCCGGCCGGTCGTCATGTCGTGCTGGCGCGCCATCTCCACCAGCCGCGCGTACCGGCTCCGCACCTCCGGCGGCAGCGTCGCCGTCAGGTCCGGGAACGGCTCGTCCAGCGGCATCTCGGGCAGCTCGATGCCGTCGACCTGCCAGGTCAGGATGGTGCGGCCGATCTCGGGCTCGATGAGCTCGGCGAGCTCGGCGGCCCGCCGCCGGGCCTCGGCCTCGGTGCTCGCGAGCACCGGCTTGATGCCCGGCAGGATGAAGATCTCCTCCGGTGCGCGCCCGAAGCCGGCGGCGCGGCGCTTGATGTCGGCGTAGTAGGCCCGCGCCGACTCGAGCGAGAGCTGGTTGGTGAAGATCACCTCGCCGAACCGGGCGCCGAAGCTCCGCCCCGCCTCCGAGGCGCCCGCCTGGACGAGCAGCGGGCGGCCCTGCGCGGAGCGCGGGACGTTCAGCGGCCCCGCGACGTCGAAGACGCGCCCGCGGTGGTCGATCGCGTGGACCTTGCCGGTGTCGACGAACACCCCGCCGGCGGGATCGGCGACGACGGCGTCGGCCTCCCAGCTGTCCCAGAGCTTGGTGACCACGTCGACGAACTCCTCGGCGTCGCGGTAGCGGCCGTCGTGGTCGCGCAGCTCCCGGTCGCCGAAGTTGCGCGCCGCCCCGGTCAGCGCCGTCGTGACGATGTTCCAGCCGGCGCGCCCGCCGCTGATACGGTCCAACGACGCGAACTGCCGGGCCAGGTTGTACGGCTCGAAGTAGGTCGTCGAGGCCGTCGCGATCAGGCCGATGCGGCTGGTCGCCACCGCGTACGCCGCCAGCAGCGTGATGGGCTCCAGGAACGGCACCCGGTACCTGGCGTTGTGCAGGAGCATCGGCGCGTCGGCGATGAAGATCGAGTCGAGCAGGCCCCGCTCCGCGAGCCGCACGAGCTCGATGTCGTAGGTGATGTCGTCGTACCGGGAGAGGTCGTGGCCGTTGCGGCGCCAGGCGGCGATGTGATGGCCCGCCTGGTCGAGATGGAGGTTGACGTGGAGCCGTCGATCGCCTTGCCGAGTCACAGTTCCCTGCCCCTGTCGAGTGCGTGCGCCGGGCGGTCCGCTAGCCGACGGTGATGCTGCCCTGCCCGACCTGCTCGACGAGCGCGTAGCGGTCGGCGACACGGTCGACCCGGCTCACCTTGCCGTCGCGGAACGTGAAGATCATGAGCTCCTCGATCTCGAACTCCCGGTCGCTCGGCTGGAGCCCCATCACCTCGCCGATCACCTGACCGCGCACCGTCAGCTGCACGGCGACCTTGTCGCCCTCGGCGATCATCGTCTCGACCGTCACCGGACGGCCCTTCAGCCTCGTCGCCAGGTACCGGTTGTGCTCCCGGAGCCCCGCCAGGCCCTGCCGCCCGTTCGGCATCGTGTTCGCCGGCAGCTCGACGTCCTCGTGGAAGAACTCGGCCAGCCGGTCGTCGGCGTCCCCGCCGGAGGACCCGTCGCGCGAGCCGCCCGCGTAGTACGCGCGCAGGATCTCCTTGTTGGTCCTGGCGATGTCCTCAACGGTCATGGGGCGTTCCTTTCGGCGCGTGAGGGGCCTCGGCGTCGGGGGAGGGGGCCGCGTCCAGGCAGGCCACACCCGCCCGCCCGCCGAACTGAAGCTACAGATATGGAATCTTGAAGTCATCGTTATAGATTTCCTTAGGATCTATCTCACACCCGGCCGGATCCCGCAAGCCGGACCGCGCCGTGGTCGTGGCGGGCGCCGAGGGCGCCCGGCCGTTTCACCGCGGGGCGGTGCCCACCGCGACGAGTCCGGCCACGGGCTCGACGTGCCGCCGGCTGATCAGCCATCGGCCGTCCTCCTGGGCGAAGGTGTCCTGGACGAGGCCGACCACCGTCCAGTCCGCCGGACGGTGCTCGCCGAGCGGTGTGCGCGTGGCCGCCCAGTGGTACACGGTCGCGTAGGCCTCGACGTGCGGGACGCCGGAGATCCAGTCGATGGTCGTCTGGCCGACGACGTGCGCCACCCGCGGTTCCCGCCGCGGGCCGCCCGCCGACATGAACGCGGCGAACGCGTCCCGGCCGTGGAAGCGCTGCGTCGGACCGGGCATCACGTCGTACTCGATGAGGGCGTCGCGAGTGAAGCAGGCGGTGCCGATGTCGGTGAACCGCCCGAGGTCGGCCATCCGGAAGAAGCGGTAGAAGGTCCTGTAGATCTCCCGCTCCGCCATGAGGATCGCCAGCGGGTCGGCCGGACCGGGTTCCCGGCCGTCGATGTCACGTTCCGTGCGCGTTTCCTGGGTCATCTGGCCGAACCTCGCTATGATGAAAAACGGGGACGCTCCCCGCATCGGTAATATGGGGTCTGTCCCCGCTTAGTGTCAAGGGAGGCGAAAGTGACGGGCGCCGCACCGGCATCCGCTCCGGGCGCACCTCCGGAGTTCGGGCCGCGCAAGCCGAAGCGCGCCGACGCCCGGCGCAACTACGAGGCCGTCGTCGCCGCCGCCCAGCGGGCGTTCCTGCGCGACGGCGCCGGGACCTCGATCGACGAGATCGCCCGTGCCGCGGGCGTCGGCTCGGCGACGCTGTACCGGCACTTCCCCAACCGCGACGACCTGCTCGTCGCCGCCCTCGCCGAGAACATGGCCGCCACCCACCGGCGCGGCACCGAGCTGGTCTCCGCCCCGCGTCCCGCGGAGGCGCTGCGCGCGTGGCTGCTGGCGATGATCGATCAGGTCAGCACGTACGGCGACCTGCCCGGACGCGTCCTCGACGCGGCGGGGAGCCGGAACTCGGCGCTCGGCGTCACCTGCGCGAGCATGCAGGAGATCACGCGGACGCTGCTCGACCGGGCCCGCGAGGCCGGCGCCGTCCGCGCCGACGTCACGCCCGAGGAGCTGTTCGACCTGGTCAGCGGCATCGCCTGGACGGTCAGCCGCAACCGCCCCGAGGACGGCGGCCGCCGGCTCCTCGACCTGACCCTCGGCGGCCTTGCGGGGTGACGCGGAACGGCACCGACCGGCTCACGGTCGGTGCCGTCCGATCTGGCCGGTTACCGGCCCGTCTTGACCTGGCGGAACGGGATGTCCCGGTCGGCGGCCTGCTCGCGCGGCATGCCGAGCAGGCGTTCGCTGATGATGTTGCGGGCCATCTCGGTGCTGCCGCCGCCGAGCCCGGAGGCCTGGCGGTAGATGAAGTCCTCGCCGACGTCGGTCGGGTCCTGGTCGCGGCCCGGTTCGCCGGTCACGCCCACGGCTCCGGCGATCCGCAGCGCCGCGTCGGTCTGCATCCACACGGTCTCGGCGTGGAAGAGGCGGAGGAGCGACCCGGCGTGGCCCGGCATCGCACCGGTTTTGATCGCCTGGGAGACGCGGGCGATCATCTGCTCCTCGACCAGGCGCATCGCCTTGGCCTCGCCGATGTCCTCGCGGACCCGGAGGTCGTCGAGCTGGCCGGTGCGCTCGGCGAGGTCGAGCAGGTCGTGCACCTCGCCGCCGCTGCGCGGCCGGGCTCCGCTGGTGTACGGCGAGCCGCCGCCGACCGCGGTGCGCTCGTGGAACAGCTGGCGGCTGGCGACCGTCCAGCCGTCGTTGACCTCGCCGACCACCGCGTCCGCCGGGAGCACGACGTTCTCGAAGAACTCCTGGCAGAACTCGTCGGAGCCGTTGGTCTGCTTGATGCGCTGGATGGTGACGCCTTCGGCGTGCACCGGCATCAGGAACATCGTGAGTCCGCGGTGCTTGGGCACGTCCCAGTCGGTGCGGGCCAGGCAGAGCGCGTAGTCGGCGGCGAAGGCGAACGTGCTCCAGATCTTCGAGCCGTTGAGGATCCACGTGTCGCCGTCGCGCTCCGCGCGGGTGGTGAGGCCGGCCAGGTCGGAGCCGCCGTTCGGCTCGGACAGGAACTGGCACAGCACCTCCTCGCCCTTGATGACCGCCGGGATGTGCGCGCGCTTCTGCTCCTCGGTGCCCATGTCGAGGATCGTCGCCGCGCAGATGGAGAACGTCGGCACGTTCAGCGCCAGCGGCATCTCGTAGCCGAGGGACTCCTCGGTGAACGCGCGCTGGTGGGCGGGGGTGAGGCCGAGCCCGCCGTACTCCTTCGGGAAGCAGATGCCGGCGAACCCGCCCGCGTAGAGGATCTTCTGCAGCTCCCTGGCCCGCGGCCACGACGCGTCGTCGCCCTGCCACCTGTACCCGTCGGGCGCCGGAGGCATGTTCTCCTTGAGCCAGGTGCGCGCCCTCGCCCGGAAGCTCTCGACGGATTCGAGGTCGTCGGTGGTCATGCGGCCCTCCGGTCGAGCAGGTCGGTGATGCGGCGCCGGTGCTCCTCCGGCGTCCCGTACAGCGCGCGGTCGAGCGTGGCGCGGCGCAGGTAGAGGTGGATGTCGTGCTCCCAGGTGACGCCGATGCCGCCGTGCATCTGGACGCAGTCCTGGATGATCACGGGTGCCTTCGCGCCGACGAACGACTTGGCGGCGCTCACCGCCTCGGCCGCCTCCGCGGGGTCGTCGTCGAGCGCCCGCGCCGCGGCCGACACGGTCGCGTGGCAGGCTTCGAGCCAGGTCTTGTTGTCGGCCATGCGGTGCTTGAGCGCCTGGTAGGACGCCAGGGGGCGGCCGAAGGTGTAGCGGTCGAACATCCACTGCACGGTGAACTCGAAGGTGCGGTCGGCCGCGCCGGCCATCTCGGCCGCCGCGAGCGCGGCCGCGATCTGCAGCTGCGCCTCGACCGCGGCGGCGGCCTCGGCGCCGCGCTGCACCACCGCGTCCGGCGGGACGGCGACATCGGCGAAGCCCACCCGGGCCGTGCGGCGGACGACGTCGAGCGTCCAGGTCGGCGTGACGGTGACGCCGGGGGAGTCCGCGGGCACCAGCAGCTGCACCGGCCCGCCGGGCGAGCCCGCCGTGACCAGGAACACCCCCGCCTGGTCACCGGACTCCACCCGGTCGACCTCGCCGGACAGGCGGTACCCCTCCCCGTCGGGCTCGGCCCGGGCGGAGAGCGACGCGTGGTCAAGGGAGAGGCCGCGGCCCGGCCGGTAGAACGCCCAGCTCGCGACGGTCTCGCCGCTCATGATCGCCTCGATGGCGGCGGCGAACCGGTCGCCCGCGCGCGCCAGGCCGGCCAGCACGGCGCTGGTCGTGGTCAGCGGGCCGGGGGCGCACGCGCGGCCCATCTCCTCGGCGACGATGGTCAACTCCGTCACCGGCGACCCGGAGACCGAGCCGCCGCCGAGCTCCTCCGGCACCAGCAGCGCCGTCCACCCGAGCTCGGCGCCCCGCCGCCACCAGTCGCGGTCGAACCCGCCGCCGGAGTCCGCGAGCTCGCGCACGGCGGCGACAGGCGCCGTGCGCTCCAGGAAGTCCTTGGTCGTGGAGTGGAACAGCCGTTGGTCTGGGGTGAAGTCGAGGATCATCTGCCGCCGCCCATGAGGAGAACCATGTTTTCATGATATCAGAACGTAATTCTCGTCGACGGGCCGGGCGACCTGTCTCCGGGGCGCCGTACGGTGAGCGGTCCACCGGCTCACCGGAGATCATCACCTGCGCGCCGCGGCCGAGAAGGTGCGCAGTTCGCGGGCGACGTCGGGTCCGCTCGGCGTGTAGATCACTTCTCGCACGCCGCGTTCCCCCAGCTGCTCCAGGCCGTCCCGGATCTCGTCCGCCTCTCCGATCAGCGTCGGAAATCCGTGGTCATAGCCGACCAGAGGAAGATCACGCTCCGTCACATGGGTGACGTGCCCCTCGTAGGCCAGCAGGTGGCGTTCGCCTTCCGGAGCGAGTCGTTCGAGCGCCTCCCGCCACTCCTGCCCACCGGGCATCGCGTCGACCGCCGCGGCCCCGCCGATGGCGTAGGCCTCGTGAAAGGCGACCACCTGCCATGGGCCGACCGCTTCGCCCACCCGTTGGGCGCCGCGGTCCTCACCCGGTTCGAGCACCGTGCCCGCCCGCATGGTCGCCATCGGAAGCGCGGGGTGTACGGACTGGCCGACGATGCCGTCGGCGATGCGTGCGGCCAGTTCAATGGCGCGCGGACCGAACGCGCTCAACCAGATCTCCGCGTCGATGGGACGAGGCGCCGCCAGGCCCTCCGCGTGCAGCATCCGGGCAGGCTGATCCTCGATCGTCACGGTCTCGCCCGCCAGCAGCCCGCGCACGGCCGCTACGTACTCCTCCAGGGCGCGCAGTGTCAGCGGCCGCCGGCCCATGGTGCGGCGCGCGGTGGCGCCCGTGCCGAAGCAGGCCCGGAACCGGCCGCCGGACAGCCGGGCGATGGCCGCGATCGCCGACGCCATGGCCATCTCCGACCGCTCGCTCGGAATCAGGACCGCGGTGCCGAGCCCGATCCGCGACGTGCGTTCCGCGGCCAGGGCGAGATGGACGAACGGGTCCTCCCACAGCGGAGCCGAGTCGAAGATCCAGACCCGTGCATAGCCCAGCTTCTCGGCCAGAACCGCCAGATCGCCGAACGCGGGACCGGGCGGCAGCCCGCACGACAGCTCAACCGTCACTGACATCGCCTTCCGCACGCTCGGCCTCGGATCCGCATGCTAGACACCCCGCCTCTTTCATTGCAAGGATTGCAAAACTGTTGCTTTTGGAACGCCGCCGGGAGCCGCGGTCAACTCCCGAGCCGCGCACGCGCCGGGCCCGGGGCGTGATCGTTCAGCCATCCGGGCAGGTCAGCTCGTGCGCGCCGGCGCAGTTGTTCACGTCATGTTGCGCGGCAGACCCTTCGAGGACGGTTTCGGGCCATCCGTCGGCCTTTGTCTGATCATGCTTGTTTTTACCGTGACATGGAGGACTTGCATGCGCCCGAAAACCCTCTCGGCCGTGGCGGTGGCCGCGGCCGTACTGGCCGTGAACGTGCCCGCGGCGACGGCGGCCCCGTCCCCGCGGGAGTCCTTCTTCGGCGGCGGGCTGCCTTTGAGCGCGGCGCCGGTGACCACCACCGTGGCGTCCGGGGTGACGCTGACCTCGCTGTCGCTCGGGGCCAAGGACGCCGGCGACTTCTGGACCGTCCAGGTGTACCTGCCGGGCACGGTCGACGGGCAGCTCAATACGGCCAACACCGCGTTGGGGGCGAAGGAGATCGCCGATCGCGTGGTCGGCGCGTTGCGGGCGAAGGGGTTCGAGCCGCGGCTGGAGGAGGTCTCCTCGCCCGCGTTCGCCGACCGTCCGGCCGGCCCCGTCGGCTGGACCGTCCGGGTCGGGCGGTACGCCACCGGCGCCGAGGCGACGAGCGCGCTGTCCACGATCAGGGCGGCCGGGTTCGCGGGCGGTACGCGCTACACCGCGCAGGACGGCACCGATGCCGGGGCGCCCCAGAAGGTGCATGTGCTCCGCGTGGACTTCCGCGAGTTCGGCGGCACGGTCGGCACCGATTTCGGCCCGACGCTGAACGGCACGGAGAAGCTGACCGACCTCGCCGCCGCGGCGGGCGCGGTGGCCGGAGTGAACGCGCAGTGGTTCTACAACAGCGCGCCCGGCGGCATGTACGTCAAGGACGGCAGGCTGATCGGCTCGGCCACGCAGGGCCGGGGCGGAATCAAGATCACCAAGGGTGGGCGCGCGGTGGACGTGGACGCCTACACCGCGCACGTGCGGCTGCGGGCCGGCCGGGAGACCGTCGAGATCGACGGCGTCAACCGGCTGCCGGGTGAGATCTGGAACTGCGGCGGTGTGGGCGGGGACCAGCCGACCGAGAAGCCGCAGCACGACCTCAAGTGCACCGACGCCAGCGAACTGGTGCTCTTCACCCCCGAATGGGGCACGCCGCCCGCCGGCGCGGGCGCCGAGGCCGTGCTGGACGCCCACGACCGGGTGACGGCGGTGAACACCTCACGCGGTGCGCGCGTCCCGGCCGGCGGTTCCACCGTGCAGGCCATCGGTGAGAGCGCCGCCTGGCTGCTCGGGCATGTGAAGGCGGGCGATCGGCTGCGCGTGAGTGAGCGGGTCGAGGACAGCAAGGGGCGCCGCGTGCCGCTGACGCCGGACACCACGATCCTGCAGGTCGGCCCGACCCTGGTCAGGGACGGGAAGGTGAACGTGAACGCGGTGGCCGACGGGCTGATCCGGGAGGGCACCGACCAGACGTTCACCTACAACTGGGCCCTGCGCAGCAACCCGCGCTCGATGATCGGCATGGACGGCCGGGGCCGGCTCATGCTGGTGGTGGTCGACGGCAGGCAGGACGGCTACAGCGAAGGGCTCGGGATCGCCCAGACCGGTGAGCTCATGAAGCTGCTCGGCGCCCGGGAGGCGCTGAATCTCGACGGCGGCGGCTCCAGCGTCATGGTGACCTCGGGCACCGGCATCGTGAACCGGCCCTCCGACGCCACCGGTCAGCGCTCGCTCGGCAACGTCCTGCTCGTCCGCCCGTAACCGGCCCGGGCACGGGCGGACGAGACACCGCGCATCTCCTCGTTTCGTCCGCCCGTCTCGCCGGGGACCGGCCTTCGCCTAGTGCGCGTCCTCGCCGTATCGGGTGTATTGCTCCGAGCTCCACCAATGGCTGTAGGTCGGCGCCTGCGGCCAGCCTTCCGGGACGTCCTGCCACTCCTCCTGCCGGCCGTAGGGGAGCAGGTCGATGAGCGGGAACGTGTGGCTCAGCTGCTCGGTGCCGCGGCCGCTGGTGTGCCAGGTGCGGTAGACGGTGTCGCCGTCGCGGAGAAAGACGTTGACCGCGAATCCGCCCCCCGGCGGCGCGTCCATGTCGCCGCCGAAGGAGCTGCCGGCGGTCGAGTACCAGTCCATCGCGTTCCCGACCCGCCGCTTGTACGCCAGGGCCTCCTCGATCGGTCCCTGGGTGACGATGACGAAGCGGGCGTCGTAGTCGTCGAGGAACTCCAGCTTCCAGAACTGGGAGGTGAACCCGGTGCACCCCGGGCACTGCCACTCCTGACCGGGGTTCCACATGTGGTGGTAGACGATCAGCTGGGACTTTCCGTCGAAGACGTCGACGAGCCGGACGGGGCCGCCGGGCCCCTCCAGGGTGTAGTCCGGCAGTTGCACCATGGGCAGCCTCCGCCGCTGGGCGGCG
Organism: Actinomadura rugatobispora; assembly: GCF_042656285.1. Lineage (GTDB taxonomy): Bacteria > Actinomycetota > Actinomycetes > Streptosporangiales > Streptosporangiaceae > Spirillospora > Spirillospora rugatobispora. Next base: position 105,371 of record NZ_JBHSON010000010.1, on the reverse strand, counting down.
ATGGCATCGAGCTCCCTCGTGGCGGCCTTCTCACGGGCGCGCAACTCGTCGAGCCGGCCGCGCCAGCTCTGCTCGTCGACGACCGGCGGCAGTGGTTTGGAGGTCACGTCGGCATCTCTCCCCACCTGCGTATCGTTTGCGTGCCGGTAGGCACCTTCCGACGAGGTAGACCCGGCGAGCCCGCGGAACTCATCGGCGCCCTGCCCGCCGTGGTCAGGCTGTGATCAGGGCGGACAGGTGGGCGAGCATGCGGTCGGTGGCGGGGGACAGGCCGGTGAAGAGGCGGAAGGCGTGCGCCGCCTGGAAGACGACCATGCCGCCGCCGTCCAGGGTGCGGCAGCCGATGTCGCGGGCCCGGCCGAGGAGTTCGGTGCGCAGCGGGCGGTAGACGACGTCGGCGACCCAGAGGTCCGGGCGGAGCAGTTCGCCGGGGACCGGGGATCCCGGGTGCGCCGCCATTCCGACCGGTGTCGCGTTCACCAGGCCGTCCGCGTGCCGGAGCGAGGACTCCAGGTCGGCGGGCGCCGCGGCGTGGGCGCGTCCGGGGCCGAAGCGTTCGGTGAGTTCGGCGGCGAGTGATTCGGCGCGGTCGGCGCGGGCGTCGACCAGGGTGACCCGGTCGGCGCCGAGCGTCAGCAGGGAGTGCGCCACCGCGGAGCCTGCGCCGCCGGCGCCGAGCTGGACGACCCGGTGCGCGGCGGCGTCGGGCAGGCCCCGGGCGAAGGACTCGGCGAAGCCGGTCCAGTCGGTGTTGTGGCCGATGGCGCGGTCGCCCTCGAAGGTCACGGTGTTGACGGCGCCGAGCCGGGCGGCGTCCGGGGACAGCTCGTCGAGGTGCTCGATCACGGTCTGCTTGCAGGGATGGGTGATGTTGAGCCCCGTGTAGCCGAGCCGGCGGGCGGTGCGGACCAGGTCGCCCGCGGCACCGGCGTCCACGCCGAGCTCGGCGATGTCGATGATCTTGTAGAGGTAGCGCAGCCCGTGGTGGTCGGCCTCGCGCTCGTGCAGGGCGGGGCTGAGCGAGGTGGCGATGCCGGAGCCGATCAGGCCGATCAGGTGCCCGCTCATGCCGGCCGCTCCCCGTCCAGCAGCGCGGCCAGGTGGAGCAGGGCCAGCTCGTAGCCGTGCGCGCCGGCGCCGCAGATCACGGCGTCGCTGATGGCGGCCGTGTGGGAGGTGTGCCGGAACGCCTCGCGGCGGTGGAGGTTGGTCAGGTGCACCTCGACGATCGGGACCCCGGCGGTGGCCAGCGCGTCGCGCAGCGCGATGGACGTGTGCGCGTACGCGGCCGGGTTGATCACGATGCCGGCGGCGCCCTCCTGGACGGCGTCCACCAGCGCCCCTTCGTGGTTGCTCTGGCGGAAGTCCACGCCCAGGCCGTGTCCGGCCGCGACGGTGCGGCATCTGGCCTCGATCTCCGCCAGGGTGACGGTGCCGTACAGCTCGGGTTCGCGCTGTCCGAGCAGGTTGAGGTTGGGGCCGTTCAGGACGAGAACGGTCGGTTGCATTGGGGTCCCCGATATCTGTGGCGTGGTGTTCAGGCGATGCGTGCGATCCGCCCGCGGAAGGGCTCGGACGGCGGCGGGAAGCGTTCGAGCACCTCGGGGTCGTGCCCGGCCACGACCAGTCCGGGGCCGCCGGCCAGCTCCTTGATCCGGTCGAAGGCGCCGTACATGCCCGTCATGCTGTGCAGGATCGCGAAGGGGCGGTCGTCCTCGAGGTTCTCGTAGAAGTGGCTCGCGTCGGAGGCCAGGACGACGTGGCCGCGGCCGGTGCGGACGCGCACCACCTGCATGCCGGCGGTGTGGCCGCCGACCAGGTGGACGCTCAGGCCGGGCACCACGTCGGCGTCCCCGTCCACCAGCCGCACCCGGTCCCGCTCCCCGCGCAGGTGGGCGAGGTCGTCGTCGTTGACCAGCCAGCGCTCCCGTTCGACGCGCCGCGCCCACGGCCCGGTCCAGTAGTCGAGTTCCGCGCGCTGGAGGACGTAGCGGGCGTTCTCGAACGCGGCGGCCGTCCCGGTGTGGTCGTAGTGCAGGTGGGTCAGGACGACGTGGCCGACGGATCCGGCGGCCACCCCCAGGTCGGCCAGGAGCGTCACCGGCGAGGCGTGGTAGTCGATCCCGGCGAGCCGGCCGGCCTGGTCCGGGGCGATCCCGGCGTCGATGACGACGGTGTGCCGGTCGGAGACGGCCAGCCAGATGTAGTAGGCGGTCGGGTGCGGCTCGTCCCAGCGCTCGTCGTAGCCGTGGAAGTGCTGGCCGCGCTTCCCGTCGCGGTGCGCGTAACGCAGCGCGTACACCTGGAAGGCGTCCCCGGTCATGCCCGCTCCGCGAGCGAGGGGGCGGCCGGGGCGGCGGGCGCGGGGCGGACGCCGAGCTGGTCGGTGGGGACCTTGTAGGTCTCGCGGCCGGTCGCGACGGCGGCGATGTTGATCAGGCACAGCACGGCGGTGATGATCGAGACGCCGAGCCAGGCGCCGGGGCCGTCCCCGGCGATGGCGCCGGCGATGCTCGGGGCGAACCCGGCGATGGCGAAGCCGATCTGGGTGCCGATGGCGGTGCCCGACAGCCGGACCCGGGCGCTGAACATCTCCCCGTAGAAGGCGGGCCAGACGGCTCCGGTGGCGCTGTGCACGACGCCGAACATCAGGATGCCGACCAGGAAGATCAGCGGGTAGTTCCCGGCGGAGATGGCCCACAGGTAGGCGAACATCAGGACCGCGCAGCCCAGCGAGCCGCCGATGAACACGGGCTTGCGCCCGATCCTGTCGGCGAGCCTGCCGAACAGCGGGAGCGCGACCAGCGCCGCGGCGTTGGCGAGGACGCCGACCCACAGCATGGGCGTCTTCTCCAGGTCCATGGTGTTGACCGCGTAGGAGAGGGCGTAGACGGTGAAGATCGTGCTGACCGAGGCGATGACGGCGGCGACCATCACGCGCAGCACGTCGGCCCAGTGGTCGCGCAGCAGGACGGCCAGCGGCAGCCCGGCGACGGCGCCCTGGGCGGCCTCCTGCTCGAACACGGGGGTCTCGGCGAGCTTCTGGCGGATGCCGTACGCGACCACCATGACGATCGCGCTGAGCCAGAACGGGACCCGCCAGCCCCAGCTCAGCAGCTGGTCCTCGGGCAGGGCGGCGACCGGCAGGAAGATCGCGGTGGCCAGGATCTGGCCGGCCTGGGTGCCGTTGAGGGTGAAGCTGGTGTAGTACGCGCGGCGGTGCGAGGGGGCGTGCTCGAGGGTCATGGAGTTGGCGCCGGCCTGCTCGCCGCCCGCCGAGAAGCCCTGGGCCAGCCGCAGCAGAACCAGCAGCACCGGTGCGAGCAGGCCGACCTGGCCGTAGGTTGGGAGGCAGCCGACGAGGAAGGTCGCCGCGCCCATCAGCATGACGGTGGAGACCAGCACCTTCTTGCGGCCGAACCGGTCCCCGACGTGCCCCAGGACGAACGCGCCGACCGGGCGGGCGAGGTAGCCGACGCCGAAGGTGGCCAGCGCCAGCAGGGTGCCGGCGGCCGGGTCGGAGTCGGGGAAGAAGATCTTGCCGAACACCAGCGCCGCGGCGGTGCCGTAGATGAAGAAGTCGTAGTACTCCAGCGCGCTGCCGATCCAGGCGGCCAGCGCGGCCTTGCGGGGCTGGCCTCCCTCGGGGGTTCCCGCCGTGCCGGCGGTCGGGTGGTCGCGCACGTGATGCTCCTCGGGGTGAGAGCCCGTTAGTACGAACTAGATAGTTAATTAATCGGGCCGTCACGTATGTTCATGGTGCGCGGCATCACATGTCAAGAGGTCAGAGCGACGTTCACCTCGGACGACGCCGCGCCGGGGCCGCGCCGGACGCCCGTCAGGGCAGCCGGGCGGGCAGGATCGAGCGGGGGATCGGGCCCTTGTTGCGGCGGCCCTGCTGGGTCTCCTCCCAGGCGTGGGCGAGGATCCCGATGCTGCGGCTGAGGACGAACAGGCCGCGGGCCAGGGGCGCGGGGAAGCCCAGTTCGGCGTAGATGATGGCGGTGGCGCCGTCGATGTTCATCGGGATCGGCCTGTCGCCCTTGGCGGCGAGGTACGCCTCGACCGCGAGGCCGGCGCGGAGATGGTCCCCGGGCACGACACCGTCCTGGACGGCGCTCTCGACCAGGCCCAGGAGCGGGTCGCGGCGCGGGTCGACCGGGTGGAACCGGTGGCCGAAGCCCGGGACGTAGCGGGGCCCCTGGCGGACGGCCCGCTCGACGGCGGCCGGCAGGTCGGCGCCGGCGGCCTCCGCTTCGAGGATCCCGTCCAGGAACCGGACGCACTGCTCGCCGGCGCCGCCGTGGCTGTCGCCCAGCGTGTTGACCGCGCTGGCGACCGCGCTGTTGAGGCCGACGCCGCAGGTGGCGGCCATGCGGGCGATGGCGATGGAGGGGGCCTGCGGGCCGTGGTCGACCGCGGCGACCAGGGCCGCCTCCAGCAGCCCGGCCTGCCGCGGGTCCGGCAGGTCGCCGCGCAGCATCAGCCAGATCATCGAGCTGAGGCCGGTGGTGCCGATGAGGTCCTGCACGGGACGGCCGCGCAGTTCGATGACGCCGGGTTCCATCCGGGAGACGGCGGTGGCCCACCAGCCGGCCACGGCCCCCGTCGGGTCGATCTCGGTCACGGAAGCTCCTCACGGTGCCGGCTCATGGGTGCGGTCTCACGGGTGCGGTCTCACGGGGTGACGGCCGTCTCGGTGCCGTTCCAGCGCGCCGCCAGCTCCCGGCGCTCGCCGTTCTGCTCGCCCAGCAGCGGGGGCGGGGCGGCGGGACGCAGGGGCTCGCCGTCATGGAGGACGCCGCTTCCGGCCACCCGCAGGGTCCTCCCGGACCCGTCCGGGAAGGGCAGGTCGGTGAAGAAGCCGCGGTGGCGCAGCTGCTCCAGCTCGACCGCCTGGGGGACCTCGGCGACCCGGGCCGCGGGCACCCCGGCCGCTCCGAGGGTCTCCTCCCATTCCCGCGCGGTACGGCGACGCAGGACGGTGTTGAGCTCGCCGTCGAGTTCCTCGCGGTGGAGTTTGCGGGCCTCCCGGTCCGCGAAGCGGGGGTCGTCGAGCAGGTCGCGGCGGTCCAGGATCGCGCAGAGGGTCTCGAACTGCTCCTGCCGGTTGGCGGCGATGTTCAGCGGGCCGTCGGCGGCCTCGAAGGTGCCGGACGGGGCGGAGGTGGCGTTCTGGGTGCCCATCGGCTCCGGCGGCACCCCGCTGACCAGGTAGTTGGACACCGCCCAGCCCATGGCGGAGACCGCGGCCTCCAGCATGGAGACGTCCAGGAAGGTGCCCCGGCCGGTCGACGCCCGGCCGGCCAGGGCGGCGCAGATGTGCAGCGCGGCGGCGAGCCCGCCCACGGTGTCGCAGACCGGGAAGCCGACGCGCAGGGGCGCGGTCTCCCTGGTCCCGGTCACGCTCATCATCCCCGAGAGGCCCTGGATGATCTGGTCGTAGGCGGGGGCCTGGCTCATGGGGCCGGTCTGGCCGAATCCGGAGACGGCGCAGTAGACGAGCCGGGGGTTGAGCTCGCGCAGGCGGGGCCAGCCGAAGCCCAGGCGGTCGAGCACGCCGGCGCGGAAGTTCTCCAGCAGCACGTCGGCGCCGCGCACCAGGTCCTCGAAGGCGGCCCGGCCCGCCGGGGCCTTGAGGTCGATCTCGAGCGACTTCTTGCCCGCGTTCTGGGCGAGGAACGACGCGCCGAGGCCCGCGCGGTTCAGCTCGGGGTCGGGGCCGAGGTTGCGGGCCAGGTCGCCCTGCCCGGGGGTCTCGACCTTGACGACCTCGGCGCCGAGCAGCATCAGCTGGTAGCTGCAGTAGGGTCCGGCGAGCACGTTGGTCAGGTCGAGGACCCGGATGCCGCTGAGCGGTCGCTCCTGCATGCGCTTGCTCCTTCGGTGGCGCGCCGCGGCGGCGCGCGCGTTCCTACGTGATCGGCGGGATCAGTGCGCGGGGGCGAGCGGGTGGTCGAAGCCGCGCTCGGACATCTCCTTGGCCACCTGCCGCAGGTCCGCCGCGAACAGCTCGACCTGGTCGTCGGTGAAGCGCACGGTGGGGCCGCTGAGGGACAGCGCGGCGACCACCTTGCCGGAGCGGCCCAGGACCGGGACGGCGACGGCGGACAGCCCGTCCTCCCGCTCGCCGTGGCTGACCGCCCAGCCGCGGTGCGCCGCCTCGTCGATCCACTCGCGCAGGCGGCGGACGTGGCCCTCGCCGTAGGGGGAGGAGACGGCGATCCGGGCGAGCAGCCCCTCGGGCGCGTCCCGCAGCAGCACTTTGGACGAGGCGCCGGCCCAGAGGGGGAGTTCGTCGCCGACGTGGACGACGTGCCGCAGCGGCTGCGGGCTCTCCTGCTGTGCCACGCAGACCCGGTAGATGTCGCGGAGCATGTAGAGGTTGACCGTCTCCCGCTTGCGCGCGCCCAGGTCGCGCATCATCTTGCGGGTCTCGGGCGGGAGTTCCCAGCTGCTGCGGGCCAGGTGGGCCCACCGCCACAGCCCGGGGCCCGGCAGGTAGCCGTTGGGGGTCGCCCAGAGCAGGCCGTTGTGCTCCAGGGTCTGCACGAGCCGGATGACGGTGGTCTTCGCCAGGCCGGTGGCGGTGACGATGTCGCGGATCGTCACCACGGGCCGTTCCTCGCTCAGCAGCGACAGGATCTCCACGGCCCGCTGCACGCTGCGCACGCCCTGGGCGTCGGCCGGCGGTTCGGCCTCGGGCTTCCTCGCTGGACTCACAGGCGTTCGCTCTCCCTGGCTCTGGTGGTCTCCCGGATTCGTACGTTACACACAGTCCGCATGGCGGTCTAGTTGGACCGTCAGCCGGTGCAGAGGGAGGTGCGGGTCCAGAAAAACCTCCGCTCGCCCTTCCGTCTGTGAGCCAGGTCACCTATAACTAACTCACTGGTTCGAACATTAGAGACGATCCTTCCTGGCCTTCACCGTCGTGCGGACCGCCCGCGGCCCGCGGACGGGCGCAAGTTCCGGCGAGAGGGGCCTTGTCAGGGGCGGCGGGTGCCCTTACGTTGGCTCGCAGGTCCGCGAAGTGGGCCTGATGAACCGTTTAGCGGTCCAGGAGGAAGTTGATGCCGAACCCGGTTCTTGCCGCCGATCCCGAGGCCGCAGCGGTACAGGCGGCGGCTCTGGTGGCCGGCGGCTGGGTCACCGATGGTCCGCAGAGTGAACGAATCGGACCGTATTCGCGGCGGCTCGTGAGCCGGGCGCCGTCCGCCGGCCCCGAGGACGTCGCCGCCGTCCGGGCCTATGCCCGCACGTCCGCGCGGACGGTGGCGGGCCTGGCCCCGGCCTCCCGCGCCGAGATCCTCGAACGCGCCTCGGCCGCGGCCCTGGAGCGCCGGGACGAGCTGGCCCGCCTCCTCGCCCTGGAGCTGGGCAAGCCCCTCAAGGACGGGCGCGGCGAGATCGACCGGGTGGCCGACACCTTCGCGGTGTGCGCCGCCGAGGCCCGGCGGATCGGCGGCGAGACACTCCCGGTGGCGGGCTGGGACCGGGGGATCGGGAACACCGCGTTCACCTACCGCGCCCCGGCGGGCGTGGCCCTGGCGATCACGCCGTTCAACGCCCCGGCCAACCTGCTGGCGCACAAGCTCGGCGCCTCCTTCGCCGCGGGCAACACCACGATCGTCAAGGCCCCGCCGCAGGCCCCGGCCGCCTCCACCGCCGTCGTCGCCCTGCTGGTCGAGTCCGGGATGCCGGTCGAGGCGGTGCAGCTCCTGCACGGGGGCGGCGAGGTCGGCTCGGCCCTGTGCGCGGCCGGCGAGGTGAGCGTCATCAGCTTCACCGGCAGCGCCGCGACGGGCGCGGCGGTGGCCAGGGCGGCGGGCGCCAAGCGGCTGGTCCTGGAGCTGGGCGGCAACGCCGCCACCATCGTCTGCGACGACGCCGACATCGCCGCCGCCGCGCGGGTCTGCGCCCGCACCGGGTACACCAACTCGGGGCAGAGCTGCATCTCGGTGCAGCGGGTGTACGTGCACCGCCCCCGCTTCGAGGAGTTCCTGGACGCCTTCACCGCCGCCGTCGCGGCGCTCAAGGTCGGCGACCCGCTCGACCCGGCCACCGACGTCGGCTCGATGGTCGACGAGGAGGCCGCCGAACGCGTCGTGCGCTGGAGCGCCGAGGCCGCCGCGGCCGGTGCCCGGCTGGTGCTCGGCGGTGAGCGCGACGGCGCCACCGCCGCCCCCACCATCGTCGCCGGGCCGCCCGACGACGCCGCGGTCGTGACCGACGAGGTCTTCGGGGCGCTGGTCGCGGTCCTGCCCTTCGACGGCCTCCCCGAGGCGATCGAGCGCTGCAACGCCGGCCGGTACGGGCTGCAGGCCGGGATCTTCACCCGCGACCTGGAGCGGATCATCACGGCCTGGCGCGATCTGGAGGTCGGCGGGCTGGTGGTGAACGGCTCCTCCAACTACCGGCTGGACCACGTCCCGTTCGGCGGCGTCAAGGACTCGGGCTTCGGCCGGGAGTCCCCCGGCTGCATGATCGACGACTACACCGTCGTCAAGACCCTGATGCTGCGCGGCGTCTCCCTCTGGGGAGCGCGCGGATCAAGCGACCTGCCCCGAGACGAGGAGAACGCCCGATGACCGTCGACACCCGCGCCCACGACGGCGAGTCCCTCGGCCGCGCCGCGGCGGTCACCGCGGCCGAGGCGCTGGTCCGCCAGCTGGAGTCCTACGGCGTCGAGTACGTGTTCGGCACCTGCGGGCACACCAACATCGCGCTGCTGGACGCGCTGGGCCGCAGCCCGATCACCTTCGTCATCGCGCGGCACGAGCAGGCGGCCGCGCACGCCGCGGACGGCTACGCCCGTGCGTCGGGCCGCCCCGGGGTGCTGCTGGTGCACGTCGGGCCGGGGATGATGAACGCCGTCACGGGGGTGGCGACCGCCGCGCTGGACTCGGTGCCGCTGATCGCGATCTCCGGGGACGTGCCCTCCTACTACCACGGCCGGCATCCGCACCAGGAGGTGAACCTGCACGCCGACGCCGACCAGACCGCGATCTACCGCCCGTTCGTCAAGCGGGCCTGGCACGTGCACCGCGCCGAGGACCTGGGCCGGTTCACCGAGCGGGCCTTCTGGACGGCGACGAGCGGCCGGCCCGGCGCGGTGCTGCTGAACGTCCCGATGGACCTGTTCTCCCGGCCCGTTCCGGGCGAGGAGCGCCCGCTCCCGGCGAGCACGTCCGGGCCCGACCTGCCCGCCCCGGTCGCCGAACGGATCGCCGCGCTGCTGGACGGGGCCCGGCAGCCGCTGATCTACCTCGGCGGGGGCCTGCGCGGCGGGCCCGGACGCGCCGCGCTGCTGTCGCTCGCCGAGCACCTGGACATCCCGATCGCGCACTCGCTGATGGGCAAGGGCGCCGTCCCCGACGACCACCCCCTGCTGCTGGGCATGCCGGGCTTCTGGGGACTGCGCACCACCAACGACTACGCGCGCACCGCCGACGTGGTGCTGGCGCTGGCGACCCGGTTCGCCGAGACCGACGCCAGCTCCTGGGACCCGCGGTTCACCTGGAACCTCGGCCCCGGGCAGGGGCAGGGCCGCCTGGTCCAGATCGACATCGACCCGGCCGAGATCGGCCGCAACCACCCCGTGGAGGTCGGCGCCGTCGCCGACGTCGCGCGGGCGGTCGAGGCGATCGCCGCGGCGGTGCGCTCGGCCCGGCCCGAACCCCTCACCCGGCCGGGGCTGCGCGAGCGGATCCGCACCGCGCGCACCGAGCTGTTCGCCGGCAGCCGCGAGCGGGGCCGCGCCGACGACTTCCCGCTCAGGCCCGAGCGCATCCTGCGCGACCTGCGCGACGCCCTGCCGGACGACGCGATCCTCGTGACGGACGTGGGCTGGAACAAGAACGGCGTCGCCCAGTGCTACGAGCTGCCCGCCGAGGGCCGGTTCATCACGCCCGGCGGCGCGTCCACCATGGGCTTCGGGCCCGCGGCCGCGATCGGCGTCCAGATCGCCCGGCCGGGCCGCGTCGTCGTCGCGCTGATCGGCGACGGCGGGATGAGCGCCCAGCTCCCGGCGCTGCCCATGGCCGTCGAGCAGGGCCTGCCGGTGATCTTCGTGGTGATGAACAACCGCGCCCACGGCACCATCGCCGACCTGCAGGCGGCCAACTTCGGCGCCGCCTACGGCTGCGAGTTCCACGACCCCGACGGCCGCCCCTACAGCCCCGACTTCGCCGCCCTCGCGCGATCCTGCGGAGCCGACGGCTACGAGATCTCCGCCCCCGGGGAGCTGGGCACCGCACTGCGATCGGCCGTGACCCGGCGGCGCCCGGCGGTGCTGGACGTCCCCATGGTCAACGAGCCGGTGCCCACACCCGGGCACTGGAACATCAACGACATCTACCAGGGCGCCTTCCCCGGCGAACCGCCCCGCGCCTGACCCCGTTCTCCCGCACCGCCGCCGTCCCCCGCCGCCTTCCGCAACCCCCACCCCCCGAGGTGACGCTCATGTTCAACCTGTCCAGGTTCCGTCTCTCCGCCCTGGCCGCCGGTGCGCTGGCGGCCTGCCTGACCGCCGCCTGCGGCGCCCCCGGCGAGTCGGAGGACTCCGGTTCCGGCGGCTCCGGACCGATCAAGATCGCCGTCGTCAACGCCCAGAGCGGCCAGCTGAGCTCGCTGGGCAAGTGGGAGCACAAGGGCGTCAAACTCGCCGTCGACGAGTGGAACAAGGCCGGCGGCATCAACGGGCGCAGGATCCAGCTGGACGTCTTCGACGACCAGGGCGACCCGACCGTCGGCACCAACATCGCCCGCAAGATCGCCAGCCAGAAGTACATCGCGATGCTCGGCACCGCCGAGAGCGCCGTCACGATCGCGATGGCGCCCGTGCTGCGCCAGTTCGAGATCCCCAACATCGCCTCGGGCCAGTCCCCGGGCATGGTGGCGCTCAAGAGCCCCTACCTCTTCCTCAACGGCCCCACCAGCACGACCTACGACGAGACGCTCGCCAAGCACCTCGCCGACACCGAGAAGATGAAGAAGTTCGCGCTGATCACCAACAACGGCGCGTACGGCAAGGGCGAGCACGACGCGTTCAGCAAGGCGCTGGCCGACCGCGGCGTCAAGCCGGTCGCCGACGAGGTCGTCACCATCGACCAGAAGGACTTCAGCGCCCAGCTGACCAAGATCCGGCAGGCCGGGCCCGAGGTCGTCTTCCTGGGCGCCGAGGAGGTCGAGTCCGGGCTGATCGTCAAGCAGGCGCGCGACCTCGGCATCACCGTCCCGTTCGCCGGCGCCGCCCCGCAGGGCACCCCCGTCTTCATCGACACCGCCGGCGCCAAGAACGCCGAGGGCACCATCGTCAGCTCGCCCTACCTCAGCAACGACATCGGCGAGGCCGCCAGGAAGTTCGCCGCCGCCTACCAGGCCGCCTTCAACGAGGAGGCCGAGATGCACGGCGCCAAGGCCTACGACGGCGCCCAGATCATGCTGACCGCGCTCAAGAACAGCGATGTCGCGACCGGGAAGAAGCTGGCCGACGCGATCCGGGCCGTGCGGCACCGGGGGCTGCTGGGCGACTTCGTCTACGACGAGACGGGCGTCGGCATCAAGGCGACCAGTATCGGGCTCATCAAGAACGGCAAGCTCGTCCAGGCCGAGGGCTGACCGGAGAAGAGAACCATGCAGGTCTTCCTTCAGACACTGATAGGCGGGCTGAGCCTCGGCGCGATCTACGCGCTGGTCGCCATGGGCTTCTCCCTCGTCTACCGCACCATGGGACTGGTCAACTTCGCGCACGCCGACGTCCTGATGATCGGCGCGTACGCGGCGTCCACCTTCTACATGTCGACCAGGCTGCCGTTCGCGGTCGCGATGGCGCTGGCGATCGCGCTGACCGGGCTGATCGGGCTGTTCATCGAGCGGGTGCTGCGCCCGCTGGAGAACAAGGACTTCACGCTGATGCTGATCGGCACGATCGGCTTCGGGATGGTGCTGCAGGCGGTGGCCGTGCTGATCTGGGGCGCCACCGGGCACGCGGTCGACAACCCGGTGCAGGCCGCGCCGATCGAGCTGTTCGGGCTGCGGGTGCGCACCTACGACCTCGTCGTCCTGCTCATCGCGGCGGTCGCGGTCGTGCTGCTGGTCGGCTTCCTGCAGCGGACCAAGCGGGGCGCGGCCATGCAGGCGGTCGCGATGGACCACGAGGCCGCCACCGCCGTGGGCATCCACGTCGGCCGCAGCAACGCCATCGCCTTCGCGATCGGCGCGGGGCTCGCGGCGCTGGCCGGCGGCCTGGTGGGGCCGCTGCTGTACGTCAACCCGACGATGGGCGGCGCGATCGGCATCAAGGGGTTCGCGGCCGCGATGCTCGGCGGCTGCGGCAACATCCCCGGCGCCATCGTCGGCGGGCTGGCGATCGGGGTCCTGGACTCCTTCGCCGCCGGGCACTTCCAGGGCTACTCCGAGCTGGTGGTGTTCCTGGTCTTCACGGTGATCATCATGGTCCGCCCGCTGGGCCTGTTCGGCGAGATGACGGTGAGCCGAGCATGAACCTCCCCGGTACCTTCCGGCATCCCCGCGCGCCCAGGGTCGGCGGGCTGGCGGCACTGGTCGCGGCGGCCTGGATCCTGCCGTACCAGGTCGGCGGCTACGCCATCCACGTGGTCAACATCGCGCTGGTGTTCGCCCTGCTGGCCATCGGGATGGGCCTGGCCATGGGCATCGCCGGGCAGATCAACCTGGCGCAGGTCGCCTTCTTCGGCGTCAGCGCGTACGCGACCGCGATCCTCACCACCCACAGCGGGCTGGGCTTCTGGCCCGCGGCCGCGCTCGCCATGGTCGCCTCGGCGCTGGTCGGGCTGCTGGTCGGGATCCCGGCGCTGCGCATGCAGTCGCACTACCTCGGCATCGTCACGCTCGGCCTGGCGCTGGGGTTCATCAACTGGACGACCAACGCCGAGATCGCCGGCGGCGCCGAGGGCATCTCCGCCATCCCCGTGCCGCCGATGTTCGGCATCGACCTGACCAGCGAGTACCTGTACTACTACCTCGAAGTGGTGGTGTTCGGGCTGGCGCTGGCCTTCGGGCTGTTCGTCGTCCGCACCGGGCTCGGGCGCCGGCTGAAGGCGATGCGGGACGACCCGCTCGCCGCGGGCGCGGTGGGCGCGGAGATCCCCCTGCTGCGGATGGCCGCGTTCATGCTGTCCAGCGTGTTCGGCGGCGTGGCGGGGGTGCTGTACGTCGGGCTGATCCGCTACATCGCGCCCGAGACCTTCAACATCGCCAACATGTTCCTGCTGCTGGCGATGGTGGTGATCGGCGGGCGGCAGAGCCTGGTCGGCTGCGTGGTCGGCGCGATCGGGCTGACGCTGATCCGCGAGCAGCTGGTCGACTACCCCACCATCGCCCAGCTCGGATTCGGCACCGTCGTGGTCATCATGGTCGTCTTCGCCCCGACCGGGCTGGCGGGCATCCCGGCGCGGGTCCGCGGCGCGGTCGACCGGCGGCGCGGCAGGTCCGCCGACCGCGCCGAGCTGCGCCCGTTCCAGCCGTACGAGCCCGCCGCGAAGGCCGCGGGGGCGGACGCGGAGGGAGCCCCGCCCATGCTCGAGGTCCGCGAAGTGAGCAAGCGGTTCCGCGGGCTCAAGGCGCTGGACGGCGTGTCGGTCACCGTCGCCCGCGGCGAGATCCGCGGCATCGTGGGGCCCAACGGCTCGGGCAAGACCACGCTGTTCAACGTCATCAGCGGTTTCTACAAGGCGTCCGGCGGGCGGGTGGTCCTGGACGGCCGCACCGTCACCGGCGCCCGCCCGTACCGGCTGTCCATGCTGGGCGTCGCCCGCACCTTCCAGAACCTGCGGCTGTTCGGGGAGATGAGCGTCAAGGACAACCTGCTGGTCGCCCTGGACCGGTCGCGCACCGTCGCGAGCTGGCGGTACGTGCTGTGGCCGGTCGGCGTCCTGCGGCGCGAGCGCCGGCTCGACGAGCGGGCGGACGCGCTGCTGGAACGGTTCGGGCTGACCGAGTTCGCCGGCGCCGCCCCGGGCTCGCTGCCGTACGGCATCCAGCGCCGCATCGAGATCGCCCGCGCGATGGCGGGCTCGCCGCGCGTGCTGCTGCTGGACGAGCCGGCCGCCGGCCTCAACGGCGAGGAGGTGCGGCAGCTCGCCGAGATCGTCCGGTCCATCCGCGGCAGCGGCGTCACGGTCGTGCTCATCGAGCACAACATGGGCCTGGTCATGTCGCTGTGCGAGCGGGTGACCGTCCTCGCCGGCGGCGTGGTCATCGCGGAAGGCACGCCGGAGGAGGTCGTCGGCGACCCCGCGGTGATCGAGGCCTACCTCGGCGACTCGGCCATGGCCGAGATGCCCCTTCCGACCACGGAGGTGAGCTCATGAACGGCGGTACCGCGACCTTGGCGGTGGAGGACCTCTCGGTCCACTACGGCGGGGTGTGCGCGGTCAGGTCGATCTCGTTCACCGTCGAGCCCGGCCGGTCGGTCGGCATCATCGGCGCGAACGGGGCCGGCAAGACCTCCACGCTCAAGGCGCTGATGGGGCTCGTGCCCCGCAGCGGCGGCCGGGTCCGTTTCGGCGAGACCGACCTGGCCAGGGTCAGGGCGCGGGACGTGGTCCGGCACGGGATCGGCTACGTTCCCGAGGGACGGCACGTCTTCCCCGGGCTCACAGTCGAGAAGAACCTGATGCTCGGCGCCTACGCGCGTTCCTGGCGCGACTCCGCCACCCGGGAGACGCTGGGGGAGGTGTACGAGCTGTTCCCCGTGCTGGGGGAGATGCGCGGGCGCCTGGCCGGGGCCCTGTCTGGCGGGCAGCAGCAGATGCTCGCCGTCGGCAGGGCGCTGATGGCCAAGCCCCGGCTGCTCCTGCTGGACGAGCCGTCCATGGGCCTGTCGCCCAAGCTCGTCGAGGACATCCTCGCGGTGCTCGTCCGCCTGCGCGAGGAGGGCCTGAGCCTCCTGCTGGTCGAGCAGAACGCCAAGCTGACGTTCGAGGCGACCAGCGACTGCGTGGTGATGGAGAACGGCGAGGTCGCGATGACCGGCACGTCCCGGGAACTGCGCGAGGACGTCCGCGTCCGGCGCATCTATCTGGGCCTGTAGAGGGTGGCGTGCACGGGTGGCCGGGGGATCCCCGGCCACCCGTGGAGCCGGGCGCGGCTCAGCGGCAGAAGGGCTTCCTGCCCATGGCCGACTCGATCCCGCCGAGGACGAGCCGCTGGAACTGGGGTGCCCCGGCGAAGGTCGAGCCGTCGTCGGTGAACGCCTTGGCGTCGTGCCCGAGCGTGGTCAGCCAGGCCCGGCCGCCGTCGTAGTAGTGGCACCAGGCGATCGGATGCGACGAACCGTGCCCGGGGTGCCCCAGGCCGCCCTCGGTGCCGCGCTCCATCGTCCGCTCGTCCACGGTGGCGAGGATCCGCACGCGCGACGGGAAGGGGACCAGGTTGTACCACTCGTCGCTGAACGCCCAGCGTGCGGGCAGGCCGGCGGTGGAGGCGTCCCTGCGGTTCAGGGTCTGGACGGTGCCGGGCTGGGCGGGGCCGTGGTCGTAGAAGTTGGCGCCGCCCAGGAGCCCCTCGTACCAGGGCCAGTTGTATTCGGTGCCGAACGCGTTGTGGATGCCGACGAAGCCGCCGCCGCCCCGGACGTACTGGCGCAGCGCCGTCTGCGCCGCGTCGTCGAGGGTGTCGCGCGTGGTGCTGAGGAAGACCACGGCGTTGTAGCCGAGGAGCCGCCCGGCCGAGGAGAGCTGGGTGACGTCCTCGGTCCAGTCGACGGCGAAGCCGTTGTCCTTGCCCATCTTCACCAGGGCGCTCTGGGCCGCGTTGGCCGCGCTCAGCGGGGGATTGAGGCCGGCGGCGAGCGCGGGCCCGAGGTTGGCGTGGCGCGGTCCGGCGGTACGGCTGTACACCAGGACCTTGTAGCCCTCGGCGGGATCGAAGTTGCCCCAGTCGTGGTAGCAGCGGGGATCGGTGCCCCGGCAGACGCCGTACTCGGGGTCGCCCAGCTCCTGGGCGCCGCGCTTCTCGGGCTTGGCCTGGGGGCTTCCGGCCGCGGCGGGCAGCCCTCCGGCCAGCGTGCCCGCGACCAGGACGGCCGCGGTGCCGATCGCCGACACCATCGCGGTGACCAGATGGGACGAGGGTCTCCTCATGACGCAGGTTCCTTCCTCACATGCTCGCTCCGAGGTCCATCTAGTGGTCTGGATGAACCGTTCAGAGGTTGCATGACGATCTCACGCCGATGCCCGGACAACAAGGGGCGCCGTCGAAAGGTGGCCTTGATGGTGCCGGGTTCGTTCGCATCGGGGGGTTGTCAGCCCTTCGGATCCCGGCTTACCGTGTCGTCCGTTCAGCGGACTGAGTCATCCGTCTAGTGGACCATCAGCCGGACCGGCGGGTTGGAGAGCAGCATGAGACGACGGAACTTTCTGACCGGGGCCGCCATCGCGGGCGGCACCGCCGCCTTCACACCCTTCCGCGCGCCGGCGCACGCCGACACCGGCTCGACGATGGCGCTTCCCGTCCCCGGGCAGCCCCGCGGGCTGGAACCGGCCGGCGGCGACTTCCCCAAGGTCGGCGGGAACCTGGGCAACCAGAACCACTCGTCGCTGCGGCGCGTCACCAGGCGCAACGTCAAGCGGCTCGGCGGCGCCTGGCACGTCAACCTGGAGGGCGGCGCCACCGACGGGCGCGCGCAGCAGAGCACCGTCGTCGCCCAGGACGGCGTCCTGTACGTCCAGACCGCGCAGCAGAACCTCTTCGCCGTGGACGGCCGGACGGGCGAGATCAAGTGGAAGACCAGCGTCGGCTCCGAGCGCACCAACATGCGCGGCGTCGGCCTCGGCGGCGGCCTGGTGTACACCACCTCCGGCTCCAACATCGTCTACGCGCTGGACCAGAAGACCGGCGGCGTGGTCTGGCAGCGCGAACTGCTCGTCCCCGGCGAGGGCGACCCGGGCTGCGACCCGCAGAACGGCCAGTGCGGCGGCAACCGCGGCGGCCTGGCCGGCGCCGTCGTCTACCACGACGGGCTGATCTACATCGGCACCGAGGGCAGCACCGCCGGGGCCCGCGGCCGCGGCTACGCGCTGAACGCCCGCACCGGCGAGGTCGCGTGGACCTTCTGGGGGCCGCCCGGACCCGGCGAGTACGGCAACGACACCTGGGAGGGCGAGAGCTGGAAGACCGGCGGCGCGGTCTGCTGGATGCACCCGGCCGTCGACCCCGAACTCGACCTGGTCTACTGGACGTTCGGCAACCCCTACCCGCGCACCAACGGCTCGACCCGCGGCGGCCTGAACCTCTTCTCCAACTGCCTGGTCGCGATCGACGCCAAGACGGGCGAGCGCCGCTGGCACTTCCAGTCGGTGCACCACGACATCTGGGACTACGACAACGTCATGGCGCCCGTGCTGATCGACCTGCGGATCGGGCACCGCACCCGCAAGGTCGTCGTGTACGGCAGCAAGACCGGGATGTACTACATCCTCGACCGCGCCACCGGGAAGCCCGTCCACGGCATGACCGAGCGGCCCGTACCGCAGGACGCGCGGCAGAAGACCTGGCCCACCCAGCCGTTCCCGGGCGGAAGACCGTTCGTCCCCCTGGCCCCCAGCCACCGCGACACGACCAGGCCGGTGCCGCACTACCCCACGGGCCCGATCTACACCCCGTTCTGGGACGACGCCACGATCCTGTACCCGGGGGCCGGCGGCGGCGCGGACTGGTCGCACATCTCCTTCAGCCCGCACACCGGTCTCCTGTACGTCGGCTACGGACTGATCAACTCCTCCTACTCCAACACCAACGGGGGCCGCGTCAACACGGCCCGGCCGCTGGGGGAGTACTTCTCCGGCGGGATCGTCGCGGTCGACCCCCGCACCAACCGTCCCGTCTGGCGCCGGGAGGGCGACTGGTCGCTCGCCCACGGCAACGGCATCCTCAGCACCGCCGGCCGGGTGATGTTCCAGGGCGGCCCAGACGGAGTGCTGCACGCGATGGACGACATCGACGGCCGCAAGCTGTGGAGCTGGCAGTGCGGAGCGGGCGTGCACACCAGCCCGGTCACCTACGAGATCGACGGCGAGCAGTACATCGCCGTCCTGGCCGGTGGAAACGGCCTGCCCTACCCCGACATCCCCAAGGGCGACCACCTCTGGGCGTTCAAACTGGACGGGAAGGTGGCCCCGGCGCCCACGCCGACCCCGCCGTCCAAGCGCAACCAGATCCGCACCGCGCCGGTCGCGGGCAGCGCCGTGGGCGACACCGTCACCCTCGGCCGCGTGTGGGACGCCGGTGCCGGAGCCCCGGGCGGCACCGAGAACATCGTCGCGCAGAACGCCATGTCGCCCCAGCACCTGACCGTGCCGGTGGGGACGAAGGTCACCTTCGTGAACCCGGAGGGCAACGCGCACAGCCACGGCGCGGCCTCGTTCTTCGAGCGCGTCTTCGACACCGGCCGGCTCAGCCCCGGCCGGTCGTACTCCCACACCTTCACCAAGGCGGGTGAGTACTTCTACAACGACCCGGTCTTCCCGCAGAGCACGGGGAAGATCGTCGTCCAGTGAGCCTCCGGGGGACCGCCCCGGACCGAGAGGAAAGAGGAACCGGCATGACCGACACCTGGATCACGCCCGACTACCAGATCGTGGAGACCTCGCTGGAGGTCACGGCGTACCTCACGGCCGAGGACTGAGGGAGCGCTGAACGAACGATGAAGACGGCACCCTGGCCGCCCGGCCGGCTCGAAGACCGGCTCCGGACGCTCGCCGAGGAGCGGTACCACCACCGGCACCCGTTCAACGTGCGCATGCACGAGGGGCTGCTGTCGGCGGAGGAGCTGCGCCGGTGGATCCTCAACCGGTTCCACTACCAGCGGCATATTCCGATCAAGGACGCGCTGATCCTGGCCAAGCTCGATGACCGGGAGTTGCGGCGGTCGTGGATCCGGCGGATCCACGACCACGACGGGCGTCCCGAGGAGGAGGGCTCCGGCGGGATCGAGCGGTGGCTGCGGCTGGGGGAGGCCGTCGGCCTCGACAGAGCGCTTCTGCTCTCTGGGGAAGGAGTGCTTCCCGGCGTGCGATTCGCGGTGGACGGCTACGTCAACTTCTGCCGCAACGGCTCCCCGCTGGAGGCGGTGGCGTCGTCGCTGACCGAGCTGTTCGCGCCCGACCTGATGGTCACCCGGATCGCCGCCTGGGAGCGCCACTACCCGTGGATCGAGCCCGAGGGGCTGTGCTACTTCCAGGTACGGGTCGGGCAGGGCCGCCGCGACTCGGAGGAGGCGCTCGACCTCGTCCACGCCTGGGCGCGGACGCGGGCCGACCAGGAGCGGGTGCTGGCCGCGTTCACCTTCAAGTGCGACGTCCTCTGGACGCTCCTCGACGCGGTCGACAACGCCATGATCCACCGTGTGGAGACCCTCGATGTCCGCTGAACCCTGGCGGCCCGTCCTGGACCGGTCCGTCATGCTGCGGTACGACCGCGTCCGCGACGCCGACCTGCTCCTCATGCCCGAGCGCGCGGTCCGGCTGACCGGTGCGGGCGGCCGGATCCTGCGGCTGTGCGACGGCCGCCGCACGGTCGCCGACGTCATCGCCGAGCTGTCCGCCGCGTTCCCGGACGCGCCGCTCGACGACGAGGTGCCCGCGTTCCTGGAACGCGTCCGCGAGGAGGGCTGGCTGCGATGACCGAGGTGCCCGCGCCATGGGCGCTGCTCGCGGAGGTCACCCACGCCTGCCCGCTGCACTGCCCGTACTGCTCCAACCCCCTCGATCTGGTCCGCACCAGCGCCGAGCTGTCCGCCGCCGACTGGGCCCGCGTCTTCACCCAGGCCGCCGACCTGGGCATCGTCCAGGCCCACATCTCCGGCGGCGAGCCGCTGCTGCGCCGCGACCTGACCGGCATCGTGGCCTCCGCGCACGAGGCCGGCATCTACACCCAGCTGGTCACCAGCGGCCTCGGCCTCACCACCGAGCGCCTGGACGAACTCGCCCGGGCCGGGATCAACAGCGTCCAGCTCTCCCTCCAGGACGCCCGCCGTCCCGGCTCCGACCTCATCGCCGGACGCGACTCCTACACCGCCAAGGAAGCCGCGGCCGGAGTGATCCGCGCCGCCGGCCTGCCGTTCGGGCTCAACGTCGTCCTGCACCGCCGCAACCTCGGCAACCTGCCCGAGATCCTGGAACTGGGCGCGGCCTGGGGCGCCGACCGGATCGAACTGGCCAACACCCAGTTCCACGGCTGGGCCCTGCGCAACCGTGCCGCGCTGCTCCCCGCCCGCGACCAGCTCGACCGCGCCAAGGTCACCGTCGCCGCATGGCGCGAACGCCACCGGCGACCCGAACTGGTCTGGGTCATGCCCGACTACTACGAAGGCGTCCCCAAACCCTGCATGGGCGGCTGGGGCGCCCGCTCCATCACCGTCGGCCCCGACGGCACCGCGCTGCCCTGCCCCGCCGCGTACGCGATCCCGGACCTGGACCCGCCGAACGTGCGCGACAAGTCCCTCGCCTGGATCTGGGAGCGGTCGGCGGCGTTCAACGCCTACCGCGGCACCGGCTGGATGAGCGGGCCGTGCGCCGAATGCCCCCGCCGCGAGACCGACTTCGGCGGCTGCCGCTGCCAGGCCCACGCCCTGACCGGCGACGCCGCCCGCACCGACCCCGCCTGCTCCCTGTCCCCGGACCACCACCTCGTCCGCGACACGGCCGCCGCCGCGGAACAGGAGCCCGCCCCCGCGTTCGTCTACCGGCGCCCGGGCTGACCAGCGTGGACGAAGCTCCCGGAAACCCAACGTCCAGGCCGGTCACATCGGCTGAACACTCGCGTAATACGTTGGGACGCCGAACGCTGTCGCGGCTGGAGAGACGAGGCGCATGCACCCTCCTGACATCGGTTTCAGGCCGACCATCGGTGACGCGATCAAGCGTGCGGCCCGCGAGTTCGGGGACACCGACTACCTGGTGTCACTGGAGGAGCGGTACACCTACGCCGAGGCCGACCGGCTGTCCGCGGCGATCGCCCGACGCATGCTGGCGCGCGGCATCGGCAAGGGCACCCGCGTGGGGCTGTTCTTCACCTACGGAGGCGAGTGGCTGCTGACCTGGCTGGCCGCGAGCCGCATCGGCGCGCTCGTCATGCCCTTCAGCACGTTCTACACCCCGCGCGAGCTCCGCACGGCCCTGCGCATCGGCGACGTCGACGTGCTCATCGTCCCGGAAAGGGTGCTGGAGGTCGACGTCCCCGCGTTCCTGCCGGAGGCGCTGCCGTCCCTCGCCGACCACGGGACCGGGCCGTTGCGCCTGCCCGAGGCGCCGTACCTCCGCCGGATCTGGACGACGCAGCCGGTGGAGCGGCCCTGGGCGACCCACTTCGACCTGTTCGCCGACCCGCGCGCCGATGACGCCGACGCCCGGTTGCTGGCCGCCGTCGAGGACCAGGTGTTCCCCGCCGACCCGGCGGTGGTCGTCTACACCTCGGGGACGACCGCCGAGCCGAAAGGCGTGGTGCTCACGCACGGCACCATCATGCGGCAGACCACCATCATGGCGGGCCACCAGCGGGCGTGGGCGGGCGAACTGCCGCCCAAGTTCCTCACCACGATGCCGTTCTTCTGGGTGGGCGGGATCCTCTCGGTGGCGGGCGCGCTGCACGCGCCGGTCACGGTGCTGTGCCTGCCCCGTCCCCGGCCGGCCGAGGCCATGGAACTGATCGAGCGCGAGCGCGGGACAGCAGTGGTCGGGTTCCCCACGTTCGTCCAGGAACTGCGGGCGCACCCCGACTTCCCGGAACGCGACCTGTCCTCGGCGCGGATGCTGCTCGAAGGGCCCGCGGACCTCTCGATGACCAGCGTGCCGGGTGAGACGCCGACCCACCGCAGCCTCAGCGAGTCGGGCGGCTCGTTCTTCTCCACCGACGTCAGGATCATCGACCCGGCCACCGGCCTGCCCGTCCCGCGCGGCACGGAGGGCGAGCTGCTGATCCGCGGCCCCGGGGCCATGGAGGGCTACCTGAAGCGGGAACGCTGGGAGGTCTTCGACGCCGACGGCTGGTACCACACCGGCGACCGCGTCTTCCAGTCCGAGGACGAGGGCGACGCCCGGCTGTTCTTCGCCGGCCGCACCACCGAACTGATCAAGTCGGCGGGCGCCAACGTCTCGCCCAAGGAGGTCGAGGCGGTGCTGGACGAGTTCGACGAGATCCGGCACTCCCTCGTGATCGGCCTGGACGACCCCGACCGCGGCCAGGTCGTCGCCGCAGTGGTCGTACCGAAGGACCCGAAGACCTGGGACACCGGGGCCATGAGGACCAAGGCCCGCGAAGCGCTGTCCAGCTACAAGGTCCCCCGCCGCTGGTTCATCGCCGACGACTCCCGGCTCCCGCTGCTCCCCTCGGGCAAACCCGACCGCCGCCGCCTCGCCGCCCTGATCCGCGAAGGAACCACCTTCACCGAAGCCCCCTGACGACGGCCGCCGCCCACACCCCCGCCGCCACCGCCACGGTCGCGGCGCCACCGGCGATGAACCCGGCCGCCGGACGCGAAGCGGCCAGCACCGGCAACACCAGCGTCCCCACGGTGCCGGCCGCGCGCAGCACGGTTTGGTCCAGCGCCATCCAGGCCAGCCGCTCATCACGCCCGAACCGGGCCAGGTGGGTGCGCAGCCCGATCGCGCAGAACGGGCCGACCGCCCCCGCCAGTAGCGACAGGCCCACGATCCACCCCACCGACCCCACCGCGCCGGTCGCGGTCATCACCACACCCTGGGCGATCCACGCCAGGCAGTACGCCGCCGGGACGGTCGAGGCGGCCCGCAGGTTGCCGGCCACCAGGTTCGCCGCCACCGCGCCCACCCCGGTCGCCGTGATCGCCGCGGCGTATGCGCCCGCCCCCTCGCCGCCGCGCAGCGCCAGCAGCGCCGGGAGCACCAACGCCACCCCCAGCAGCATCTGCCCCGCCCCGTGCAGGCCGACCATGCATCCCGTCAGCGGATATGCCGCCACCAGGCGCCGCGCCCGCGGCCGCCCGGGTGCATCCGACGTCCCCCGGTCACCGGCGGGCCGCGGACTCGCGCGAGCGCGGCGGGACAAGAGCGTCAGCGCGGCCGCCGACACCCCGAACGTGGACGCGTCCACGACGTACAGCGCGACCTCAGGCACGACCAGAAGCAGCAGCCCGGCCGCGCCCGGTCCGGCGATGCGGGCGATCCGGGCGACCAGATCCATCAGCCCCGTCACCTCCTGCACCTGATCGGCACGCACCAGATCGGGCACCAGCGCGCCCAGGTTCGGGTCGAACAGCGCCCCCAGCGCCCCCAGCAGCCCGGCCACCACCAGCAGCGCGACGAGGCTCGCGCCGTGCACCGCCCACACCGCCGGCAGCGCACCCACGACCACCGTCCGCGCCGCGTCCAGGGCGGCCAGCCGTCCCAGCGAGGCGAACCGGACCAGCAGGCGGCGACCGGCCGTCCCGATCACGACGTAGGGCACCGACTCCGCGACCGCGACCAGGCCCATCAGTGCCGCCGAGCCGGTGGTCTCCCACACCAGCCACATCACGACCAGCGCGTACATCCGGTCGCCGAGCACGCTCAGTGACTGCGCCAGCCACAGCACGAGGATCCGGCGATCCCCCAGCAACCGCAGATACCCCACCGGTCTCCTCCCGGCCGCCTGCGAACAGCGGGTCGAGGCCGAACCTGCCGGACGAGTGGTCCGCCGCCTCGGCGGCGGATCCCTTCCATTTTCGGACCTTTTTCAGGGCCCTTTCTCGCAGGCCGTAGGAAGGCCCGCCAAGGCGCGCGAAGTGATCATCGTGATTTACCGCTGCGCGGCGGAACGTGATTTCCGGCGACGCGGTGACGGGCCTCCGCCGCGGCCATATTCGGTCGTTTGTGAGGGAGCGACGCGCCTTCCCTGTGCGGATATTTAGGGATACGTTCCTAGATCATCCGAACTCCGAGGAGCCGATCGTGCGTTTTCACGTTCGCCGGGGTGTGTTCCGTGCCGCCACCGCGGTCACGGCCATCGCCCTGCCACTCTCCCTCGCCGCGCCCGCCACGGCCGATCCCGGTGCCGGCGCCCAGCAGAGAGCGCTCAACTCGATCAAGGTTCCGAACGCCAAACGGCATCTGCAGGCGTTCCAGGCCATCGCCGCCGCCAACGGCGGGAGCCGGGCCTCGGGAACGCCCGGCTACGCGGCCTCGCGTGACTACGTCGCGGGCCTGCTGAAGAAGGCTGGGTACAACGTCACGGTCCAGCCGTTCGCGTTCCCGTTCTTCCGGGAGAACTCCACCGCGGTGCTGAACCAGACCTCGCCGGAGGCCAGGACCTACGCCCCCACGCCGCCCGACGGCAGCTCGGTGGGCGACTTCGCCACCATGACCTACTCCGGGTCCGGGGACGTCACCGCGACGGTGCAGGCCGTCGACCTCACCCTGCCGCCGTCGCCGGCGCCGAGCTCCACCAGCGGGTGCGAGGCCGCCGACTTCGCGGGCTTCACCGCGGGCAACATCGCCCTCGTCCAGCGCGGGACGTGCGACTTCGAGGTCAAGGCCCTCAACGCCCAGGCCGCCGGCGCGAGCGGCGTCATCGTCTTCAACGAGGGGCAGCCCGGCCGCACCGCCACCCTGCAGGGGACGCTGAACAAGCCCGGCGTCACCATCCCCACGGTGGGCACCAGCTTCGCCGTCGGCGAGGACCTCGCCTCCCCGGCCGGGACGGTCGTGCGGCTGCGCACCGAGACCGAGAGCGAGACCCGCACCACCTGGAACGTCCTGGCCGAGTCCAAGAAGGGCGACCCGAGCAAGGTCGTCATGGGCGGCGCCCACCTCGACAGCGTCCTGTCCGGGCCGGGGATCAACGACAACGGCTCCGGCAGCGCCGCGCTGCTGGAGGTGGCCGTCCAGCTGGGCCAGCTGCCGCCGCGCAACAAGCTGCGCTTCGCCTGGTGGGGCGCCGAGGAGCTGGGACTGCTCGGCTCGGAGCACTACGTGGCGAACCTGCCCGCCGCCGAGCAGGCGAAGATCGCCCTCTACCTGAACTACGACATGGTCGCCTCGCCCAACTTCGCGTACAAGATCTACGACGGTGACGACTCCGACGCGACCGGCGCGCCCGCCGGGCCGCCCGGATCGGACGAGATCGAGAAGACCTTCGAGAAGTACTTCGACACCCTGAAGCTCGGCCACGTCGGCACCGACTTCGACGGGCGCTCCGACTACGGCCCGTTCATCGCGGTCGGCATCCCCTCCGGCGGCCTGTTCACCGGCGCGGAGGGCGTCAAGACCCCGCAGGAGGCCGCCCTGTTCGGCGGCACCGCGGGCCAGCCGTACGACCCGTGCTACCACCAGGGCTGCGACACGATCACCAACATCAGCGACACCGCCCTGAAGGTCAACCTGGGCGCCATCGCCCACTCGGCCCTCACCTACGCCTACAGCAAGGACCTCCCCGGCCCGGCCACCCGGCCCGCGGCCGCCGGGACGGCGAAGGCGTCCGCCGACCACCACGACGGAAGCCTCACCAGGTAACCCGAGGACGCACCTCCGGAGGCCCCGATCCATCGCCCGGATCGGGGCCTCTGGGCGCTTGACCTTAGAGTCGGGTCAAAGGTTTACGGTCGAGGCGTGAACACGATGCGGATCTCCCAGCTCGCCGAACGTACCGGTGTCCCGGCCAGCACGCTGCGGTTCTACGACGCGGCGGGGCTGCTGCCCGCCGGGCGCAGCCCGGCCGGCTACCGGCTCTATGGCGAGGACGCCGCCGAGCGCCTGGCGTTCATCGGCGCGGCCAAGCACCTCGGGCTGCCGCTGGAGGAGATCGCCGAGCTGCTGGCGGTGCGGGAGTCGGGCGCCTGCATGGACGTGAAGGCCGATCTGCGGCCCAGGATCGCCGCGCGGATCGCCGAGGCGGAGGGGCGTGCGGCGGAGCTGGCCGCGTTCACCGGCACACTGCACCGCGCGCTGGAGCACCTGGACGCGTTGCCGGACCGCAGCACCCCCTGCGATCCGCACTGCGCCTTCCTCGAGCCCGACCCCGTACCGACCGAACGGTGGCGCACCGCCCCGGTGGCCTGCTCGCTGCCCGGCGACGGTGTCACCGAGCGGGCCGGGCAGTGGCGCCGACTGCTGTCGGGGGCCGGACGCGAGGAGATCGACGGCGGTGTGCGCCTGGTCCTGCCCGCCGAACGGACCGCCGACATCGCCGCGCTGGCCGCCGCCGAGCAGCGGTGCTGCCCCTTCTTCGACTTCCGCCTGCATCTGGACGGCCCGGTGCTGCGTCTGGAGGTCCGGGCCCCGGACGAAGGCGCCGGCCTGCTCGCCGATCTGTTCGCCCCGGCGGTGTGACCGCTCTTGTCCACCATGGAACGCCACCAGGTCGCCGTCTACGTGGGGGCCCTGGCGGCCGGGGGCCTGGTGGGCCGGGCCGCCCCCGCTGCGGGGCCCTGGCTCGAGCACGCCATCAACCCGGTGCTGGCGGCACTGCTGTACGTGACGTTCTTGCAGGTCCCCGCCGCCGATCTGGCCCGGTCGCTGCGCGCGGGCCGGTTCCTGGCCGCCGCCCTGGTGGTGAACTTCGCGGTCGTCCCGCTGGTCGTGGCCGCGATGTTCGGGTTCCTGCCCGGTGATCAGGCCGTCCGGCTGGGCGTGCTGCTGGTGCTCCTGACGCCGTGCGTCGACTACGTGATCGTCTTTTCGGGGCTGGCCGGCGGCGACAACCGGCGACTGCTGGCCGCGACCCCGCTGCTGCTGCTCGTCCAGATGATCCTGCTGCCGGGGTTCCTGTTCGTGTTCATGGGGCCGGGGCTGGCCGAGGTGGTGGACGCCCGCCCGTTCGTCGAGGCGTTCCTGACGCTGATCGTCGTCCCGCTCGCGCTGGCCTGGCTCACCCAGGCATGGGCGGCCCGCCGGCCGGCCGGGCGGCGGGCCGCGGACGCGGCGGGCACGGCCATGGTGCCGCTGATGGCGGCCACCCTGGCCACGGTGGTCGCCTCCCAGGTGCCCGAACTGGGCGGCGACCTGGCCGCCGTGGCCCGCGTCGTGCCGTTCTACGTGGCCTTCCTGGTGGTGATGGCCTTCGCCGGTCTCGGCGTCGCCCGCCTGTTCCGCCTGGACGTGCCCGCCGGCCGGGCCATCGTGTTCACCGGTGCCACCCGCAACTCCCTGGTCGTCCTCCCCCTGGCCCTGGCCCTGCCCGACACGCTGGCCGTCGCCGCGGTGGTGGTGGTCGCCCAGACCCTGGTGGAGGTGATCGGCATGGTGGTCTACATCCGGGCGGTGCCGCGGCTGCTGCCGACGCCGGCTACGGGGCCGCGATCGAGATCGACTTGATGTCGAGGTAGCCCTCGATGCCCTCGCGGCCGAGTTCGCGGCCGTAGCCGCTGGCCTTCACACCGCCGAAGGGCGCGGCCGGGTCCATCGAGTACCCCTGGTTCACGCCGAAGGTGCCGGCGCGCACCCGGGCGGCCACGCCGAGGCCGCGCTCGGTGTCGGCCGTGAACACCGCGCCGGCCAGGCCGTACTCGGTGTCGTCGGCGATGCGGACGGCCTCGTCCTCGTCGCGGTAGGGCAGCACCGCGATCACCGGGCCGAAGATCTCCTCGCGGGCGATGGTCATCGAGGGGTCGACGCCGCTGAACACGGTGGGCCGCACGTACCAGCCGCGCTCGACGCCCTCGGGCAGGCCCGTGCCGCCGGTGACGAGCCGGGCGCCCTCGCGCACGCCGATGTCGATGTACTCTCGCACGCGCCGCTGCTGGCGTTCGGCCACGAGCGGGCCCATCTCGGTCCGCGGGTCGGTCGGATCGCCGACCTTGAGGGCCGACAGCGTCGCCGCGAGGGCGTCGGCGTGCTCGTCGACGCGGTTCGCCGGTACGAGCACGCGCGTGAGGGCGTTGCAGATCTGCCCGGCCATGCCCATGCCCGAGAAGCGGACGGCCGTCGCCACCGCCGCCGGGTCGGCGTCCTCCAGCGCGATGGCCGCCGACTTCCCGCCGAGTTCGAGGCCGACCCTGGTGAGGTTGGCGGCGCACGCCGCCGCCACCTGCCGGCCGGCCGCCGTCGAGCCGGTGAAGGAGACCTTGTCGACGCCGGGGTGGGCGACGAGGTGCGCGCTCACGTCGCGGTCGGCGGGGATGACGCTCACCACGCCCGGCGGCAGGCCGGCCTGCTCGAACAGGCCGGCCAGGAACAGCGCGTCGAGCGGCGACTCCGGTGCCGGTTTGAGCACGACGGTGCAGCCCGCGAGCAGCGCCGGGACGATCTTGGTCACCGTGAGGAACTGCGGCATGTTCCACGGGATCACCGCGGCGACGACGCCGACGGGCTCCCTGCGCAGGACGATGTCCTGCCCGTACACGCCGGGCCGCTTCTCCTGCCACGGGTAGCCGTCGGCGATGTCGGCGATCGCGCTCATCATCGACCAGGGCAGGGCGACCTGCGCCCGTTCGGCGAAGGAGATGGGGGCGCCCAGCTCGGCGGTGATGAGCGCGGCCAGCTCGTCGCGGCGCTCGCCGTAGAGCGCGGCCAGCCGGCGGATCACCGCGACCCGCTCGGCCGGATCGGTACGCGGCCACGGCCCCTCGTCGAACGCCCGCCGGGCCGCGGCGACGGCGCGGTCGACGTCCGCGGTGCCCGCCGCGGCGGCGCGGCCGATCGGCTCCTCGGTGTGCGGGGAGATCACCTCGATGTGCCGGCCGCTCTCCGGGGTGATCCACTCGCCCCCGATGAACAGGTCTTTCCACTCGTTCATGAACGCTCCCTCGTCGGCGCGGACCTTGCGGCCCCGGCTCGGCGCGTGTTATCCAGAGCATGTTAGTCAGTCGATGAACATCGCGACAGATGTCGTCGAGCGGGACGGCAGGGAAGGACGGGCCATGGCGCGTTCGGGCAAGCCGCCGGAGGCCAGCTGGACCGGACGGGTTCCGGAGATGGGGACCGGCCTGGTGTCGTACGAGGACTCGATCTCGCCGGAGTTCTACGAGCTGGAACGCGAGGCGATCTTCCGGCGGGCGTGGCTGAACGTCGGCCGGGTCGAGCAGCTGCCCCGCAAGGGGAGCTTCTTCACCAAGGACCTCGGCGTCGCCAGGACCTCGCTCATCCTCACGCGGGGGCTCGACGACCGGGTCCGCGCGTTCCACAACGTGTGCCGCCACCGCGGCAACAAGCTGCTGTGGGGCGAGACGCCGCGCGAGGAGACCCGCGGCACCTGCCGCGAGTTCATGTGCAAGTACCACGGCTGGCGGTACGGCCTGGACGGTGCGCTGAAGTTCGTCCTCCAGGAAGAGGAGTACTTCGACTTCGACAAGGCCGAGTTCCCGCTCGTGCCGGTGCACTGCGAGGTCTGGGAAGGGTTCGTCTTCGTCAACCTGGCCGACGAGCCGAGCCAGTCGCTGCCGGAGTTCCTCGGGCCGATGGTGCGGGGCCTGGAGGGCTACCCGTTCCACCTGGTCACCGAGCGGTACGCGTTCAAGGCCGACATCCTCAGCAACTGGAAGATCTTCCTCGACGCGTTCCAGGAGTACTACCACGCGTCGATCCTGCACTCGCAGCAGCAGGTCCCGGCGCTGCGGAGCTTCCAGACCGGCTTCAAGGTCCCGCACTTCCAGATGGACGGGCCGCACCGGCTGGTGAGCACGGGCGGGTGGAAGGGCGTCCCCAGGCATCTGACGCCGCCGCACGAGATGTACCCGATCGAGCACGTCACCGAGGCCGGCCTCATGGGCCCCTGGGAGCGCCCGGA
This sequence comes from Actinomadura rugatobispora, assembly GCF_042656285.1. Classification (GTDB taxonomy): domain Bacteria; phylum Actinomycetota; class Actinomycetes; order Streptosporangiales; family Streptosporangiaceae; genus Spirillospora; species Spirillospora rugatobispora. The sequence continues at coordinate 75,656 of NZ_JBHSON010000010.1, read as the reverse complement.
CATCCCCGAGCTCGACCCGGTCAACCTGCCGGCCGGGCTCAACCCCGGAGGGCTCGATCCGTGGTCGATCTCGAACTTCCAGATCTTCCCCAACTTCGTGATCCTGGTCTACGAGCGGGGCTGGTATCTCACGTACCAGTACTGGCCGACCTCCCCCAACACGCACACGTGGGAGATGTCGTACTACTTCCCGCCGTCGCGCAACGCCAGCGAGCGGATCCGGCACGAGGTCACCGCCGTGGTGTCCAAGGAGGCCGGCCTCCAGGACGCGGGCACCCTCGACGGGACCCAGCTGGGCCTGGAGTCGCGGGTCATCGACGCGTACCCGCTGTCCGACCAGGAGGTCACGGTCCGGCACCTGCACAAGGTCGTCGGCGACTGGGTGCGGTCCTACCTGCGCGACGAGCAGGGGGTCCCCGCGTGAGCGACCCGATGCTTCCGGACGCGTTCGCCGACTGCGAGCCGTTCGCCGCCAAGTGGTGCATCCCGACCGAGGCGGCCCGGTACGCCGAGCGGCTGAACAGCACGATCGCGGAGATGCAGCCGTTCTACGACGCGATGTACCCGCGCGTGCGCGACGCCATGGCGCACCTGGACACGTTCCCGCTGCACGAGCTGCCCGAGCGGGAGCTGAACCTGCTCCACCTCGTGTACTCGCTGATCATGGTCTCGCTGCCCGTCGAGGTCTGGCACCAGCCCAAGGTCATCGACTCCGGCACCGCCTACTTCGACCGCTACCTGGAGCCCTCCCCGTGACCACGACCATCACCTGCCGGCCCCTCGCCGCCACCGTCGGCGCCGAGGTCGGCGGCCTGAGCGCCGAGCGGCTCGCCCGGGACGACGCCGTCGCCGGGGCCATCCTGGACGCGCTCGAGCAGTACGGCGTCCTGGTCCTGCGCGGCCTCCACCTCGACCCGGAGAACCAGGTCGCCTTCTCCCGGCGGCTCGGCGAGATCGACTACGAGGCCGGGCACCACGCCGTCCCCGGGATCTACCGCGTGACGCTCGACAAGTCGAAGAACGCGTCGGCCGACTACCTCAAGGCCACCTTCGAGTGGCACATGGACGGCTGCACGCCGCTCAACGGAGAGCCGCCGCAGAAGGCCACCGTCCTCAGCGCCAAGGAGGTGGCCGCCGGCGGCGGGGAGACGGAGTTCGCCAGCACCTACGCCGCCTACGAGCTGCTCGGCGACGAGGAGAGGGAACGGTTCGGCTCCCTGCGCGTCGTGCACTCGCTGGAGGCGTCCCAGCGCCGGGTCACGCCCGATCCCGCGCCCGAGCAGCTCGAACGGTGGCGGAGGCGGCCGACGTCGACCCACCCGCTGGTGTGGACGCGCCGCACCGGCCGCAGGTCGCTCGTCATCGGCGCCCATGCCGACCATGTCGTCGGGATGGACGCCGGCGAGGGCCGGGCCCTGCTGCAGGAGCTGCTCGACCGGACGACCGCGCCCGAGCGCGTCTACCGCCACCGGTGGTCGGTGGGGGACACCGTCATCTGGGACAACACCGGCGTCGTGCACCGCGCCGCGCCGTACCCTCCGGACTCGCCCCGCGAGCTGCTCCGCACGACGGTGTTCGGAGACGAGCCGATCCGTTGAGGGCCCGGGGTCGTTCGCCGGCCGGTGCGCCTACTCGGCGCGGCCGGCGACGGCCCCGTCACCGGCCGGCCGCCGCTCGCCCTCGAGGGCGCGGATCTCGCGCTCGATGACCGCGACCGTCTCGGCGTGGCCGATGTCGAGGTCGAATCCCTCTTCGATGTGCATGAAGCGGGAGAAGCTGGCCATCAGGAGGATCAGCGACGCGGGCGGCCACCGCCGGGGATCGACGCCGTGGCCTTCGAGCACGCCCGAGAGCGTTTCGAGCTGCAGCGTGCGGAACTTCCTCGAATACGCGGCGATCTCGGCGCGGATGGCCTTGCGGTGGTTGGCCAGCGCGGTGAACTCCATGATGAGCGCGTTGCTGGAGAAGTCGTGGGTCAGCTCCCAGAAGGCCCACAGGGGCTGCGGGGACCGCAGCGCCTCCTCGAGCCGCCGCAGGCTCCGCTCGGCGCCCCGCCGGAAGAGCTCGATGAACAGGTTGTCGACCGTTCCGAAGTAGTAGAACACCAGCGCGTTGTTGAGCCCCGCCTTCGCCCCGAGCCGGCGGGTGGTGACGGCCGCGTACCCCTCCTCGAGCATGAGCTCCTCGGTGGCGTCGAGCAGCGCGGTGCGGGTCGCCGACTCGTCGACGGGGCTCCGTCGTGCCGGCATGCGCGTCCTCCCCCTGCAGGTCCCAGATCTTTCTCCAGTATGGCGCCCGGGCGGCCGCCCCCGGCCCTTGCCCCCGGTGCGGCTCCCATGTTAATCATGTGATCAAAGATGTTAGTCGCTTGACTAACGTCCCGGCCGATGGGAAGAGCATGCCCTCAGACGCGGTGCCCCCGGACCGGGTCCCGGAGCGCCTCCGGTACCACCCGCTGCGCGTCCGGCGCATCGTCGAGGAGACCCCGGAGGCCCGCTCGCTCGTGTTCGAGGTGCCGTCCGGGCTGGCCGGCGCCTTCGCCTACGAGGCCGGGCAGTTCGTCACGATCCGCGTCGCCCGCCAGGGGCGGACCCACCTGCGCAGCTACTCGATGTCGTCCGCGCCGGAGGTGGACGGCGAACTGCGGGTGACGGTGAAGCGGGTGCCGGGCGGCCTGGTCTCGAACTGGCTGAACGACGCCGTCGGCGAGGGGGATGTGCTCGACGTCGCCCGGCCGGGCGGCTCGTTCGTCCTCGACCGGGGCGGGCACGACATCGTGGCGTTCGCCGCCGGCAGCGGCATCACGCCCGTGTTCTCCATCCTGAAGACCGCCCTCGCCACCACCGGACGCCGCGTCCGCCTCCTCTACGCCAACCGCGCCCGGGAGGCCGCCATCTTCGGCGACGAGCTCGACGCGCTGGCGGGACGACACCCGGACCGCCTCGCCGTCGAGCACCACGAGGACCTGGCGCGCGGCTTCGTCGACCGCGGCACCGTGGCCCGCCACGCCGCCGGCGCCGGCGACGCCGCCTTCTACATCTGCGGGCCGGACGGCTTCATGGACGTCGCCGAAGCCGGGCTCCGTGACCTGGGGGTCGGACAGGACCGGATCCGCATCGAGCGGTTCACCCCCGCCGAGCAGCCCGCGACCGGCCCCGCCGACGGCATCGAGGTGACCGTCAAGCTCGGCGGCAAGACCGCGACCGTTGCGCACCGCCACAACGCCACGCTCCTGCAGACGGCGCGGTCCGCCGGTCTCCGGGCGCCCTCGTCGTGCGAGGCGGGGACCTGCGCCACCTGCATGGCCCGCGTCGTGCAGGGGCGCGCGGTCATGCGGAACAACGAGGCGCTGACCCCCGACGAGGTCGACGAGGGATGGGTGCTCACCTGCCAGGCGGTGCCGGCCAGCCCCGTCGTCGAGGTCGTCTACGAATGACCATGAGAATGAGGAGGGACGGAGCGATGCCACGTACGGAGGGGCGGCGGCCCCGGGTGGCGGTGGTCACGGGAGGGGCGTCGGGCATCGGCGAGGCCACCTGCCGCCACCTGGCCGAGCAGGGCCACCGCGTCGCCGTGCTCGACCTCGACGGCGACGGCGCGGCCCGGGTCGCCAAGGAACTGCGGACGCAAGGCGTGGAGACGCTCGGGCTCGCCGCCGACGTCACCGACCGCCCCGCCCTCGACGCCGCGTTCACCGAGATCCGCGCGGCGCTCGGGCCGACGGAGATCCTCGTGACCAGCGCCGGTCTCGTCGCCTTCGACCGGTTCGAGGAGATCACTCCCGAGCGGTGGAACCGCCTCATCGACGTGAACCTCACCGGCACCTTCCACTGCTGCCAGGCCGCCGTGCCCGACATGGTCGCGGCGCGCTGGGGCCGCATCGTCACGATCGCCTCGTCCAGTGCCCAGCGGGGCTCGCCCACCATGGCGCACTACGCGGCCGCCAAGGGCGGGGTGATCGTGCTGACCAAGTCCCTGGCCCGCGCCTACGCGTCCCAGGGCATCACGGTCAACAGCATCCCGCCGTCGGGGATCGAGACCCCGATGCAGCACCGGTCGCAGGCCGAGGGGAACCTGCCCCCGAACGAGAAGATGGCCGCGAACATCCCCCTCGGCCATCTCGGGACCCCGGACGACATCGCCGCGGCGGCCGCCTTCCTCGCCTCCGAGGAGGCCGGCTTCATCACCGGGCAGGTCCTCGGCGTCAACGGCGGGTCGGTGCTGTGACGCCCGGCCGCCCCCATCCACCCCATCGCCCCACCGCCCCATCGCCCTGAAGGAGGAGGACCATGCCGCGATTCCCCAAGCCGCCCGAGGGCAGCTGGACCCAGCACTATCCCGAGCTGGGCACGGAGCCGGTGTCCTACGAGGACTCGATCACCCCCGAGTTCTACGAGCGTGAGAAGGCGGCGATCTTCAAGCGCGCCTGGCTGAACGTCGGCCGGGTGGAGCAGCTCCCGCGCAAGGGCAGCTACTTCACCAAGGACATCGCCGCCGCCGGCGCGGCGATCGTCGTCGTCCGCGACAGGGAGGGGGAGGTCCGCGCCTTCCACAACATCTGCCGCCACCGCGGCAACAAGCTCGTCTGGTCGGACGACCCCAAGCAGGACACCGCGGGCTTCTGCCGCCAGTTCACCTGCAAGTACCACGGCTGGCGCTACGACCTCGACGGCTCGCTGAACTTCATCCAGCAGGAGGGCGAGTTCTTCGACGTCGACAAGAGCAGGTACGGACTGGCGCCGGTGCACTGCGACGTCTGGGCCGGGTTCATCTTCGTGAACTTCGCCCGCGAGCCCGAGCAGTCGCTGCGCGAGTTCCTCGGCCCGATGGTGACCGCCCTGGAGGGCTACCCGTTCGAGAAGCAGACCGCCCGCTTCGGGTACAGCACCACGATCCAGGCCAACTGGAAGCTGTACATGGACGCCTTCGCCGAGTTCTACCACGCACCGGTCCTGCACGCGAAGCAGTCGCCGGAGAAGTACTCCACGGCCGCCCAGCAGGCCGGATTCGAGGCGCCGCACTACCAGCTCGAGGATCCGCACCGGATGGTGAGCACGTCGGGCGTCCGCTTCTGGGAGATGGACACCGAGCTGGTCAAGCCCATGGAGATCCTGACCCGCAGCGGGCTGTTCGGCCCGTGGGACCAGATCGACCTGGGCGAGATGCCGGCCGGCGTCAACCCCGCCAAGTGCGAACCTTGGGGGCTGGACTCCTTCCAGCTGTTCCCGAACTTCGTGATCCTCATCTGGAGCCAGGGGTGGTACCTCACCTACCACTACTGGCCGACCTCGTCCAACACGCACGTCTTCGAGGGGAACGTCTACTTCGTGCCGGCCACCAACGTCCGCGAGCGCATCGCCCAGGAGATGGCGGCGGTGACGTTCAAGGAGTTCGCACTCCAGGACGCCAACACGCTCGAGGCCACGCAGATGATGCTGGAGACCCGGTACGTCGACCGCTTCCTGCTCAACGACCAGGAGATCCTGTGCCGGCACCTCCACAAGGTCGTCGGCGACTGGGTCCACGACCACGAGGGGGCCCGCAAGTGAGCGCGCTGCTGCCGCGGGAGTTCGCCGGTCTCGAACCGTTCGCCGTGAAATGGTGCCTCCCCACCGAGCACGAGCGGTACGGCACCCGGCTCGCCAGCACGATGGAGGAGATGCAGGCGTTCTACGACGCGGTCGTGCCCCGCGCCGAGGACGCCATGGCCTACATCGAGCGGCTCCCGTTCGACGCGCTGCCCGAGGACGCGACCAACCTCCTCCACCTGCTGTACTCGATGATCGAGGTGTCCTTCCCCGTCGAGGTGTGGCGCCAGCCGAAAGTCCCCGACAGCGGCTCGTCGACCTTCGACTGCGACATCGAGCCCGCCCCGTGACCGCTCCGGCTGCGCCGTCCGAGGGGGGACGACCCCCCACGCCCCCCGGGGCGCCTTCGGCGCCGATCGTGCTGCGGGCCGCCCGCTGGGTGGACGTCGACGCGGGGGAGGTCCGGTCCCCGGCCGTGATCGTGGTCGAGGGGGACCGCATCGCCGCGATCGGCCCCGCCGAGATCCCGGCCGGGGCGACCGAGCTCGACCTGGGCGAGGTGACGCTGCTGCCCGGGCTGATGGACATGGAGCTCAACTTCCTGATCGGCGGCCCGGAGACCCCGACGGGCCTGCCGCTGCCGATGCACGGCGTCCAGGACGATCCGGCGTACCGCTCGATCCGCGCGACCCTCAACGCCCGCACGACGCTGCACGCCGGCTTCACCACGGTCCGCAACCTCGGCCTGATGGTCAAGACGGGCGGCTACCTGCTGGACGTCGCGGTGCAGCGCGCCGTCGACCAGGGATGGGTGGAGGGCCCGCGGATCATCCCGGCCGGGCACGCGGTCACCCCCTACGGCGGCCACCTCGACCCGACCGTGTTCCAGCGCCTGGCACCGGGGATCATGCCGCTGAGCATCGGGGAGGGCATCGCCAACGGCGTGGGGGAGGTGCGCGCCTGCGTCCGCTACCAGATCCGGCACGGCGCCAAAGTGATCAAGGTGTCGGCCTCGGGCGGGGTGATGTCGCACAGCACCGGCCCCGGCTCCCAGCAGTACTCCGACGAGGAACTGGCCGCCATCGCCGACGAGGCCCACCGGGCCGGCATCCGCGTCGCCGCCCACGCGGTGGGCGACCGGGCCGTCCAGGCGTGCGTCCGGGCCGGCATCGACTGCATCGAGCACGGCTTCCTGGCCAGCGAGGAAACCCTCAAGATGATGGTCGAGCACGGCACGTTCCTGGTGTCGACGACCTACCTGACCGACGCGATGGACATCGGGCGGGCCGCGCCGGAGCTGCGGAGGAAGGCGGCCGAGGTGTTCCCCCAGGCCCGGTCGATGCTCCCCAAGGCCATCGCCGCCGGCGTCAAGATCGCCTGCGGGACCGACGCCCCGGCCGTCCCGCACGGCGACAACGCCAAGGAACTGGTCGCGCTGGTGTCGCGCGGGATGACGCCGATGCAGGCCCTGCGGGCGGCGACGGTCACCAGCGCGGAGCTGGTCGAGCTGGACCACGAGCTCGGCCGGCTGCGGGAGGGCTTTCTCGCCGACATCATCGCCGTCCCCGGCGACCCGTCCCGGGACATCACCGTCACCCAGGACGTCCGTTTCGTCATGAAGGACGGCCGCATTCACAAGGGCCCCTGACCCCGCACCGTTCGGACGGGCGTGTGAGCTTGTTCACACACCCACCCGCGGCGCCGTCCGCTCCGAACCATGATTGTGACGATGAACGATCCGAGCGGGCGGGCCCGGCGCGCGGCGCCGGGCACGGTGGACGCCGTGGACGATCTGGCCGTGCTGCTGGCCCGTGTCGCCCGCGGTGACCAGGACGCCTTCGAAGAGGTCTTCCAGCAGTTGTCCGGGCCCGTCTACGGGCTGGCCCTGCGGGTGCTGCGCGATCCTGCCCAGGCAGAGGAGGTCGCCCAGGAGGTCCTCGTCGAGATTTGGCGCAAGGCGTCCCACCACCGGCCCGAGCGCGGCAGCGCCCTGGCGTGGGCGATGACGGTGGCGCACCGGCGCGCCATCGACCGGGTCCGCTCCTCCCAGGCGGGACGCGACCGGGAGAGGCGCGCCGCCGCCCCCGATCCGGACTACGACGTCGTGGCGGAGGAGGCCCACACGCGCCTGGAGCACCAGCAGGTGCGGCGCTGCCTGGGCGGCCTCACCGACGTCCAGCGCGAATCGATCACCCTGGCCTACTACGGCGGCTACACCTACCGGGAGGTCGCCGAACTGCTGGGCGTCGGCCTGGCCGCGGTCAAGACCCGTATGCGCGACGGGCTCATCCGCATGCGCGACTGCCTGGGAGTCCAGCGATGACCCAAGACCCGCACCTGCTGGCCGCCGCCTACGCCCTGGACGCGCTCAGCGACACCGAACGCCGCCGCTTCCGGCGCCACCTGGACGGGTGCGCCACGTGCGCCGAAGAGGTCGGCGGCCTCCGCGAGACCACCGCGCGCCTGGCCGTGGCCGCAACCCGGCGGCCACCGGACTCCCTGCACCGCGACGTCCTCGAGGAGATCGCCCACACCCGGCAGCTCCCGCCCAGGATCGCCCGCGGCCTGCCCCGCGCCCGTGCCCGCGGCGCCGGGTGGGTCCTCGCCGCGGCCTGCCTGGTCCTGGCCCTGATCAGCGGTACGGCGGCCGTCCAGCAGTACCGCGAGGCCGACCGCGCGCGGGCGTTTGACCGCCAGGTCACCGCCGTCCTGACCGCGCCCGACGCCCGCACCGCCACCGCCCGGCCCGGCGGCGCCGGCACCCTCACCGTCGTGGCCTCCCGCTCGCTCGACAAGGCCGTGGTCGCCGCGTCCCGCCTCCGCGCCCTGCCCAAGAACGAGACCTACCAGCTGTGGTACCTCGGACGGGCCGCCCCGCGTTCGGCCGGAACCCTGCCGCCGCCCGCGAGCCAGGGACGGCGCCCGTTCATCGCAGAGGGACTTGCCGACGCCCGCACGATCGCCGTCACCGTCGAACCCGCAGGCGGGTCCTCGCAACCCACCGGCGCGCCCTTCCTGACCGTCCCGCTCGGCTGAGGGGACGTCAACGCAGCCGGTGCCGCATCTCGCCGACGCCGGTGACGCCGGTGACGAGTTCGTCGCCGGGGGCCAGCCGGCGCGGCGGGGTGCGGCCCATGCCGACGCCCGCGGGGGTGCCGGTGAAGATCAGGTCGCCGGACAGCAGCGGCAGCGTCGCCGACAGCTCCTCGATCAGGCGGGGGACGGGGAACACCAGATCGCTCGTCCGGCCGTGCTGGACCCGCTCCCCGTTGAGCTCGCACCACAGCTCGATGTCGTCAGGGTCGTCGAAGGCGTCCGGGGTCACCAGGCACGGCCCGATCGGGCCGAAGCCCGGGTGGGACTTGGCCAGGCTGAACTGGGGCGCGGGCCCCGCGAGCTGGCCGATGCGCTCGGACAGGTCCTGCCCCGCGGTGAGGCCGGCGACGTGGTCCCAGGCGTCCGCCTCCTTCACATGGCGGGCCGTGGCGCCGATGACGACGACCAGCTCCACCTCCCAGTCGGTGTGCCCGCCGGGCGGAAGCGCGACCGTGCCGCGGGGGCCGGTGACGCAGCTGGGGAACTTGGTGAACACCGTGGGCCGGTCGGGCGTCTCGAAACCCGCCTCGGCCGCGTGCGCGCGGTAGTTCATCCCGATCGCGAACACCTGGCGCGGTGCCGGGACCGGCGGGCCGAGCAGGTCCGGGTCGTAGGGCGTCCCGCCGGAGGCCGTCGCCGCCCAGGAGGCGAACTCGGCCCAGCGGGCGTACACGGCCTGGGGGTCGGCGCCGAACCGGCCGCCGGAGGCGTCCTCCACGTCCAGCGCCCCGGAGCCGGTGAGCAGGACGAGGCGTCCGCCGAGGTTCGCGACGCGCATCAGCGGATCTCCATCAGTTCGAGGGTCAGCCCCTGCGGGTCGCGGAAGTAGGCGACCCGGCGCCCCGCGTTGGGGCCGGAGGTGATCTCCACCGGGGCCGCGCTGCGGGGCGTGGCCCCCAGCCCGGTCAGCCTGGCGTACTCGGCGTCCAGGTCGTCGGTGTTCAGGCACAGGTGGGCGGTGCCGGGGTTGCGGGTCTCCAGGTCGACCGGGACGCCGACCGGGTTGAGGTACTGGATGAGCTCGAGCAGCCCGTCCGACCCCGGGATCCGGAAGATCGCGATGTCCAGCCGGGCGTCGGGGTAACCGATCTGGACCGAGGTGTAGGGGGCGTCGTACACGCGGCGCACCAGCGGCTCGGCCTCGAACACCTTCTGGTAGAACGCGGCGGCCTCCTCGATGTCGGTGACCGTGAATCCCACGTGCGAGAAACCTGTGAGCATCGGGCGTCCCTCTCAGAGTCGCGTCGGGTCGACGATGGTGTTGTCCCGCGCCGAGCGGTACATGGCGGCGACGAACTGCACGGCGCCCAGGCCGACGTCGGCGGGGGAGCCGTTGCCGCCCCGCCCCAGCGCGACGTCCACGAGGTTGCGGACGGGCGCGTGCTCGGGATTGCGCTCCCCGGCGGGCAGCCGCGGCAGTTCGGTGAGGCCGCCCGCGTGGTGGACCGAGGCCGTGCCCTGGTTGACGTCCAGCAGGACGTGCCCGTGCCGGCCGAAGACCTCCAGGCGCATGATCTCCTCATGGACGGGCAGCACGGCGCCGGTGGAGCTCAGGGTCCCGATCGCACCCCCCTCGAAGCGGATCGCGATGCTGTCGGCGAGGTCCACGTCCAGCTCGAAATCGGCACGGAACGCGGCGATGCCCCGCGGGCGGAGCCCGGTGAGCCACAGCAGCAGGGCCGCCGCATGGGTGACCTGGGTCTGCCCCTGCCCTCCGCCCGACAGTGCCGGGTCGCTGTAGGTGCGCGAGTCCGGGGCGTTGACGGTGTAACCGAACACCTCCCGGTACGGCTCGGGATCGCCCCGGTACAGCTCGCGGACCGTGGAGGCGTACAGCACCGACACGTGCTCGACGGGCCCGATCGTCCCCTGGGCGATCGTGTCGCGCAGCGCCAGCACATGCTCGTTGTAATGCCACGGATAGTCGACGATCAGCTCGGCGCCGCGGTCGCGGGCGAGCGCGACCAGCTCGCGGGCGTGCGCGGGCTCGATCGTCATCGGCTTCTCCAGCAGCACGTGCGCCCCGTGCTCCAGCGCGAGCCTGGCCACCGGGTGGTGCGCGGCGTGCGGGACGGCGATCACGACGCCGTCCACGTCCACCGCGTCCAGGAGGGCGGCCGTGTCGGCGAACGCCGCGGGCACGCCGAACGCCTTCGCCGCCGCCTCCAGCCGCGCCGGGTCGGAGTCGGCCACCGCGACGATCTCCGCGCCGGGGTGCTCGGAGAGCGCGGGCAGGTGCGCGTAGGTGGACCACCACCCGCAGCCGATCACGGCGATCCGCGCGACCCTCCCGCCGGTCCCGCCGCCGCCGGAGCGGGCGGTCATGAGCCCTCCCCGAGGCGGAAGATCCGTTCGGCGTTGCCGTGGAACAGCGCGTGCCGCTCGGACTCGCCGAACTCCGCGATGATCTCGGCGTAGGCGTCCACGACGTCGCCGTAGGAGCTGTAGAGGCGGTCGACGGGCCAGTTCGAGCCGAAGAACGCGCGGCCGGCGCCGAACGCCTCGACGCATTCGAGCACCCAGGGGCGGAGCGAGGAGACCGTCCACCGGTGGTCGGCCTGACCGAGGCCGGAGATCTTCACCACCGTGTTCGGCGCCTTGGCCAGCTCGCGCATCCCGGCGCGCCATTCCTCGAAGTAGGCGCGGTCCCGGCGGCGCGGGTATCCGGCGTGGTCCACGCACAGGGTCACCCCGGGATGGCGTTCGGCCAGCTTCCGCGCGTCGGCCATCTCTTCGACGGCCGGGTCGTCGCAGCAGACGAGGCCGTACCGTTCCAGTGCCGCGTAGCCCCGATGCCAGTCCGGGTCGGTCAGGTAGCCGTCGTAGCGCAGGTCGCGGATGCCGCGCAGGTTGGCGAACGCGGCGTGCCGGGCGAGCACCGCGGCCGCGTCGGGACGGGCGAGGTCGGCGTAGGCCACGATCCCGTGCGGGGCGCCGAGCCGGTCGGCGAACGCCTGGAGCCAGCGGGTCTCCTCCACCGGGTCCTCGCTGCCGATCGCGGCCTGGACGTGCACGACCTTGGCGACGTTGTGGAAGCGCGTCTCGGCGAGGAAGTCGTCGGCCCAGTAGCGCTGGGCGCGGATGGCGGCGTCGGGGCCGGTCACCTCGTCCACGGGGGCGCCGGGCTCCAGCCAGCTGTAGCGCAGCCTCGGATGGCCCATGTCGTGGAAGTGGACGTGCGTGTCCACCAGCGGGATGGCGGCCATCAGCGGGTCCCCGGGACCGTGCCGAGGTGCGCGCCGCCGTCCACGTCCAGGGTCACCCCGGTCAGGAACCCCGCCTGCTCGGACAGGAGGAAGAGCACGGCGTCGGCGACGTCGTCCTCGCTGGCGTTGCGGCCGAGCGGGTTGGTCCGGGCGGTCGCCTTCATGATCGCCTCCGGTGTCTCCCCGGCCTGGCGGACCTTCCAGTCCAGCACCTCCTGGCCCATGCCGGTCGTGGGCACTCCCACCGGGCAGACGCAGTTGGCCGTGACGCCGTCCGGCGCGAGCTCGGCCGCCACCGACTCGGTCAGTCCGATCAGGCCGAACTTGGAGGCGGTGTAGGGGACCTGCCGGGCGAAGCCGCGCCGCCCGCAGTCCGAGCCGATCGTCACGATCCGCCCCCGGCCGCTGGAGCGCAGCGGCGCGGCCGCGGCCTGGACGGTGATGAACGCGCCCTTGAGGTTGACGCCGAGGGTGCGGTCCCAGTCCTGCTCGGTGGTGCTCTCGAGCGAACCGATGTGGAAGACGCCCGCCGAGACGACGAGGGTGTCCAGCCCGCCGAACCTCTCCACGGTCGTGCGGACGGCCCGCGCCATCTCCTCGGGGGACCGGACGTCGGCGGTCACGCCCAGCGCCCGGTCGCCCAGCTCGCCGGCGACCTCCGCGGCGCCGTCCGCGTCGACGTCCACGACCGTCACCGCCGCGCCGGCGGCGTGCAGCCGGTGGGCGATCAGCCGCCCGAAACCCGATCCGCCGCCGGTGACCAGCGCCTTCCGCTGTGCTGCGATCCGCATCCTGCCCCTCTTTCACCACGAGTCTCACCACGGGTCTCACCACGGGTTCGCTAGATGCTATAGCGTTTGCCATGAACTCGCTATACGCTAAATGCTATAGCGTTCACTGCCGAGATGACGGAAGCGCAGATGACACTGAACCCACTGAACCCCGGGAACCTCGCCGACCAGGTGGCCGGCAGCATCCGGGACGCGATCCACGACGGTCGGTACGCGCCCGGGACCCGGCTGGTCGAGCGCGCGCTGGCCGCCGAGCTGGGCGTGAGTCACATCCCGATCCGCGAGGCGCTGTCGAAGCTGGCCGACGAGGGGCTGATCGAGCGGACGCCCCGCCGCGGCTCGCGGGTCGCCACGCTCACGCCCCGGGAGCTGGACGAACTGTGCTCGCTGCGCGTCGTCCTGGAGCAGTTCGTCGTCACCCGCGTCCGGGAGCGCCTCACCGACGAGGACGAACGCGAACTGCGCGCGATGGTCGCGCGGATGCGCAAGGAAGCGGTCGAGGGCAACTTCCGGCAGGTGTTCGACATCGACCAGCGCTTCCACGAGCGGCTCTGGGAACTGGCCGACCACGGCCTCGTGGGCGAGCTGGTCACCCAGCTGCGCAGCCGCATCGGCGCGTTCCTGCGCGCGGCCACGGCCGCGCTGCGGCCGGGGGAGCTGGAGCACCACGCCGCCACCCACGACGTGCTCCTCGACGCGATCCTCGACCCCGACCCCGCGGTCGCCCAGGCCGAGATGGCGCGCCACATCGAGATCGCCGCCGAACGCATCCGGACCGCGCTGCCGGAGGCCGCCGATGAGTGAGCTCGTCGTCGTCACCGACACCGACCTGCCCGGCACCGAACGCGTCCTGGAGATCCTGCGGGCGGGCGGGCTGCGGACCAGGGTCGCGCGGTGCCGCACCGAGGACGAGGTGATCGAGGCCGCCGCGGACGCCACCGCGCTGATGGTGCAGTGGGCGCCGATCACCGCCAAGGTCCTCGACCGGCTGGAGCGCTGCAGGTTCGTCGGGCGGCTCGGGATCGGCTACGACATGATCGACGTCGAGGCCGCCACCGCGCGCGGCATCGCCGTCGCCAACACCCCCGACTACTGCGTCGAGGAGGTCGCGGCGCACACGATCGCGCTCGTCATGGCGGCCGGACGGCGGCTGTTCCCGCTGGACCGCGCGGTGCGCCGGAGCCGCTGGGCGGTGACCGAGGACGCGCCCGCCGCCTTCCGGCCGTCCCGGACCACCCTGGGCGTCGTCGGCTTCGGCCGGATCGGCTCGCGCACCGCCGCCCACGCCGCCGCGCTCGGTTTCCCGGTCGTCGTGCACGACCCGCATGTGACCGACCATGTGATCACGGCCGCGGGGCACCGGCCCGCCGGGCTGGAGGCGACGCTGGCCGCCGCCGACGTCCTCAGCCTGCACGTCCCGCTGACCGCCCGCACCCGCCACCTGCTGGACGCCCGCGCCCTCGCCCGCCTCCCGCGCGGCGCGGTGGTCGTCAACACCTGCCGCGGCGGCCTGATCGACGAGGCGGCGCTGGCCGGAGCGATCCGGGACGGGCATCTGGCCGGGGCCGCGCTGGACGTGTTCGAGACCGAGCCGCTGCCCGCCGGCAGCCCCCTGCGCGACCTGCCCGGCGTCATCCTCACCCCGCACGCCGCCTGGTACTCGCCGCAGGCGCTGGACGAACTGGGCGAGCGGACGGCGCGGCAGGTCGTGGACTTCCTGGACCGGCGGCCCGTCCCCTCGATCGTCAACCCGGAGTACGTCCGATGACCCCGGCCGAGAACCGCACCGTCCTGGTCACCGGAGGGAGCGGCGGCATCGGCGCCGCGCCCTGCCGCCTGCTCGCCGGCCGCGGCGACGACGTCTGGCTCACCTACGCCGCCGACGCCGCGGGCGCCGGCCGCGTCGCCGCCGAATGCCGCGCCCTCGGCGTGCGGGCGGTCGCCTCGCACCTGGACCAGCGCGACCCGGACGGCGCCGCACGGCTCCTCGACCGGGTCGCGGGGGAGTGGGGGAGCCTCAACGCCGTCGTCAACAACGCCGGGATCTGCCCGTACACCGACTGGGAGGCGATCACGGCGGCGGACTGGGACGCCGTCATGGAGACCAACGCCCGCGGCGCCTTCCTGGTCGTGAAGGCCGCGATCCCGCTGCTGCGGGCGGCGCGCGGCGACCGCTCGATCGTCAACGTCGCCTCGCTGGCGGGACAGGCCGGGGGGCTCACCACCAGCGTCCACTACGCCGCCAGCAAGGCCGCGGTGCTGGCGCTCACCCGGTCGTTCGCCCGCCGGCTCGCGCCCGAGGGCATCCGGGTGAACGCCGTCGCCCCCGGTCCCATCGGCACCGAGATGATCGCCGCGCTGGACGGCCGGGCCCGCGACGCGCTCGCCGCCTCGGTGCCGCTCGGCCGGCTCGGCGCGGCCGAGGAGGTCGCGCACGCGATCGGCCTGCTGGTCTCCCCGGAGGCCGGGTTCACCACCGGCGCCACCTACGACGTCAACGGCGGCCTGCGCATGGACTGACCGATCGACCGACACCGCCCGCCACGACCGCACGCGAAGCAGGGGAGAGACAGATGACCGAGACCGGAGAGCTGCGGGCCACAGGGTTGCGCTGCCAGCATCTGGTGGACCCGCTCGGCCTGGACGTGCCCGAGCCGGTGTTCGGCTGGGTGCCCGAAGGGCCGGGCGCGGAGGAGCTGCGGGCGTACCAGATTCTGGTCGCGTCCGCGCCGGGGCTGCTGGCGGCCGGGAGCGCCGACCTGTGGGATTCGGGCCGGGTCCCGGCGGACCGGGTGAACGGGGTCGCCTACGCGGGCCGCCCGCTGCGTTCGGGCGAGCGCTGCTGGTGGACGGTCCGGCTGTGGGGTCGCGGCGGCGGTCCGGGCCCGGACGCCCCGCCCGCCAGATTCGAGATGGGGCTGCTGGAACCGTCGGACTGGGGCCGGGCCCAGTGGATCGCGGGGGAGGCGGGCGTGTCCTCGCCGCTGCTGCGCGCGCAGTTCACCGTGCCCGGCACGGTCACCCGCGCCCGCGCGCACGTCTCCGCGCTCGGCTACTACGAGCTGCGGCTGAACGGCGGCCGTGTCGGCGACCGCGTCCTCGATCCCGCCACCACCAGCTACGACCACGATCCGGAGTTGCGCGACGGCGACGGCGAGCCCGCCCGCATCCCCGACCCCCGCGTCCTGGCCTCCACCTACGACATCACCGGGCAGGTGAACGCGGGCGCGAACGCGGTCGGGCTGATCCTCGGCCACGGCTGGTACAGCGCGGAGCCGGACAACGGCCCGGGGCCGTTCCCGCGCACGCCGTGGGGCGACCGTCCCGCCGCGCTGCTGCGCATCGAGATCGAGACGGCGGAGGGGCAGCGGGTGACCGTCGTCAGCGACGGCACCTGGCGCACGTCCGCCGGGCCCGTCGTCTACAACGACTACTCGCACGGCGAGCACTACGACGCCCGCAAGGAGGCCCCCGGCTGGGACCGCGCCGGGTTCGCGGCGGCGGGCTGGTCCCCGGCGGCGGAGGTGCGGGCCCCGGCCGGACGGGTCCGCGCGCAGCTCCTGGAGCCCGTCCGCGTGATCGAGACGCTCTCACCCGTCGCCACGACTCGGGCCGATGAGGGCAGGCAGGTCGTCGACTTCGGCCAGCACGTGTCCGGCTGGACGGCGATCCGCGTGACCGGCCCGGCCGGGGCGCGCGTCGAGCTGCGGCACGCCGGTGAGGTCGACGCCGACGGGAACCTCGACGACGACGCCAACACGCAGTCCTGGCTCGCCGCCAGGCAGACCGACGTGTACACCCTCAAGGGCGCCGCCGAGGAGATCTGGGAGCCGCGGTTCACCCTGCACGGATTCCGCCACGTCGAGGTGACGGCCTCCAGCCCCGAGGTGGAGCTGCACGAGGTGCGCGCCCGGGTCGTCCACTCCGACCTGGAGCCCGCGGGCACGTTCGCCTGCTCCGACGACCTGCTGAACCGCATCCACCGCAACGTGCTGTGGACGTTCCGCGCCAGCTTCCAGGGCTTCCCCCAGGACGCCGCCGACCGCGCCGAACGCGTCGGCTGGGTCGGCGACCCCGGCTGGTCGGTCGAGGACTACCTCTACGACTTCGAGGCGCGCGCGTTCTGGCTGAAATGGCTGGACGACCTCGCCGGCACCCAGCTGCCCGACGGCCGCTTCCCGACCATCTGCCCGCTCCAGTGGCGCGGCAAGGTCGAGATGCAGGAGGCGCTGGACAGCCAGGAGTACGGCGACCTGGAGAAGGCGCGCGAGGAGCTCCCCGACGACTGGTCCGCGGTGATCTACTGGCCGTACGCGCCGCTGCCCGACTTCGCGATGACGTCGTACCCGAGCATCGCGTGGAACCTGTACCGGTTCTACGGCGACCGCTCGATCCTGGAGCGGCACTACCCGGGCATGCGCCGCGGCGTGGAGTTCCTGCGGACCCGCGCCAAGGACCTCATCCTCAGCGAGGGCCTCGGCGACCACATGGAGCCCCAGCCGGACGGCACGTGCTCGCTCAGCCCCAACCGGACGCCCGTGGAGCTGACCTCCACCGCCTGGTTCCACGCGGTGACCACGATGGTCGCGGACGCCGCCGCGGTCGTCGGCGAGGACGCCGACGCCGCCCGCTACCGCGAACTGGCCGAGGCGATCCGGACCGCCTTCAACGACCGGTTCCTCGACCCGGCCACCGGTCGCTACGCCACCGGCTCGCAGACCGCGCAGGCGATGCCGCTGTGGTTCGGCATCGTCCCGGACGAGCATCGCGACCGCGTCGGCCGGGTGCTCGTCGAACGGATCGAGAGCGACGGCGGGCATCTGAGCACCGGCACGATGGGCACCGCGGCGCTCCAGAACGTCCTGACCGGGATCGGCGCGGCCGACGCCATGTACGGCATCGCCACCAAGACCACCTTCCCCAGCTGGGGGCAGCAGGTCGAGCGCGGCGCCACCACGATCTGGGAGACCTGGGGCGGGGATCCCACCTTCAGCCGGAACATGAAGCTCATGGCCATGATCGAGAAGTTCCTCTTCAACGACGTGGCCGGGCTCGCGCCCGCCGAACCGGGCTGGCGGCGCATCCGGGTGCGCCCCGCGCTCACCCACCGGCTGGAGCGCGCGAGCGCCCGGCTGCGCACCGTCCGCGGCGACGCGTCCGTCGACTGGCACGCCGCCGACGGCGCCCTGGACATCGTGGTGCGGGTCCCGGCGACCAGCGAGGCCGAGATCTGGCTGCCCGCGTCCGCCGCCGCCCCCGCGGAGCTGACCAAGGACGGCCGGACGATGTGGCGTTCCGGCGCGAACGGCGTCGAGGGAGTCAGGCGCAGCGGCGAGCACCTCGTGATCGAGGTGGGCGGCGGGTCCCACCGGCTCCGGCTGGCGCCGGCGCGCGACTGAGTCAGGCCCCGCGGCCAGGAAGAAGGTCACTCATGAAGAACAGGCTCAGAACACTGTGCTGCCTCGCGCTGGCGCCGCCGCTGCTGGCGACCGGATGCGGCGGCGGCGATGCCCGCGGCGACGGCGAGCTCGTCCTCTCGGTCTGGGACGACGGGCGCAAGGAGGGCTCTTTCGACGTCGCGGCGCGGGAGTTCGAGAAGGCGAACGCCGGCGTCACCGTCACGGTGAAGAAGACCCCCTTCGACCAGCACCTCCAGGCGCTCAGGCGGCAGCTGGCCACCGGCCGCGCCCCGGACGTCGCGCTGACGGTGCTCGGCTACGGCGAGTCCGGCACGGCCCGTGCCCTGGCGGACAAGGGGCTGCTCGCCGACCTGAGCGCCGCGTCATGGGCGGGCGGGATCCCCAAGGACTACAGGTCGGTCGTCGGCGACGGCTCGAAGGTGTACGGCCTCCCCATCGACACGATGGCGATCGGCGTGCTCGCCCCCAAGGGCACGCCCGTGCCGAAGACCTTCTCCGAGGTTCTGTCGCGGTGCCGTGAGGCCGCGGCGGGCGGGAAGGCCGCGTTCGCGATGGCCGGCCATGAGGATTCGAAGATGCCGCACATCGTGGGCTTCGCGCTGGCGGCGTCCACCGTCTTCGCCGACGACCCCGGCCATGCCGCCAAGCGCCTGGCGAACCAGGCCACCTTCGCCGGTACGGCGGGCTGGGCGAAGGCCGTGGAGCGCTTCGGGCAGATGAAGGACGCCCGCTGCTTCGCCGAAGGCGTGGCCGGGACGACCCGGGAGGCGGCCGCGCGGTCCCTCGGCGAGGGCAAGGCGCAGATGGTCGTCGCCCCCACGGTGACGCTGCCTCTCTGGCAGGCCGCCGCCCCCAAGACGACGTTCACGATGTTCCCCTTCCCCGGCGACGACGACCCCGCGCGGGTGCGCGTCCCGGCCGGTCCCAGCAGCGGCCTCGTCGTCCCCGCCAAGGCGGGCGCCCCGGCGCTCGCCAAGCGGTTCGTCGACCACTACGCCGCCCACCGCGTCCGCTACACCGCGCTCGACGACGCCGTCCCCGCCATCCCCGAGGGCCCGGACGCCAGGCGCGTCCCCGCCTACGCCGCCGCCCTGGAGCCCTACCTCCGCGACGGGAGGACCAGCCCGATCATGGACCAGCACTGGCCGAACCCGGAGCTGATCACCCTGTTCGACAGCGGCCTGGTCAAGATCCTCAACGGCCGGACGGGGCCCGCCGACGTCCTGCGGCCCATGGACGCGGCCTGGACGAGCAAGGCCCCCTAGGAGCCCCCCATGATGAGAAGTCCGAGAACGGTGCCGTGGGCCTTCGTCGCCCCCGCCGCCGTGCTGACCCTGCTGCTCCTGCTCGGGCCGTCCCTGCTCGGCGGGCTGTCGGCGTTCACCGACTGGGACGGGCTGACCGCGCCCTCCTGGGTCGGCCTGGCCAACTTCGGCGAGTTCTTCGGCGAAGGCTCGCACGTCGTGGCCCAGACGCTCGTCCTGGCCGCGCTGTACGTGGTCGGCGTCAACGCCGTCGGCCTCGGGCTGGCGCTCGGCCTGGCCCGCACCCTGCGCACCCGCCACGTCCTGCGCGCGCTGTTCCTGGTCCCGGCCGTGGTGAGCCCGCTGGTGGTCGCCTACATCTGGAAGTTCATCCTGGACGTCGACGGCCCGCTGAACGAGCTGCTGGAGGGCACCGGGCTCGCCTCGTTCGCCCAGCCGTGGCTCGGCCAGCGGAACACCGCCCTCGTGGCCGTCGTCATCGTGATGATCTGGCAGTTCTCCGGCTACCACATGCTCATCTACCTCGCGGGCGTGCAGAGCGTCCAGGACGAGCTGCTGGAGGCCGCCCACGTGGACGGCGCCGGGCCCTGGCGCCGGTTCCGCGACATCACGCTGCCGCTGCTGCGCCCCGCCGTCGCCATCGGGACCGCCCTGTCCACGATCTCGGCGTTCATGCTGTTCGACCAGGTGATGGCCCTCACCGGCGGCGGCCCCGCCGGCGGCACCGACACGCTCGGCACCTACGTCTACAAGCAGGCGTTCGTCAACGGCCGGTACGGCTACAGCGCGGCGGTCGCGCTGCTGCTGGTGGCCGGGGTGTGCCTGGCGGCGCTGGTGCAGGTCCGCGGGCTGCGAGGGAGGCGCGCGTGAACCGGTACGGCCGCTGGACGGCCTTCCGCGAACTGGGGCTCTGGCTCGGCGCGCTGCCCATGCTCGCGCCCGTCTACCTCGTGGTGGCCACGACGCTCCGCGATCCCGGCGACTCCGGCGGGTCGACGCTGGCGCCGCCGTCCTCGCCGTCGCTCGGCAACCTCGGGCGGGCCTGGAACGAGGCGGGCGGCGACACCGTGTCCTTCCCGCAGGCGCTGTTCAACAGCGCGCTGACGACCGCCGCGGTCGTGCTGCTGCTCGTCGTCCTGGCGGCACCGGCCGGGTACGCGCTCGCGCGCCGCGGAACGAAGCTGTCGGGCGCGGTGTTCGGGCTGTTCGTCCTCGCCCTGATCATGCCGATCCAGCTCGGGATGATCCCGCTGTACGCCTTCATGGTCGAGGCGGGCCTCACCGGCACCCGCGCCGGGCTGATCCTGGTCTACCTGGGCCTCCAGATGCCCCTGGCGGTCTTCCTCTACACCGGCTTCTTCCGCGGCATGCCGGCCGCCTACGAAGAGGCCGCCCGGGTGGACGGCGCCCGGCCGCTGCGCGTGTTCGTCCAGATCGTGTTCCCGCTGGTGCGGCCCGTCACCGGCGTCGTCGCCACGCTGACGGGGCTGTTCGTGTGGAACGACTTCTTCGTCGCGCTGGTCTTCGCGGGCGGGAGCGACAAGGTGACGCTCCCCGTCGCCGTCTACTCGTTCGTCGGGCGCTACACGGCGGAATGGCCCCTGATCTTCGCCGCCGCGCTGATCGCGGCCGTGCCGGTCGTGGCGCTGTTCGCCGTCGCCCAGCGCTCGGTCATGAAGGGCTTCACCAGCACCCTGCACGGGTGAGAGGAGAGGAGGGCGCGATGACGTCCATCGAACTCGACCATGTGGTCATGCGGTACGACGGGGCGCGGGCGGCGGTGGACGACGTCTCGCTGGAGATCGAGGAGGGGGAGTTCTTCGTCCTGGTCGGCCCGTCCGGCTGCGGCAAGTCCACCCTGCTGCGGCTGCTCGCCGGGCTGGAGCGCCCCTCGTCGGGGGCCGTCCGGATGGGCGGCGACGACGTCACCGCGCTGGAGCCCCGGCAGCGCGACGTGGCGATGGTGTTCCAGAACTACGCGATCTATCCGCACATGACCGTCCGCGCCAACCTCGGCTACGGGCTGCGGGTCCGCGGCACCGCCAAACGCGACATCGACGCGCGCGTGGACGAGGTCGCGGACCTGCTCGGGCTGCGCGAGGTGCTGGGCCGCCGGCCGGGCACCCTGTCGGGCGGCCAGCTCCAGCGGGTCGCGATGGGACGGGCGATCGCGCGTCGTCCCCGCGCCTACCTGATGGACGAGCCGCTGTCGAACCTGGACGCCAAGCTGCGCGTCTCCATGCGCGCCGAACTGGAACAGCTGCACCGCAAGCTCGGCGTCACCACCGTCTACGTCACCCACGACCAGGTGGAGGCGATGACGCTGGGCCGTCGCGTCGCCGTCCTGCGCGGCGGCGAACTCCAGCAGGTGGCCGCGCCCCAGGAGCTGTACGCCCGTCCCGCCAACGCCTTCGTCGGGGCGTTCATCGGTTCCCCGCCCATGAACTTCGCGATCGGCACCCGGTACGGGGACGCGCTGGCGCTGGGCGGCTTCACGCTGAGCCTGAACGCCGGGCCGCTCCCCCCGGTGCGCGACGGCGAGCGGGTCCTCGTCGGCCTCAGGCCCGAGGAACTGCGCCCGGAGGCCGCCCAGGGCGACCGCGTGCTGAGCGTGGAATGCGCCGTGCGCCAGGACCTGGGCGCCGATGCGCTGCTGTTCTTCGCCGTCCCGTCGACACCGGAGGAGACCGCGGCGATCAGCCGGGCCACCTTCACCGAGGAGCGCGCCGCGGGACCCGGGAACGGGGGCGAGGAGCGGCTGCTGTGCGCCCGCGTGCCCGCCGGGCTGCGCGTACGGCCCGGCGACAAGATCGACCTGGCGGTGAACCCGCACGCCCTGCACTACTTCGACCCGGCGACCGGCGCCCGCCTCGCGACCGGCTGAGGGGGAGGGCGATGGACGTCGTCGGGTACTGCGACCCGATCTGCGTGAGTGCGGGCGAACGGCTCTCGCTGATGGTCGGCAGCGCCGACCCGGAGGTGCGGGTGTCCCTGGTCCGCCTGCGCGGCGAGGAGGCGAGCGCGGCCGAGCCGGTCGCCGCCACCGTGGAGGGCGCCTATCCCTCCGGGCCCCGGCCCTTGCGGCGCGGATCGCATGTGCGGGTGCCGCATGATCCCCGGCTCGACCCCGGTGCGGCCTTCAGCGTCGCGCTCTGGGTCCGGCCGACGCTGCCGGCCGCCCGCGAGCAGGCCCTGATCGGCAAGCGGGACGCCTCCGGCACGGGCTGGTCCCTGTCCCTGACCGAGGACGGCCGCGTGCGCTTCACCGTCACCGGTCTCACGGCGTCCGGCCGGGACGGCGCCGACCGGGTGGAGACGAGCCGCCGGCTCCGCGAAGACGACTGGCACTGCGTGGTCGCCGCCTTCGACGGGCCGGGGGAGGAGCTGTCGGTGACGGTCATGCCCGCCCGGGCCTGGACCGTTCCGTCCCGGTCGGTGATCAGTGAGATCGCCGAGGCCGCCGCGCGGGCCACCGTCGCCCGCCCGGCCGCGACCGGGGCGCCCCTGCTGATCGCCGGAGCGTGGCTCCGGGACGCCTCCGGCGACCACACCGGCGCGACCTTCAATGGCAAGATCGCGGCGCCCCGGCTGTTCGCCCGTGCGCTGACCCGGCCCGAACGCGTCGCCGAGCGCGACCGCCTCGACCTCACGGCCCCGCCGATGCCGGCGGCGGCCTGGGACTTCGCCAAGGTCATCGGCACCCGCAACGTCATCGAGGCGACCGGGAACGCGCCGCACGGCCGCACCGTCCAGATGCCGACCCGGGGCGTGACCGGGCCGCGCTGGGACGGCCACGACTCGCCCGCCGCCGATCCGTCCCGCTACGACGCCCTCCACTTCCACGACGACGACCTCGACGACGCGGGCTGGACCCCGACCGTCGAGTGGACCGTGGACGCGGACCTGCCCAGCGGCATCTACGCCGCCCGCGTCCGGGGCGCGAACAAGGGCGAGGACCTCGTCCCGTTCGTCGTGCGACCACCGCGCGACCGCGCCACCGCGCCGATCCTGTTCGTGGCACCGCTGTTCAGCTGGCTGGCCTACGGCAACGTCCGCGCACTGGAGCAGTACGGCGGGAAGGGCGATGCCGCCGGCCGGTACGTCCTCGACCACGGCCTCAACAGCACCTACGACACCCACACCGACGGCAGCGGCGTCTGCTACTCCTCCTGGCGCCGCCCCCTGCTGAACCTGCGCCCCGGCTTCCACCTGCCGATCCTGGAGTCGCCGCACCAGCTCGGCGCGGACCTGCACCTGCTGGAGTGGCTGCACCACCACGGCCACGACGTCGACATCGTGACGGACGCGGACCTGCACCGAGAGGGCGCCGCCCTGCTGAACCGCTACCGGGTCGTGCTCTCGGGCACCCACGCCGAGTACTGGTCGCGGCCGATGCTGGACGCGCTGGAGGCGTACCAGAACTCCGGCGGCCGCTACATGTACCTCTCCGGCAACGGCCTCTACTGGGTCACGGGCCTGGACGAGGAAGAGGGCCACACCATCGAGGTCCGCCGGCACGGAGCCGCCGTCACCGCCTGGCACTGCGCGCCGGGGGAGGGGCACCTGAGCACGACCGGCGAGCCCGGCGGTCTGTGGCGGTGGCGGGGCAGGGCCCCGCAGCGCTACGTCGGCGTGGGCTTCTCCGGCTGCTGGTCCACGACGCCCAAGGCCACCGGCGCACCCTACGTGCGAGGGCCGGGCAGCGAAGACCCCAGGGCGAGCTGGATCTTCGAGGGCGTGCCCGCGGACGAACCCATCGGCGACTTCCCCAACCGGGTCCTCTCCCACGGCGCGGCGGGTTACGAGGTGGACCGCGCTGATCCGTCGCTGGGCACGCCTCCGCACGCTCTCGTCCTGGCGACCGCCACGGACTTCCCCGAGGACCACTGGACGCCCGCCACCGAGGAACTCACCGCCCCGGACCTCAGAGCGGACATGGTCTTCTACGAGACCCCTTCCGGCGGCGCGGTCTTCTCCACGGGCTCGATCGCCTGGTGCGGCGCCCTGTCGTACGACGCCTATGCCAACGACGTCTCGACGATCACCAAGAACGTCCTGACCCGATTCCTGGCCCCGCGGCCCTTCGATCCACCACCCGTCCCGTGAAGCCCGGCCGGACGGCCGAGGTCATCCGGCCGGGGTGGTCAGGGTGATCGATCCGCTGCCGGTCCGGGCGGTGATCGAACGGGGGGCGGAGGCCGCCTGGGGCACGTCGGCGCGGACCTCGCCGCTCTCGGTGGCGGTGGCGACCTTGTACGCGGCGCGCGGCACCGACACCGTCACCTCGCCGTTCTCGGTCGTCACGGCCACCCGCCGCGGCGCGGCGGTGAACGACAGCTCGACCCTGCCGCTCTGCGAGGCGGCCGAGACCTGCTGCGACGTGGTCGCCGACGAGCGCAGCGCGCCGTTCTCGCTGCGCAGGTCGAGCGGGCCGGCGGCGCCCGTGACCGCGATCGCGCCGTTGTCGCTGCGGACGCGCAGCGCGGCGGCGAATCCGGTGGCCGTGATCCTGCCGTTCCGGCCCTCGACGCTGAGCGCGAGGTTCCGGGGCACCAGCACCTCGTAGCGCACCTCGCAGCCGCCGACCAGCGTGCCGCAGCCGGTGGCCAGGGTGAGCCGGTCGCCCTTGAGCTCCCACGTCGCGGTCGGCTCGCCGCCGATCAGCGACCACCGGTCGAACCGGCGCGTCACCCGGACGTTCGTCACGTCGGCGGGCCGCACGTCCAGGTCGCCGTCGTCCTTGGCGATGGTGAGCCGGGTGCCGACCGGGCCGAAGTCGCGCTTCTCGGGCTCGGCGTCGCCGGCCGAGGCGCCGCAGCCGGTGAGGGACGCGAGCGCGAGCAGCGCTCCCGCGGCGAGCGGCAGGCGGCGGCGGAACGAGGTGGTCATCGGGCCCTCCCGAGGTTCGATACCGAAAGTACTGAATACTTTGAGTATGCTACGCTACGTTCATGACCGACGACCCAGGGCCCGCCCGGCGGGTGCCGCGCGACGAGGTGCGGCGGCGGCTGCTGGCCGAGGCGGTGCGGGTGTTCACCGAACGCGGCTACGCCGACGCCCGGCTGGAGGACATCGCCCACGGCGCCGGCTTCACCAAGGGGGCCGTGTACTCCAACTTCGGCGGCAAGCGGGAACTCTTCGGTGCGGTCCTCGGCAGGGGCGCCGAGGACGAACTCGCCGCCGTGACCGCCGAGTTCGACGCCGCGGGCGGCACCCGCGCGATGGTCGAACGCGTCGCCGAGCTGATCAGCACCCGGATCGTCGGGGACACCGGGCGCGGCCGGCTCGGCCTGGAGTTCGCCGCCCGCGCCGCTCACGACGAGCGGACCCGGGCCGTCCTGGCCCCGGTGCGCCGCGCCCAGCGGGACGCGGCCGCCCGTTCGATCGCCGAGGCGGCCGAACGCGCGGGCGGCGACCCGGCCGTCCCCTCCGAACTGGCCGGTCTGATCCTGCACTGCCTCACCAACGGCCTGGTCAACGAGCATCTCGCCGACCCGGAGGCCGTCACGGCCGAGGTGATCGAGCAGGCGTTCACCGCCGTGCTGACCGCGCTGCTCCCCCCGTCCGCGGACGCCTGAAGGGACGCACGCCGGCGCCGATCCTGCATCTACAAATGTAATAGATTGGGCGGGATCGTTCCGGTGTCGTGTGGGGAGCTCACATGGGTGACTACTGGCTGACCGTCGCCTTGGTCGCGTTGCTGATCCTGCTGAACGCGGTGTTCGCGGGCAGCGAGATCGCGCTGATCTCGCTGCGGGAGGGGCAGCTGCGGCAGCTCGAGCGGCGCGGCGGGGCGGGGGCGCGGACCCTGGTGCGGCTGGCCCGCGACCCCAACCGGTTCCTGGCCACGATCCAGATCGGCATCACCCTGGCGGGCTTCCTGGCCTCGGCGACGGCGGCGGTGTCGCTCGCCCGGCCGCTGGTGGAGCCGCTGGGCTTCCTCGGCGGCGCCGCGGAACCGGTGGCCATCGGGCTGGTCACGCTCGTGCTGACGTTCCTGACGCTGGTGCTGGGCGAGCTGGCGCCCAAGCGGCTGGCCATGCAGTTCGCGGCCCCCTGGGCGCTGCTGGTGGCCAGGCCCCTGGACGTGCTGGCCACCGTGTCGCGTCCGGCGGTGTGGACGCTGGGCAGGTCGACCGACCTGGTGGTCCGGGTGCTCGGCGGCAATCCGCGGGCCGACAAGGAGCAGCTCACCCCGGAGGAGTTGCGGGATCTGGTGGCCGGGCACCGCGGTCTCAACGCCGAGCAGCGCACCATCATCTCCGGCGCGCTGGAGATCCACGAGCGCACGCTGCGCGAGGTGCTCGTGCCCCGCCGGGAGGTGTTCACCCTGCCGGCCGACCTGCCGGGCGGCCGGGCCCGGGAGGCGCTGGCCGAGTCCGGGCACTCGCGCGCGCCGGTGGTGGCGTCCGGCCATCTCGACCATGTCGTGGGCGTGGCCAACCTGCGCGAGCTGATCACCACCGATCCGGGGGCGCCGGTCGCCGAGGTGGCCCGGGAGGCGATGATGTTCCCCGACACCGTGCGGGTCTCCGACGCGCTGCGCCGGTTCAAGACCGAGCACCAGCAGTTCGCCCTGGTGGTGGACGAGCACGGCGCGGTCGACGGGATCGTCACCCTGGAGGACCTGCTGGAGGAGATCGTCGGGGAGATCTACGACGAGACCGACCCGGACGTGATGGCGGTGCGGACCGAGCCCGACGGGTCGCTGCTGCTGCCGGGGTCGTTCCCGATCCACGACCTGCCCGACATCGGCGTCCGGATCGACGACCTGGCCGGCGGCGAGTACACCACCGTGGCCGGGCTGGCGCTGTCCCGGCTCGGCCGCATCCCCGAACGCACGGGCGACCGCGTCCGCGTGCCGGGGTGGGAGATCGAGGTCACCCGGCTGGACCGGCACGCCATCACCGGCGTGCGGCTGCGTCCCGAGAAGGCGCGGAAACGTTCCCGGGGGCGGGACGGGGCGGAGCGGCCCGAGGGCGGCCGGGCCTGACGGTCGCCGCCCCGCCCGTGGAGGCGGGGGAGCGCGTGGTGGGATTCCCACTCCTCTGCTACAACTGTCGTAGGAAACGTGCGCGACGACTCGCGCGCGGCGGCCCGGCAACGGCCTCGCTCCGACAACAGAAGAAGAGAAGAGAAGCCCCTCATGGTGTTCAAGCAGTTGCCCGGCGCCTCCGGCGCGGGCGGCCCTGCGGACGAGACCGTCCGATGACGTGAGCCGGGTCGAGCGGGTGCGCGCGGTGGTGGAGTCGCGGCGCACGCAACGGCTGATCATCGCGGTGATCCTCATCAACGGGGTCACTCTCGGCCTGGAGACGGTCCCGCCGGTGATGGACCGCTACGCCCCGGTGCTGCACGCCGTGGACCGGGTCGCGCTGGGCGTGTTCGTGGTCGAGCTGCTGGCCAAGGTGTACGTCCAGCGGGTGGGGTTCGCGCGCGACCCGTGGAACCTGTTCGACGCGGTCGTCGTGGGCATCTCCCTGGTCCCGCACTCGGGCGGGCTGTCGGTGCTGCGGGCGCTGCGGATCCTGCGGGCGCTGCGCCTGATCTCGGTGGTGCCCAGCCTGCGCCGCGTGGTGTCGGCGCTGCTGGGGGCGGTGCCGGGGATGGCCTCGATCGCCGCGCTGCTGGCGCTGGTGCTCTACGTCGCGGCGGTGATGGCGAGCAAGCTCTTCGGGGCGACGACGCCGGAGTACTTCGGCGACCTTCCGACCTCGCTGTTCACGCTGTTCCAGGTGATGACCGGGGAGGCGTGGTCGGACGTGGCGCGTTCGGTGATGGAGCACCATCCCGCGGGGTGGATCTTCTTCGTCGTCTTCATCCTCCTGTGCACGTTCGTGGTGCTCAACCTGTTCATCGCGGTGGTCGTCCGGGCGATGGAGGAGGACGACCAGGAGGTGGCCGAGACGTTCATGCAGGCGCAGCGCGAGTCGAACACGCTCCTGCTGGCGGAGATCTCCGCGCTGCGGGACGAGGTCCGGGCCCTGCGCGACGACCGCCCGTCGGTGCGGGACGGCGGGGACGGGACACGCCCTGGAACGGAGCCGGCGGCCAACTGAAACTACATTTGTAATAGCATGGCCGGCGGAGGCCGCCGCGGGGCGGTTCCGGACGCGAGAGGAGTCGTCATGGTCTTCAAGAAGATGATGGGGGCGCTTGGAGTGGGCGGCCCCAAGGTCGACACCGTGCTCACGGATTCGCGGTGCCGTCCGGGCGAGCCGCTGGCGGGCGAGGTCCGCATCACGGCCGCCGAGTACGACGTGGAGATCCAGCGCGTGACCCTCTCCCTGGGCACCCGGATCGAGGTCGAGCACGGCGAGGAGGAGTCCACCGGCGCCGTGGAGTTCCACCGCGTGGACGTCGCCGGGGCGTTCCGGGTGCCGGCGAAGCAGGACGAGGTCATCGCCTTCGAGTTCCCCGTCCCCTGGGAGACCCCCGTCACCGAGGTGAACGGGCACCCGCTCCATGGCATGGCGATGGGGGTGCGCACCGAACTGGCCGTGGCCAAGGCGGTCGACAAGGGCGACCTCGACCCGGTCACGGTGGAGCCCCTGCCGTCCCAGCGGCGGATCATCGAGGGGTTCGACCAGGCCGGGTTCCACTTCAAGAGCGCCGATGTGGAGCACGGGCACATCCACGGCGTCGCGCAGTCGCTGCCGTTCTACCAGGAGATCGAGTTCTACCCGCCCGCCCCGTACGCGGGCCGGGTCTCCGAGGTCGAGCTGACCTTCGTCGCGAACCCCTCGGGGATGGCGGTGGTGCTGGAGGCCGACAAGCGCTCGGGCCTGTTCGGTTCCAGCGACCAGATCTTCCGCCTCGAGGCCGGGCACGACGAGCTCATGGCGATGGACTGGGCGGCCGAGCTGACCGGCTGGCTGGACGCCCTGACCGGGGGAGGCCACGCGGGCGGCTTCCACACGGCGGGCGGCCACGACCCGTACGGCCACGACCCCGACGGCCACGGCCACAAGGGGCATGGCCATCATGACGAGCACGGCCACCGCCGCGGCCCCGGCTGGGGCGGCGTCGCCGCGGGCGCGGCCGCCGGTGTCGCGGTCGGCGTCGTGGGCGGCATGGTCGCCGGCGAGATCATCGAGGAGTTCACCGAGGACGACGAGGACGAGGACGGCTGACCGGCCGGGCGGTCGCCTCCGCCGGCGCCGGCGTGCGTACGATGACGGTGTGTCCGGCGCGCGGCTGCTGGTGATCGAGGATGATCCGGAGATCGGGTCCGAACTGGTCACCGCGTTGAACGAGCAGGGATACACCGTCGGCCTGGCCGGTACCGGGGGCGCGGCGGTGGCGATGGTCGACCGGCGGCCGCCCGAGCTGATCTTCCTGGACCTCGGCCTGCCCGACGTGGACGGGGTGGAGCTCTGCTCGGTGCTGCGGCGGCGGCTGCCCGACACCGCGATCGTGGTGCTCACCGCGCGCAGCCGGGAACGCGACGTGGTGAGCGCGCTGGACGTCGGCGCCTGGGGGAGCTGCTGGCGCGCACCCGCGCGCAGCTGCGCCGGTACCCGCACGGGGCCGAGGTCGAGACGGTGGTCGTGGGCGCGCTCCGGCTGGAGCCGGAGGCCCGCCGGACGTTCGCGGGCGCGCGGGAGGTCGCGCTGCGGCCGCGCGAGTTCGATCTGCTGATGGCGCTGGCGTCCCGGGCCGGCGAGGTGGTGCTCCGGGACGATCTCATGCGCGAGGTGTGGGGTCCCGGCTGGTTCGGCGACCGCAAGACGCTCGACGTGCACATCTCCGCGCTGCGGCGCAGGCTCACCGAGGCCGGGCTGGAGTCCGGGCGCATCATCGCCGTGCGCGGGCGCGGCTACGGCTACGTCACCGGGGTCTGAACCGCCGGGTCCGGTGGCCGTGGCCGGACCGGGACCTCCAGGGTGAAGACGGTCGGCGCGCCCGCCCGTGCGAGCAGCCGCCCGCCCTCGGCCTCCGCCAGGGCCCGCGCCAGCGCCAGCCCGGTGCCGCGCGCACCGTCGCGCGTTCCGTCGCGCGCTATGTGCGGCACTCCCGGGCCGGAGTCCGCGACGTCGATCGCGACGATGCCGCCGTGGTGGCGGGCCGTCAGGGTGATGTCGCCCTGCCCGTGGACGAGCGCGTTGTCCACCAGCACGTTGAGGATCTGCGTGAGGGCGGCGCGCGCGGCGCGGATCCGGGGGAGCGGCGCGGGGACGCCGACGGTCAGCCTCCTTCCGGCCTCGGCCGCCAGCGGCAGCCGGGCGTCGCGGACGTCGCCCAGCAGCCCCGGGATGTCGAGCGGCTCCGGCGCCTGCCGTCCGCGCGCCAGCAGCAGCAGGTCGTCGACGGTGTCGGCGAGGCGGTGCCCGCGCCGTACCGCGGTGCGGACGGCCGCGCCCAGGTCCGTTCCGGGACGTTGCAGCGCGGCCTCCAGCCCGACCAGCAGCGCGGTGAGCGGGGTGCGCATCTGGTGCGCGACGTGCTCGCTGTACCGCCGTTCCCGCGCGAACGCCCGGTCGAGGCGGCCGGCCAGGCGGACCGAGCGGCGGGTGAGCAGCGACGCCGCCAGCGCCAGGGCCAGCGCGACGGCCCAGATGATCGTCCAGGTGCGCTCCGTCCGGTGCGCCACCGGGGCGTACGGCATGCTGACCCGCATCACCCGGGCGTCGGTGACCGGCATCGCGATCGCCAGGTGCCCGTCCTCCACCGCCTCGTGGAACTGCCCGTCGCGGGTCGCCGCCGCCAGGGCCGAGCGCGCGGGGCCCGTCCCGGCGAACCGCCGTCCCGCGTACCCGTAGATGCCGACGGCCGAGTGCGCCGCGACGGGCGTCGACGGGTGCCGCGCGGTGCGCCAGGCCGTCTCCGCGGCGACGGCCTGGCGTTCCAGCCGCAGCATCGCCTCGTCGCGGTAGTGATGCCGGGCCAGCAGGGACAGCGGGACCGCCGCCGCCACCAGCAGCAGCACGACGAGCCCGACGGTGGCCAGGAAGGACCGGCCCAGGCGCGTGTTCGTGTTCATCACCTTCCTGTGCGCTCCGGGCGCCCCTCGCGCCGAGCGGGGGACGGCCGCCACCACGGGCAGGGCCTGCCCGCGAGCCGGTTCAGCACGACGAGCAGCGCGCTGGTCAGGACGATCGCCGCCATGAGGTCCAGCAGCTGCGCCGGGGTGCGCAGCAGGCCCAGGGCGACGATCAGCGTGGTGGCGCCGCCCGGCGGGTGGCGGGTCCACGGCGCCGCCATCCCGGCGCAGGTCAGGCCGAGGGCGATCGCGACGGCGAGGATCCGGCGGGCGTCCGGGTGGAGCAGGTCCGGCGGCGTCCGGGTGAGCCCGGCGCAGACGAGCGCGGCGTAGCCCGCCGCGGCACTGACCAGATGCCCGAGCAGGGTGTTGCGCGGGCACGACGGTTCGGCGAACGGGCTGGTCAGCGCCAGGAAGATGGTCGGGCCGAGCGAGGGGAAGACCAGCGGCCGGTCCGTCCACCACGCCAGCGCCGCGGGCACGCTGATGCACACCGCCGCCATGAGCGCGGTGGCGGCGGCGCCGCCGAGCGGCGCGAGCACCGGACGCAGGCGCCCGCGACGCGGCGGGGCGGCGACGCCGTCCCGCACTTGGTCGGTGGCGGAAGCCCTCATCGGCGGCCGGCGCTCGACGGGGGCACCGACCAGTGACCGCCGCGCGTCCCGGAACCCGCGCCGCGCGACCGGTAGACGACATAGGGCCGCACGGCGTAACCCAGCGGCGCGGCGAACGCGTGGACGAGACGGCTGAACGGCCACAGCGCGAACAGCGCCATCCCGAGCAGCGCGTGCGCCTGGAAGACGAACGGGGCGTCCGCCATCGCCGGGACGTCCGGGGCGAGCGCGAACACGCTGCGGAACCACACCGAGACCCCCAGCCGGTAGTCGTAGCCGCCCGACGCGGGCCCCAGCAAGGTCGCGGCGAGGCCCGCCAGCAGCGCGGCGGCCAGCACCGGATACACCACGCGGTCGTCCCGCCGGGTGGCCCGCCGCACGGCGCGGACCCGGACGCGCCGCCAGATCAGCAGGCCGAGCCCCACCGCGGCGGCCAGCCCGGCGGCGCCGCCCACCGCGAGCGCGTTGAGCCGGTAGAACGACTCCGACACGTGCGCCCGTTCCGTCCAGCTCTCGGGTATCAGCAGCCCGGCCGCGTGGCCGGCGATCACGAAGAACAGGCCGAAGTGGAACAGCGGGCTCGCGATCCGCAGCAGCCTGCTCTCATGCAGTTGCGTGGACCTGGTCGTGATCCCGAAACGGTCGTACCGGAACCGCCAGACCGTCCCGCCGACGAACAGCACCAGCACCATGTAGGGAAGGACCCCCCACAGGGCGACCTGCACGTGACTCACCGGCGCGTTCCCTCCGCCGCGGCCGCCGAGGCGCCGAAGGCGGGGAGCCCGGGCGCCCCTTCCAGGCCCACCGTCTCCGCGGGCGGCCCGGTGCGGGCCAGCGACCGCACGCTACGGCGCTCCGCGCGCCCCGGCGAGGGAAGCGTGGCGCGGACGGCGTCCACGAGCAGCGCGTACGGGCTGCCGTGGGCGTCCAGCCCCCGCCGCAGCAGTTCCAGCCCGGCGCCGTGCTCGGCCAGCAGCGCGCCGCCCGCCGGGCAGCGGGCGGCGAACTCCAGCATGACCGGCAGGAAGTCCGGCAGCTCCGACTCCTCGGGAGCCCACCCGGCGGCCCGGTACCGCGCCTTGAGCGCCGCCAGCGACCCGCCCCGCGAGCGCGTGTCGCCGTCGGTGTAGTACGTCATGTAGAGCGTGCGGCGGCGGGTGCGGTCGAACGTGGCGACGTACCGGGCCTGCAGTTCCAGCGCCTCCACGTCCCGTGTCTCCCGGACGAACCGGCGCACCGCTTCGGCGGCAGGCCCCTTCCCGGGACCCACGGCGTCCGTGACGAGCGACACCGCCCGCGCCCAGCCTGGCCCGGGATAGTTCAGCAGCAGCGAGGCCGACTGCCACACGATCGGCTTGATCACTCTTGCTCCTCCGGACGTGCGGGGAACAGCCCGGCGGGACGGCCGCGCCCGTTCCAGTTCAGCAGGTTGACCCGCCCGCGGCGCCCGTCGCCGGTGGCGCGCGCCACGGGAGGGGCGAGCGGGGCGTGGAAGGAGTCGGCGCCGGCGCCGGGGTGGGAGTGGGCGGCGGGCTCCAGCATTCCCGGGCCGCCCGGCCCGTCCAGGCTGCACCCGCAGGACGCGGATTCGCCGCCGCCGGACCGCCCGTCGTAGGCGGTGGGGATCACGTACCGCTCCTCGTACTTGGCCAGCGCCAGCAGCCGGTACATCTCCTCGACGCCCCGCACGTCCATGCCGACGCTCCCGGCGATCGCCGGGTCGCGCGGCTCGCCCAGGTTGACGCGGCGCATGTGGGCGCGCATCGCCGCCAGGCGGCGCAGCGCCGCCTCGACCGGCTCCGGGTCGCCCGCGGTGAACAGCTCGGCCAGGTAGGAGACCGGGATCCGCAGCGCCTCGATGGCGCCGAACAGGTTGCCGGTGTCCTCGCCGTCGTGGCCGGTCTCCGCCAGCGCGTCCACGATCGGCGACAGCGGCGGGACGTACCAGACCATCGGCATCGTCCGGTACTCCGGATGCAGCGGCAGCGCCACCCGGTAGCGGCTGATCAGCGCGTGCACCGGCGACCGGCGCGCCGCCTCCACCCAGTCGTGCGGCACGCCGCTCGCCTCCGCGGCCGCGGCCACCGCCGGGTCCTCCGGGTCCAGGAAGCATTCGAGCTGCGCCTCGTACAGGTCCTTGTCGTCGGGGACGGAAGCGGCGCGCCCCACCCGGTCAGGGTCGTACAGGATGACCCCGAGGTAGCGCAGCCGCCCCACGCACGTCTCCGAGCAGACGGTCGGCTCGCCCGCCTCGATCCGCGGGTAGCACATCGTGCACTTCTCCGCCTTGCCCGTCTGGTGGTTGAAGTAGACCTTCTTGTACGGGCAGCCCGACACGCACATCCGCCAGCCGCGGCAGCGGTCCTGGTCGACCAGCACGATCCCGTCCTCGATCCGCTTGTAGAGCGCCCCGGACGGGCAGGCCGCCACGCACGACGGGTTGAGGCAGTGCTCGCAGATCCGCGGCAGGTAGAACATGAACGACCGCTCGTACTCCAGCCGGACGTCGTCGCCGACCTTGCGCAGCAGCGGGTCGCGGGCCAGCTCGGCGGGGCCGCCGCCCAGGTCGTCGTCCCAGTTCGGGCCCCACGTCACCGCGGTCGGCCCGCCGTCGACCAGCGAGCGCGGCGGCGCGGTGGGCGGGTCGTCGCCCAGGGGCGCGCTGGTCAGGTTCTCGTAGTCGTAGGTCCACGGCTGGTAGTAGTCGTCCAGCGACGGCAGCTCGGGGTTGGCGAACAGCCGGGCGAACCGCCGGAGCCGCCCGCCGCCGCGCGGCACGAGCCGCCCGTCGCGCAGCGTCCAGCCGCCCTTCCACTTCTCCTGGTCCTCGTGGCCGCGCGGATAGCCCTGGCCGGGACGCGTCTCGACGTTGTTGAACCACACGTACTCGGTGCCGGACCGGTTCGTCCACGTCTGCTTGCAGGTGACCGAGCAGGTGTGGCAGCCGATGCACTTGTCGAGGTTCATCACCATCGCGATCTGCGCCATCACTCTCGTCGTGGCCGCGCGCATGTCAGTAGCTCACCTCCTGGGACCGCCGCCGGATCACGGTGACCGCGTCCCGCTGGTTGCCCGTGGGTTCGTAGTAGTTGGGCGCGAACGACAGCTGCGCGTGCCCGCCGATCAGGTGCGTCGGTTTGATCAGCAGCTTGGTGAGCGCGTTGTGCACGCCGCCGCGGCGCCCGGTGGCCTGCGAGCGCGGCACGTTCACCAGGCGCTCCTGCACGTGGTACATGAACACGGTGCCGGCGGGCATCCGGTGCGAGACGACCGCGCGGGCCACCACGACGCCGTTGCCGTTGACCGCCTCGATCCAGTCGTTGTCGGCGACGCCGATCGCCTCGGCGTCCGGCACGCTGATCCAGATCACCGGGCCGCCGCGGGCGAGGGTCTGCATCAGCAGGTTCTCCTGGTACTCGGAGTGGATCGACCACTTGGAGTGCGGCGTGACGTACCGCACCGTCACCGACCGGCCCGTGTCCCCGGCCCCGGAGGCGTGGTCGCGGAACTCGCCGAGCGCGGCCATGTCCAGCGGCGGCCGGTACACCGGGAGCTGCTCGCCGCACTCGGCGATCCAGTCGTGCTCCAGGTAGAAGTGCTGGCGCCCGGTGAGGGTGTGCCAGGGCTTGGCGTGCTCGGTGTTGATGGTGAACGGGGCGTACCGGCGGTCCGGCGCCTCCTTGCCCGACCATTCGAAGCTCGCCCCGACCTGGACGGGCCGGCCCTGGGTGTCGCTGAACAGCACGCGGCGTTCGGCGACCGACGCGGCCAGCTCGTCCAGCCCGGACGACGGGCCGCAGCGCTCGGCGAGCCGGGAGAAGCCCTCGGCGGCGATCCGCCCGTTGGTGGTGCCCGACAGCGCGAGGATCGCCTCGCAGAACTTGACGTCGGTGTCCAGCAGGGGACGGCCCCGCGCCGTGCCGCCGGCCGCCGTGCCGCACCGCGCCGCCAGCCACTCCACCTCGGCGTCCGGCCGGACGGTGACGCCCTTGACCGTCATGCCCTTCCCCTCGACCAGGGGGCCCAGGGCGGCCAGCCGGTCGGCGACGGCGGTGTAGTCGCGCTCGACGAGAGTGAACGACGGCAGGTTGCGGCCCGGCTCGGGCGGCGGCGCGCCCGGAGCGCCTGAGGTGTCGCCCGCCCAGTCGCGGACCCGCCCGCCGGGCGTGGCCAGCTCGCCGGGGGTGTCGTGCAGCGCGGCGGTCGCGACCAGGTCGTGGACGGTGTCCAGCCGGCCCGCGGCCAGCTCGCTCAGCCCGCGGGCCAGCCCGTGGAAGATCTCGAAGTCGGTGCGGGTCTGCCACGGCGGGCTGATCGCCGGGGAGAAGGCGTGCACGTACGGGTGCATGTCGGTGCTGGACAGATCGTGCTTCTCGTACCAGGTCGCGGCGGGCAGCACCAGGTCGGCGTACAGCGTGGTGGACGTCATCCGGAAGTCCAGCGCCATCAGCAGGTCGAGCTTGCCGCGCGGCTCGCCGTCCCGCCAGGTCACCTCCCGCGGCCGCGCCTCGGGACCGGCGGGCGGGGCGGAGGCGTTGTCGGCCGCGCCGAGCAGGTGGCGCAGGAAGTACTCGTTGCCCTTGGCGGACGACCCGAGCAGGTTGGCGCGCCACACCGTGAGCACGCGCGGCCAGTTCTCCGGCGCGTCCGGGTCGGCGCAGGCGAACGACAGCCGCCCGGCGGCCAGTTCCGCCGCCGTCCACCGCCCGGGGTCGGCCCCGGCCTCGGCGATACGCCGGCCGAGGTCGAGCGGGTTGGCCGCCAGCGTCGGGTAGAACGGCATCCAGCCCAGCCGCGCCGACTGCGCGACGAGATCGGCGGTGTGCCGTCCCGCGAACAGCCCGCGCCCGGTGGGGGACGACAGGGCCTCGGCGGAGAACCCCTCGTACCGCCACTGCCCGGTGTGCATGTACCAGTACGGGGTGCCCGCCATCTGCCGGGACGGCCGCGCCCAGTCGGCCGCCTGGGACAGCTGCTGCCAGCCGCCGAGCGGGCGCACCTTCTCCTGCCCGACGTAGTGGGCCCAGCCGCCGCCGTTCACGCCCTGGCACCCGGTCAGCAGCAGCAGCGACAGGAACGAGCGGTAGATCGTGTCGGAGTGGAACCAGTGGTTCGTCCCCGCGCCCATGACGATCATGGCCCGGCCCTCGGTGCGCTCCGCGCTGGTCGCGAACTCGCGGGCGATGCGGGCGACGCGCTGCGCCGGGACGGAGGTGATGCCCTCCTGCCACGCCGGGGTGCACGGCTGCGACGGGTCGTCGTACCCGGCGGGCCACTGCCCGGGCAGCCCTTCGCGGCGCACGCCGTACTGCGCGAGCAGCAGGTCGAACACGGTGGTGACGAGCAGGCCGTTCAGGCGCCGGACCGGCACGCCCCGGCGCACGACGCCGTCCTCGACGTCGAAGCGCGGCAGCACCACCTGGACGGACTCGCCCTCCCCGAGCAGGGACAGCCGCGGGTCGACGTCGCCGAGGTCGAGGTTCCAACGTCCGGCGCCCTCCTCGTCCCAGCGGTGGCCCAGCGTCCCGCCCGGCGCCACGGGGGCGCCGGTGCGGTCGTCCACCAGCACCGGCTGCCAGTTCCGGGACTCCGGCGCGGTGCCGGTGTCCAGGTCCAGATCGGACGCGGTGACGAACGGGCCGGGCGTCGGCTCCCCGTCCTTTCCCGGGACCAGCGACACCAGGAACGGCAGATCGGTGAATTTCTTGACGTAATCGGCGAAATAGGGGACGGTGCGGCGCACGAAGAACTCGGTGAGGATCACATGGCCCATCGCCATGGCCATCGCCCCGTCCGTTCCCGGATGCGGGTGCAGCCACTCGTCGGCGAATTTCGTGGCGTCCGAATAATCCGGTGAAACGACCACGACCTTCTGCCCGCGATAACGCGCCTCGGCCATCCAGTGCGCGTCCGGCGTGCGCGTCACCGGCACGTTGGAACCCCACAGCACCAGATACGCCGCGTCCCACCAGTCCGCGGACTCGGGCACGTCGGTCTGGTCGCCGAAAACCTGCGGCGAGGCGATCGGCAGGTCGGCGTACCAGTCGTAGAACGACAGCATCGGCGCGCCGATCAGCGACATGAAGCGCGCGCCGACCGCGTGCGAGGCCATCGACATCGCGGGAATGGGGGAGAACCCGGCCACCCGGTCGGGCCCGTACCGGGCGATCGTGTGGACGTGCGCGGCGGCGGCGATCTCCAGGGCCTCGTCCCAGCCGACCCGCACCAGCCCGCCGCGGCCGCGCGCCTCCTGGTAGCGCCGCCGCTTCTCCGGGTCTTCGGTGACCTCCGCCCAGGCGGCGACGGGATCGCCCAGCCGCGCCCTGGCCTCCCGGTACATCTCCAGCAGCACGCCCCGTGCGTGCGGATGGCGGATGCGCGTCGGCGAGTAGGTGTACCAGGAGAACGACGCCCCGCGCGGGCAGCCGCGCGGCTCGTACTCGGGACGGTCCGGGCCGACGCTCGGGTAGTCGGTCTGCTGCGTCTCCCAGGTGATGATCCCGTCCTTGACGTACACCTTCCAGGAGCACGAGCCGGTGCAGTTCACCCCGTGGGTGGACCGCACGACCCGGTCGTGCGCCCAGCGCTCCCGGTAGGGCCGGTCGTTGACGTCCTGGTCGTCCCGGTACACGGCGCGCAGGTCCGCGGTCGTCTCCGTGCGCCGCAGAAATCGCCCGGATTTCAGCAGCCGTTCGGATGCGGCTTCTTCCCATTTCCGGCGGCCCGTGCGTGCGGCCAAGGCGGCGTCTCCCCTCCTGGGTGCGCGACCCGCCCGGGATCACGACAAAGACACACCTGCCGGGGCCGAGTGGCGAATAGCCGAATCGACGCCCTTCCCCGCGACGTACCGGGCGAGTTCGTCCTCAAGGAATCTCACGCCATCTGACCATTCACGTCAACCTTCTTTACCTTCCCCTAACCCTCCGCCGCCCGCCTTCCCCGACCCGAATAAAGGAACACCCGAAAAGTCGCCGAACGGATCGCGCCGCCGCCCGGATCAGGACAGCCTGGTGAAGACCGAGGTCGACTCCAGGAAGAGGTCGAGGCCCTCGGGCCCGAGCTCACGCCCCCAGCCGGACTCCTTGAAGCCCCCGGTGGGCATGGTGACGTCGGGCAGGCCGTGGACATTGATGCCGACCCGGCCGGCTCTGAGGCGTGCGGCGACCTGATGCGCCGTTCTGACGTTGCGCGTCCACACCGAGCCCGCGAGGCCGTAGGGGGTGTCGTTGGCGGCCGCGACCGCTTCGTCGAGGGTGCTGAAACGCATCGCCGCGACGACCGGGCCGAAGATCTCCTCGCGGACCGCACGCATCCGCGGCCGCGCGTCGCCGAGCACGGTCGGTTCCACGAAGAATCCCGGGCCCGCGCTCCGGCCTCCCGCGACCACGGTGGCGCCCTCGGTGACCCCCGACTCGATGTAGCCCATCACCGTCTCGCGCTGCTCCGCGGAGATGAGCGGCCCCATCTCCGCGAGAGGGTCGAAGCTGTACCCCACCTTGAGCGCCTCCGCGCGCCGTGCGACGCCGGCCACGACCTCGTCGTAGACGGCCTCGTGGACGAGCAGCCGGGAGCCGGCCGTGCACACCTGGCCCGCGTTGGAGAAGATCGCGGCGGCGGCCCCGGCGACGGCCTCCTCGACGTCCGCGTCGTCGAAGACGAGGACCGGGGACTTGCCGCCGAGTTCGAGGGACACCTTCTTCAGGTTGCCGGTCGCGGCGCGGACGATCGCCTTGCCGACCGAGGTCGAACCCGTGAACGCCACCTTGTCCACCAGCGGGTGCTCGCTCAGGCGCGCGCCGACGGTGACGCCGTCGCCGGTGACGACGTTGAGCACCCCGTCGGGAAGGCCGGCCTCCTGGGCGATCTCGGCCAGCATGAGGGTGCTGAGCGGCGTCAGTTCCGCGGGCTTGACGACGCAGCTGCAACCGGCCGCCAGCGCGGGGGCGACCTTCCACGCCGCCATCACCAGGGGCGAGTTCCACGGGGTGATGAGGGCCGCGACGCCGACGGGGCTCTTGAGCGTGTAGGCGTGCAGGTCCATCCCGCGGCGCCGCAGCTGCGAGGCCCGGCCGGCGATCTTGTCCGCCCAGCCGGCGTAGTACCGGAAGACGCGGGCCGCCTCGGGGAGGAAGCCGTTGCGGACGTTGCGGTGGGGTGCGCCCTGGTTGAGCGCCTCCGCCGTCGCGATCTCGTCCGCCCGTTCTTCGAGCAGGTCCGCGATGCGCCACAGGACGCGTGCCCGGTTCTCGGCGGGCAGGCGGTGCCAGGTGCCCGCGTCGAAGCTGCGGCGGGCCGCGTCGACGGCCGCGTCGGTGTGGGTGAGCGTGGCCTCGGGAACGACGGCGATGACCTCGCCCCTCCCCGGGTCCACCACCTCCCGGTGCCCCTCGGACTCCACCCACCTGCCTCCGATCAGCATGCGCCAGTCGCGGCCGGGCCACTCGGGGGCGTGCACGTGGGTGTCGGGGAGCAGTGGCATTCAGGTCGTCCCTTCAGGCGAAGCGCGTGATCCGCAGGCCAGCACGCTAACCTAATGTCGGCTGTCTGTCAGCTGTGAGGTCGAACCACCGTGAAGCTGCGGGACACGCTCGTTGACAAGATGATCGGTGCCGATTAGATTCCGAGCATCTAGCAGCTATCAGACAGGACGCCATGACATCGGGTTTCCCCGCATCGCCGCGGGCAACGGGCGGACCGCAGCCTCTCACCGAGCCGGTGGACGTCCATTACCGCGTCGACGGGGACCTCGGCGCGGGCCCGCCCCTGGTCTTCGTCCACGGGGTGGGCAGCGGCCTGGAGGCATGGCAGGGCGTCCTGGACGAGCTGCCGCCGGGGCGCGCGTTCGTCCGCTACGACCTTCGCGGGCACGGCCGCTCGCCGGCGCCCGCCGGTCCGTGGAACGTGGACGACTTCGTCCTCGACCACCTGCGGCTCCTCGAACGCCTCGGCGTCGGGACGGCCGACACCGTCGGCTTCTCGCTGGGCGGCCTCATCGTCCAGCGGATCGCCGTGACGCGTCCCGAGGCCGTTCGCCGTCTCGTCGTGATCGGCGCCGTCGCCGGCCGGACCGGGGAGGAGCGGGCCGCGGTGCTGCGGCGGCTCGCGACGGTCGAGGCCGAAGGCCCCGCCGGTGCCGCGCGCGGCAGCGTGCGGCGCTGGTTCAGCGAGGAGTATCTGGCCGGGCACCCGGACGCCGGCGCGGAGGTCGTCGCCCGGATGGAGCGGCTCGACCGCGACGCCTACACCCGCGCCTACCGGGTGCTGGCCACCACGGATCTGGCGGACGACCTGGGGCGTATCCGTGCGCCGCTGCTCGCGATGACCGGCGAGTCCGACATCGGGTCACCGCCTCGCATGTCCCGGCTGATGGCCGACCGGACCGGCGGGCGCGCGGCGGTGCTGCCGGGGGCGCGCCACACGGTCCTGCAGGAATGCCCGGAACCGATCGCGAAGGAGATCGCCACACATGTCCGCTGACACGCTGCCCGACCAGGACCTTCACGACGAGGGGATGAAGGTGCGCCGGGAGGTGCTCGGCTCCGAGTACGTCGACGCCGCGACCTCCCACGTCGACGATCTGACGGTCGAGTTCCAGAGGTTCATGACGACGTACTGCTGGGGCGAGATCTGGACCGACGACCGGCTGGCCCGGGCTCAGCACAGCCTCGTCGTCCTGGGCGTCACGGCCGCTCTCGGCAAGACGCGCGAGTTCGAGATCCACTCGCGCGGCGCGCTCCGCAACGGGCTCACCCCCGAGCAGCTCACCGCGGTGGTCCGGCAGGTCGCCGTCTACGCGGGCGTCCCCGCCGCCGTGTCGATCCTGCCGAGCGCGCGGGCGGCGATCGCCGACCACGAGCGCGAGGTCGCGGACGCCGGCCCGGCCTGAGGCTCAACGGTCCGCACGCGACGGTCCGCACGCGACGGTCCACACGTGGGAAGGCGCCCCTCGGCCCTGGCTCGGGGCGCTCTTCACACCGAGGCCGGACTCAGCCCCTGAGCTCCGGAGAGATGAGATCGAGGCCCTCACCTTCCGCGAGCAGGGGAAGCGCGGTCTCGGCGGCGTGCTCGACGTGCTGACGGCACAGTTCCTCGGTGCGGGCGGCGTCACCGGCGACCGCCGCGTCGCAGATCGCCTGCACCTCCGCGAGGGACTCCTTGGCCCGGCCGGGCTTGGAGAGCGAGACGGCGCGGACCAGCGTCACCCGGCGGTTGATCGAGTCGAGGATCTGCTTCAGCTCGGCGTTCTTGGCCCCGTTCACCAGGACCTCGTAGAACGCGGTCTTGGCGATCGACAGCCGGCGGGTGTCCTCGGCGACCTCTTCGAGGTGGATCAGCGCCGTCCGCAGCGCGCGCCGCTCGGACTCGGTGGCGCGCTCGGCGAACAGGCGTCCGGCCAGGCCCTCCAGGGAGGAGCGCACCTCGTAGAGTTGCTTCGCGTCCTCGACCGAGAGGGTCGACACCACGGTCCCGCGTCCGTTGGTGGAGACGACGAGACCTTCCGACTCGAGTTGGCGGAGCGCCTCCCGGACGGTCGCGCGGCTCGCTGTCGTGGTCTCGCACAGCTCCCGTTCCACGAGCACCTGTCCGGGCAGGAGCCGCAGGTCGGTGATCGCTTCACGGATCTGCGCCGCGACCTGATCGCGGATCAGGGCGGGCGGGCGGTTGACGGCAGTACCAGAGAACGTCACGGCGCAATCATGACACAGAACCGGGAGAGATGTCCGCTGTAGGACAGCTCGGCGGCGATGCTGACCGCACTGTGCGCGCGCCGCCCGTCCCGGCGCCGCGCCGCCGCCTCGTCTGCCGTCGGCTTCGCGGACGAGCATTCCGCCGGGGCTCGCGCACGCGGAGGACGACACGGTGCCCGCACGGCGTGTGTTACAAGCAGATGTCGAGACCGTCAGCTATTGACCTGTCAGATAGCTAACGGCAGACTGATGCGCATCTTCGCGGGGAACACCGCGTTTCGGCCCATCGACCTGCCGAACGACCGGTGACCCGCCGAACGACCGGCCCGGTTCACCATCGGAACCCGGTACGCCATCAGAACAAGGGATGCCTGTATGGAACGGATGCGCCCCTCGGCGTCGGAACCAGCACAGGGGACGCTCCCCGCCACCACGCTGCACACCGTCGTCGACGGCGCGCCCGGGGCGGGGACGCCGACCGTCCTGATCCACGGCGTCGGCTCCGACCTGGCCCGATGGGATCCGGTCATCGGACCGCTCGCGGACAAGGGCACGGTCGTCCGCTATGACCTGCGCGGCCACGGCACCTCGCCGAAGCCGGCGGGCCCCTACGACATCGCCGACTTCGTCGCCGACCACGTCGGCCTGATGGCGGAGCTGGGCATCGCGAGGGCGAACATCGTCGGCTTCTCCCTCGGCGGGCTGATCGCCCAGGCCGTCGCGCTGCGCCATCCCGGACTGGTCGGCAGGCTCGTCATCCTGAGCGCCGTCGCGGGCCGCACCGCAGCACAGCGTGCCGCGGCGCTCGCCCGCCTGCGCGCGGTGGAGACCGGCGGTCCCGCCGTCGTCGCCGACGGCGGGGAGCGGTGGTACACCGACGACTTCCGGAAGAAGAACCCCGGCGTCGTCCGCGCGCACCTGGACCGCTTCCGGCGGAACGACCCGGCCGCCTACGCCGCGGCCTTCCGCGTCCTGGCCACCACCGACCTCATCGACGAGCTGCACCGCATCACCGCTCCGACACTGATCATGACGGGCGCGCTGGACGTCGGCTCGCCCCCCGAGATGTCCCGGGCGATGCACGAACGGATCGCGGGGTCGCGGCTGGTGGTCGTCGAGGGCGTCAAGCACGCCGTCTTCGAGGAGGCCGCCGGCATCGTCGCCGCCACCGTCCGCGACTTCCTGCACCCGCCCGGGGAAGGCCCGCGGGTCCCGCCGTCCGGGCGCCCGCCCGGCCGCGCGGTCGCGCGCGGCGACTGACCCGGGTCCACGCAGCATCATCCGACTCTGACGAAAGGTGGAGGCAGTGGCACGCCAGAACGCGGATCGGCCGGGCCCCGCGCCGGACGGCGCGATGAGCCGGCGGTTCGTCCTGCAGGCCGGTGGGGTCTCCGCGCTGGGCCTGCTCATCGCCGCGTGCGGCGGCGTCTCGACCGGCGAGCAGTGGGCCGAGGGGCCGACCGGGCCGCCGGTCCGCGGCGGAGACCTCGTCTTCGCGATGAGCATGAACTTCTCGACGCTGGACCCGGCCTTCTCGCAGAACACCACCGAGCGCTTCGCCTACTACGCGATCTACAACACGCTGGTGGCCTACGACAAGGACTTCAACATCGTCCCCGAGCTCGCCGAGAAGTGGGAGACGAGCAAGGACGGCAAGCGGCTGACCCTGCATCTGCGCCGGGGCGTGCGGTTCCACGACGGCACGGCCTTCGACGCCGAGGCCGTGAAGTG
Source organism: Actinomadura rugatobispora (assembly GCF_042656285.1). Classification (GTDB taxonomy): domain Bacteria; phylum Actinomycetota; class Actinomycetes; order Streptosporangiales; family Streptosporangiaceae; genus Spirillospora; species Spirillospora rugatobispora. The sequence goes on along the minus strand of NZ_JBHSON010000010.1, from coordinate 31,334 downwards.
GAATCTCGACCGCATCCTCGACAGGAGGACCAACTCGCCCTTGCGCGGCTCGCTCACGCCGCCCCTCGAAGCCGTCGAGGTCGTCGACGACGCGACCGTCGAGCTGAACCTGGCCACCGCCTGGCGGCCGCTGCTCGCCGCGCTCGGGGAACGGCCAGGCTTCATGGTGTCGCCGGCGGCCGTCCAGAAGTACGGCGCGGACTACGGCGTCCACCCGGTCGGGACCGGACCGTTCGAGTTCGTCGGCTACACCGCCGACAGCGAGCTCAAGCTCAAGCGGTTCAACGGCTACTGGGACCCCGGCAAGGTGCACCTCGACTCCATCACCTTCAAGAACACGCCGGAGCAGCAGGTCCAGCTGACGATGCTGCGCACCGGCGAGGCGCACCTCACGGACCCCATCACCCCGCAGCTGGCCCTGACGATCCAGAAGGACTCGGGCGTGGCGCTCAAGGAGGCGCGGACCGGGAGCTGGTACGCGCTGCAGATGGACTGCGACAAGCCGCCGTTCAACAGGCCCGAGCTGCGCCAGGCCATCGCCCACGCCACCAACCGCGAGGGCGTCAGGAGCGCGATCTACCGGGGCAAGGCGCGCGTCGCCACCGGTCCCACCGGCATCGGCTGGGCGTACTTCGAGGAGGACACCCTGCCGGTGTACCCCTACGACCTGAACCGGGCCAGGCAGCTCGTCCAGCAGGCGGGGGCGGCGGGGCTGACGGTGAACTACGTCAACTCCAGCGATTCCGACTACCAGGCGATCGCCCAGCTCCTGCAGGGCGACTACGCCAAGATCGGCCTGAAGGTGAAGGTCGGCACCGTCCCCGGCAGCGACTACTACAACAACGTGGTGGACGACAAGATCGGCTGGTCGCTCACCCAATGGACACCGCGGGCCGACCCGGACGGGCTCCTGCGGACCCTGCTCTACAGCAAGGGCGGCCAGAACTCGACCGGCTACAGCAATCCCGAGGTCGACCGCCTGCTGGACGAGGCCGCCGGCGTCCTCGACAACGCCGAGGCCGCGAAGATCTACCGGCGGATCCAGCGGATCGTGGAGAAGGACGCGCCGTACGTGTGGGTCGTCTGGCCCAACGCCCTCGTCCCGCACAGCAGCGGGCTGGGCGGCGTGACCCTGTACCCCGACGCGATCTACCGCCTGCGCGAGATGTGGATCAGCCGGTGACGTCCGGGCGGTCGCGGGACATCCCTCAAGGCTGGAGGCACAGGCTGCTGTGACGTGGTATGTGATCAAGAGACTGGGCGCGGCGGTGCTGGTGATGATCGTGGTCAGCGTGCTGACCTTCATCGTCACGCGGGTGCTGTTCCCCGACCCGGTGCGGACGCTCATGGGGGGCCAGGACTCCTCGGCGACGCCCGAGCAGCTGCGGCAGATGACCAGCAGCCTCGGCCTGGACAAGCCGATGGCCGTCCAGTACTTCGACTGGCTCGGCAACCTGCTGCAGGGCGATCTCGGCCGTTCGTTCCGGACGCCGACCGGGGTCACCGAGACGATCCTGGAGCGGATCCCGGTCACGGTCGAGCTGATGGTGCTCGCCCTGCTGATCGCCCTGGTGGCCGGGACGGCGCTGGGCGTGGCGGCCGCGCTCTTCCGCGGCCGCTGGATCGACGCACTCGCCTCGGGCGCCTCGGTGCTGGCCCTGTCGCTGCCCAACTTCTTCCTGGGCATCCTGCTCGTCTACTTCTTCGCCCTCACCCTGGGCGTGCTCCCGAGCAGCGGCTACGTGCCGTTCTCGGAGGACCCGCTGGGCAACCTGGAGCGCATGGTGCTGCCGTCGGTCACGCTCTCGATGGCCTACGTCGGGACGTTCGCCCGCTACACCAGGGCGCTGATGCTCAGCGTGCTCTCCGAGGACTACGTCCTGCGGGCGCACGCGAGCGGCCTGGACCCGCGCCGGGTCGTGGTGCGCCACGCGATGAAGAACACGATGATCCCGATGGTCACCGTCGTCGGGCTCAACGCCGCGGGGCTGGTGGGCGGCGCGGTCGTCACCGAGAACATCTTCTCCCTGCCGGGCGTCGGCACCCTGCTGACCAACTCGATCCTCGGCAAGGACTTCCCGGTACTCCAGGGGCTGATCCTCGTCATCACCCTGGGCGTCGTCGTCATCAACCTGCTGGTCGACCTCCTCTACGGCGCCCTCGATCCCAGAATCAAGGTGAGCTGAGATGGCCGCGACCACTTTCCCGACCGCGGCCCGGCCGCGCGTCTCGACGGGGCGCCGCCTGTGGACGGCGACGAGCGCCTACCCGCGGCTGACGCTCGGCTCGGTCCTGCTGTCCGTCCTGGTCGTGCTGGCGCTGGCCGCGCCGGTCTTCGCCACCCACGAGCCGCTCGAACAGCACCTCGCGACGGTGCTCAGCCCTCCGGGAGGGGGCTACGTCTTCGGCACCGACCAGCTGGGACGCGACGTCTTCAGCCGCGCCCTGTACGGCGGCCGGCTCGTGCTCGCCGTGGCCATCGTCTCGGTGCTGATCGCCCTCGTCGTCGGGGTGCTGGTCGGCCTGCTGGCCGGCTATGTCGGCGGCTGGGTCGACGCGGTCGTGATGCGCGTCATGGACGGCCTGATCGTCTTCCCGGAGCTGATCCTCGCGCTCGCGATCACCTACGCGCTCGGACCGAGTTTCTGGACGGTCGCCGCGGCCATCGCCGTGGTGAACGTGCCCAAGTTCGCCCGCGTCGTGCGCGGCCAGGCGCTGAGCCTGCGGGAGCGGGAGTTCATCGCCTCGGCGAAGGTGTCGGGCGCGTCCACGTCGCGGGTGCTGCTGCGGCACCTGCTGCCCAACGTCCTGGAGGTGACGGTGGTGCAGTCGGCGCTGACCGGCGGCATGGCGATCTTCACCGCGGCCAGCCTGAGCTTCCTCGGGCTGGGACTCCCCGCCCCCGCGCCCGACTGGGGCGGCATGCTCCGCGACGGCTATCCCTATCTGGGCACCGTGCCGCTGATGTCGCTCGTCCCCGGTTTCCTCATCTTCGTCGCGATGCTGAGCTTCAACCTGATCGGGGACGGCCTGCGCGACCTCTTCGATCCAAAGGTCACGGGGCGTACCCGCCGCCGGCGGAAGCGATCCGGCACGGCGATCCAGGGTGGCGAACGGACCGGCGAACGGACCGGTGAACGGAGTGGAGGAGCCGGCGATGAAGTCTGACATCGAGACGCCCCTGCTCGAGGTGAGGGACCTCCAGGCCGTCTACGACTCGCCCCGGGGCCCGGTGCACGCCCTCAACGGCGTCTCGTTCACCGTGCGGGCGGGCGAGGTGCTGGCCCTCGTCGGCGAGTCGGGGAGCGGCAAGAGCGCCTCGGCCCTCGCGATCATGGGGCTGCTGCCGCGCACCCGCGGCCGGATCACCTCCGGTCAGATCCTGTACGAGCGGCGCGACCTGCTGCGACTCCCGGAGCGCAGGCTGCGGGCGCTGCGCGGGAACGAGATCGCGCTGATCTTCCAGAACCCCATGACCACGCTCAACCCGACCCTCACCGTCGGCGCGCAGCTGCGCGAGGTGATCGGGCAGCACACCGGCGCGTCGCGGCGGGAGGCCGACGCCCGCGCCGTCGAGCTGCTCGGCCTGGTCGAGATCTCCGATCCGGCCGCGCGGCTCAAGAGCTATCCGCACCAGCTCTCCGGCGGGCTCCGGCAGCGCGTCATGATCGCGCTGGCGCTCAGCTGCGACCCGAAGCTGCTCATCGCGGACGAGGCCACGACGGCGCTCGACGTGACGACGCAGGCGCAGATCCTGCGGCTGCTCAAACGGGTCACGGCCAGGCTGGGCACGGCCATGGTCGTGATCACCCACAGCATGGGGGTGGTCGCCGGCCTCGCCGACCGGGTGGCGGTGATGTACGCCGGCCGGATCGTCGAGATCGGCGACGTCGACGAGATCTTCTACGCCGCAGAGCACCCCTACACCGTCGGGCTGCTCGGCGCGATCCCGCGGCTGGACACCCCGCGGTCGGAGGACCTGGTCTCGATCGAGGGGAGGCCCCCGTCGCTGCTGGCACTGCCCCCGGGATGCCCGTTCGCGGACCGGTGCCAGGTCGTGCTCGACCGCTGCACCGCCGAGGCGCCAGAACCCGTCTCACCGGAGCGGCACACCGCGGCGTGCTGGGTGGACCCCGGCGAGGTACGTGCTCGGACGGGCCGTGCGGACGCCGCCGTCATGGAGGGAGGGGAGGCACGATGACCGCGACCGCGACGAGCGCGACGGGCGCGACGCCGTCCGGCGACGGCGCCCTGCTGGAGGTCACCGACCTCCGGGTCCACTACAAGTCCCGGTCCCGCGCCCATCGCAGGCTCGGGTACGACGTCCGGGCGGTCGACGGCATCTCGTTCGCCGTCGCGCCCGGCGAGACGCTCGGCCTGGTGGGGGAGTCCGGGTGCGGGAAGAGCACCACGGGCCGGGCCGTCCTGCAGCTGGTCAAGCCGACCGGCGGCACGGTGAGGTTCGACGGCGTCGACGTCACCGGGGCGGGCCGGCGGCGGCTGCTCGAGGTCCGCCGCGGACTGCAGGTGGTCTTCCAGGACCCCTACGACAGCCTCAACCCGCGGATGAAGGTCGGTGACATCGTCGCCGAGCCGCTGGCCATCCACGGTCTGGCCAAGGGCGAGGCGCGGCGCGGGCGCGTGGGCGACCTGCTCGAACTGGTGGGGCTCGGCCGCGAGATGATGTCCCGCCGCCCTTCCGAGCTGTCGGGCGGCCAGCGCCAGCGCGTCTGCATCGCCAAGGCGCTCGCGGTGAACCCGAAGTTCATCGTCTGCGACGAGGCGGTCTCCGCGCTCGACGTGAGCGTGCAGGCGCAGGTGCTGAACCTGCTGCGGAGGCTCCAGCGGGAACTCGGCCTCTCCTACCTGTTCATCGGCCACGATCTGAGCGTCGTGCGGCACATCTCCGACCGCGTCGCGGTGATGTACGCGGGCCGGCTGGTGGAGTCGGCGGCGAGCGAGCCGCTGTACGAACGGCCCTACCACCCCTACACCGTGAGCCTGCTCGCGTCGTCGCCGGTCCCCGACCCCCGGATCGAGCGCGACCGGCCCGTCGTCCCGGTGGCGGGCGAGCCGCCGAGCCAGTCGAACCTGCCCGCCGGGTGCCGGTTCGCGGCCCGGTGCCCGCTGGCCCGGGACAGGTGCCGCGCCGAGGCGCCCGCGTACACCGAGGTGGAGCCCGGCCGGATGGTCGCCTGCCACTTCTGGCGGGAGGTCAGGGACACCCCGGCCAGGGCCGGCGCGGGGGCCGCCCCATGAGCCGGGTGCCGTCGGCCGGACCATCCGCGAGCGCGCCCGCCGATGTGTTCCAGGCGCTGACCGCGTCCGAGCGGGCCGTCTACGAGCAGGCCGGATACCACCGCGTGTTCGGGCTCGGCGCATCGCCGGCGCTGCTCGTCGTCGACGTGGAGTACAACTTCACCGGGGACGCCGACGAACCGGTTCTGGACTCGGTCGCGAAGTACCCCGACAGCTGCGGCGGGGCCGCGTGGCGCGCGGTGCCCGCGATCGCACGGCTCCTGGCGGCGGCCCGGGCCGCGCGGATCCCGGTCGTCTACACCCACGGCAGGCCCGAGGGCGACCGCCCCGGCACGCCGCGCCGCGGCACCGACATCATCGACGAGATCGCCCCGCGGGACGGCGAGTACGTCGTGGCGAAATCGGCGGCCAGCGCCTTCCACGGGACGGACGTGGCCGCTCACCTGCGCGGCGGCGGGGTCGACACCGTCGTCCACGCGGGCTGCACGACCAGCGGCTGCGTGCGCGCGAGCGTCGTGGACGCGGCGGCGCACGGTTTCCGCAACGCCGTGGTGGAGGAGTGCGTCTTCGACCGGGCCGTCCTCCCGCACCAGGTGAACCTGTTCGACATGGACGCCAAGTACGCCGACGTGATCTCGCTCGGGGCCGCCGAGAACTACCTGGCGGGCCTGTGACACACGGTCAGGCGTGGAACGGTCGGAAGGATGGACGGATGACGACGCCGCGAGCCGGTGTCCGCGTTCCGCAGTGGGTGTTCGACGAGCTCCCGGGGGAGCTGTCGGAGAAGGCCCGGCGGGCCGCGGCGCTGATGCGCTCACCCGACGAGGTGATGTCGCCGCGGACGCTGCGCGGCATGACCGCCGGCAAGCTGAGTTTCGCCCAGACCCTGGTACGCCGCATGGCCGAGAACCGGTGGCGCATCACGTTGCGCGAGTGCGACGTCGCCGAGGACGGCACCGGGTACATGGCCTACGACATCCGGGCGGAGGAGCGACGACTCTCCTTCGGGGTCTTCGTCTACCCGCCGTTCCCGCCGGGGCACCAGCGCCTCTTCCGCGACACCCGGGTGGAGTTCTTCGGGATCCTGCTGGACGGCCCCGCCGACAAGCAGCGGTTCCTGCGGGAGCGCCGGGAGTTCGACGCCCATGTGTGGCGGGGGCGCACCGACCCGAAGGTCTACGGCTGGACCATCGCCAGTCGCGGAACCAGGACGTTCGACGAGGTCGTCGACGCGCTGGCGCGCGGAGAGCAGCCGGCGGTGTCCTCCCTCGACGCGAACGGCGGTTACATCCTGCGCAACGGCGGCTACTACGGCAACGGCCGGATGGGCACCCGCGCCTGGCAGAGCCACGCCCGGCACGGCGGTCCGCTGTCCATGCCGTACCACATCGACCTCTTCTGCGTTTACCTCTGGCGCCTGGTCAGCCTCGACCTGGTCGAGGCGACGGCGCGGGTGCGCGACGTCCGGGCGGTGGCGCTCGACCCGCGGATCCGGCGGCACATCGGCATCGGCAACTCCTCGGGCCTGGGCACCGTCGCCGCGCTGGTGCGCTGGCCGGCGCGGCTCTCGGCCTTCATGCTCACCCGTGAGCTCGGTTTCGCCTACGCCGCCGCCCAGCCCGCCGACCCGGGACGGATCAGGCGCCTGGCGTCCCTGCTGGCGAACGCGGCGTCCACCTACGCCGGTGCCCCCGAGGCCGCGGCCGACCTGATCGAGCCTCGCGGAGACGTCGCCGCGGCACTTCTCCGCGCACGTGACGACCTCCACGCACTGCTCGAAGCCGATGGGGACGCCACCGAACGCACGTGGCCGGCCCTGCTGGAGGCGGTGGACGGCTACGGCAGCGTCGAGGCCGCCGAAGTCGTCCGCGGCCTCCTCCTGGAGCTCTATCCCGAGGCCGGCGAGTTCAGCCGGGTGACCAGGGCGGGGATGCAGCGGCCGCAGGCCGTCGACCCGACGATGACCGTCGGCGAGGTCCGCGCGCTCCTGGAGGAGCACTTCGGCTGGGCCCTCACCCTGGACCTGGAGAGCCCCGGCAAACGGGAGTTCTTCTGGTACCGCTCGGAGGAGAACGGCGAGAACCGGCGCGGCGAGCGATCGGTCGACGTGGGCGTCGAGCGTGAGACCGTCATCGACGTCGCGGGCATGACCCGCAGGCTGCACGACTTCCTGGCGTCCGTGCCCGGCGACGTCGGCATCGGCAGGTTCCTGCTGGAGGAGCCCGAGCACTCGCTCTCGGTGGCACGCGTCCAGCTGGCGGCGACGTCGCCCTACAGCGAGCTTCGGGCGAGCGTCTGCGACGCGGACTTTCTCGCCAGCAACGGAATCCGATGCTTCCTGTCGGTCCTCGGGATCGAGCTGCCGACGCCGCACAGCGGCCGGTGGGTGCGCGGACTCTTCTACCGGGGAGCGCCCCTGCCGGAGGATCTCGCCGACGGCCACGAGGGGGAGTGGGGAATCGGCGCCCAGGGGGCGACGGAGAACACGGTCGTGAGGACATGAGGACGAGACGATGACCACCAACATCGCCGTGCCCGAGCTGCGGCGCTACGCCCCCGACGCGCTCCGCATGGTGGGCGTCCCGCTGGGGCAGGCCGACGAGACCGCCGACATGCTGGTCTGGACCGAGGCGGTGACGGGCGGGGCGCTGCGGTTCGTCCAGACCAACCGCGCCCGGCTGAACTGGAGCCCGCGGCCCCGTCCGCGCGTGATCGCGGAGACCCCCGAGGAGGCCGTCGTCGACGCCCGCGGCGGAAGCCTGCTGGAGTTCGGCATCCGGATCTTCGACTTCGCCTGCGCCGAGGCGGCCGCCGCGGGCTCCCGCCAGGTCCGCGTGCGGAACGTCTACGGCGCGGTGTTCCTGCCCTACCTCGTCGCGCGCGCCGCCGAGCGAGACGTCCGCGTCGAGGTCCGCGGCCCCGATTCCGGCGAGCTGACGCTGCGCGCCACCACCGGCGGTGCGGGGGAGGGGCTCGACACCCCGGCCTACCGGAACGCCGTCGATCACGGCATCGACATCGACGAGCGCGACTTCGACACCGTCACCCAGCTCTTCGAGAGCCTCCGGGTGCCGACATCCGAACGATCCCGCTCGCACGCGGGCTGAAGAGAAACGGACTGATGGACCACACGCGGCTGGGCTCCACGAACCTCTGGACATCGCGGATCGGATTCGGCGCCATGGGCATCGGAAGCCCGACGTGGCGATCCTGGGTCCTCGACGAGAAGGCGTCGATTCCCGTCATCGAACGGGCCGTCGAACTCGGCATCACCTTCTTCGACACCTCGAACTTCTACTCCGGCGGCGAGAGCGAGCGGGTGCTCGGAGCCGCCCTCGGCCGCCTGCTGCCCCGCGAGGACTACATCCTCGCCACCAAGGTCGGCAACCGCATGGGCGGCACGCCCACCACCGGCGGCTATTCGCGCAAGCACATCCTGGCCGCGGTCGAGGACTCCCTCCGCCGGCTCGGCACCGACTACATCGACCTGTACCAGACGCACGTCTGGCGCGAGGACACCCGCATCGAGGAGACGCTCGACGCCCTGCACACCCTCGTCGAATCGGGAAAGGTCCGCTATGTCGGCGCGACCGACATGCCGGTGTGGCAGTTCGCGAAATTCTTCTACGAGGCCCGGCGGCTGGGCCGCCACGCCTTCTCGACCATGCAGCACCACTACAACCTCGTGTGGCGCGAGCACGAGAGCGAACTGATCCCGATGTGCCGGGCCGAGGGGATCGGTCTCCTGCCCTACAGCCCGCTGGCCCGCGGCTTCCTCGCCGGCGACCCGCGGGGCCATGACCGCGGCACCGAGCGCGGCCGGACCGACGACCACGCGCGAAAGTGGTACGGGCGCGACAGCGACCAGCGCGTCCTGGAACGCCTGCTGGCGGTCGCCGCGGACCGGGCCGCCTCTCCGGCCGCGGTCTCCCTCGCCTGGGTGCTCGCCAAGTCCCCCAGCGGAGCGCCCCTCCTCGGCCCCACCGCCCCCGCCCATCTCGACGTCATCGAGCAGGCACTGACGCTCGAACTGACCCCCGCGGAGATCGCCCGGCTGGAAGAGCCCTACCAGGCCAGACTCCGCTACGCCCACTAGCCGCGCGTGGGAACCGGCGTGAGACTTACCGTGTACGGGTAGAGTGCGCCGGGAGGAAGATCCATGATCCCACGTACCGACGCCGACGAGCTGACCGAGCAGCCCCGCATCCCGCTGAGCCGGAGGCGGGTGCTGCGCGCGGCCGTGCGGCTCGCCGACCGGGACGGCCTCGACTCGCTGACCATGCGCCGGCTCGCGCAGGAGGTCGGGGTCGAGGCGATGTCGCTGTACCACCATGTCGCCAACAAGGACGCGGTCTTCGACGGCCTCGTCGAGGTGGTCCTGGGGGAGATCATGGCGGCGGTGGAGGAGGTCGAGGCGCCCTCTCCCGACGAGGACTGGCAGGGGGCGCTGCGCGCGCGGATCCTCGCCGCCCGGGAGGTCCTCCTGCGCCACCGCTGGGCCCCGCGGGTGCTCGAGACCCGCGCCAGCACGAGCCCGATCTTCATCGCCCACGTCGACCACATCGTCGCCCTCCTCCGGGCGGGCGGGTTCTCCTACGAACTGGCCCACCGCGCGCTGCACGTCCTGGGCAGCCGCGCTCTGGGGTTCACCCAGGAGCTGTTCCAGCCCGACGATGCCCAGAGCACGGACGCCGCGGCCGCGGCGATGATGGAGCAGATGGCCGAGCAGTTCCCGAACCTCGTCGGGATGCTGGCGGACGCCGTCCACGACGACCCGGACGGCACCCTGGGCTTCTGCGACGACCAGTTCGAGTTCGAGTTCGCGCTGGACCTGATCCTCGAAGGCCTGGAGCGCCGCCGCACCGCCGGCTCCTGAGCCCGCCGGGCGCTCCGTCACTTCCGGTCACCGTCTGACCCTCTTCCGCCGCACCCCTTGACTCCCTTACGCCGTACGATAGCCTTACGGCGTATGACAACCTTACGGCGTACGACGGAATCCACCGGAAGGAAGACGCCATGAAGGCCTGGAGCTGGGACCGCTACGGCTCGCCCGACGTGCTGACCCTCAAGGACGTCGACGAGCCCGCCATCGCCCGGGACGAGGTGCTCGTCCGGGTGCGGGCGGCGTCCGTCAACCCCTACGACTGGCGCCACGCGGCGGCCGACCCGAAGCTGGTACGGCTCAGCATGGGGCTGCGCCGGCCGAAGCCCGGCCTGGTCCTCGGCGCCGACCTCGCCGGCGTCGTCGAGCGCGTGGGCGACGAGGTGACCGGACTGCGGCACGGCGACGAGGTCTTCGGGGAGGTCCGGCTGGGCTCGTTCGCCGAGACCGTCGCCGTCCCGCAGGACAGGCTGGCCGTCAAGCCCGCCCGCCTCACCTTCGAGCAGGCGGCGTCGGTGTCGATGGCCGCGCACACCGCCCTGCAGGGGCTGCGGGACGTGGGCGAGATCTCCGCCGGTCAGCGGGTCCTGGTCAACGGGGCCTCCGGCGGCATCGGCACGTTCGCCGTCCAGCTCGCCAAGACCTTCGGAGCCGAGGTCACCGGCGTGTGCAGCACCCGCAACATCGAACTGGTCCGCTCCCTGGGCGCGGACGACGTCGTCGACTACACCCGCGAGGACTTCACCGAACGCCGGGGACGCTACGACCTGCTCCTGGACATCGTGGGCGACCGGTCGCTGGTGGCACTGCGGCGTCCCCTGACCTCCCGCGGAACGCTCGTGATCGTGGGCGGCATCGCCTCGGCCCGCGGCAGCCTGCTCGGCCCGGCGGCGCAGATCCTGCGCGGAGCCCTCGCCAACCCGTTCGTCAGGCAGCGCATCGCGAGCGTCGCCTGGAAGCCCAACTCCACGGACCTGCGCCTCCTGGCCGACCTCATGGACAGGGAACAGATCACCCCCGTGATCGACCGCACCTACCCGTTCGCCGAGATCCCCGACGCGCTGCGCTACCTCGAACGCGGCCGCGCCCGGGGCAAAGTCGCCATCACCTTCTGATCACCCGGGGCCGGTGACGAGGATCATCGGGCCACCTCGTAGCGGAGGTGGGTCACGCCGGGTGCCGGGACGGCCTCCAGCAGACGCAGGCGCACGTGCTCCGGGAACTCGTGGAAGAAGCCGCGACCCCCGCCCAGCAGGACGGGCACCTGGTGGAGGATCACCTCGTCGACGAGGCCCGCCTCCAGCGCGGAGGTCAGCACGCCGCCGCCCATGAGGGCGACGTCCTTGCCGTCGGCGGCCTCGCGGGCCGCGGCGACGGCGTCCTCGACGCCGGTGGTGACGAGCGTCTGCGTCTCGCTGATCTCGGGCGCGGGCCGGTGGCTGAGGACGAAGAGCCGCGCCGTCGGGTGGGGGCCGCCGCCTCCCCAATGGCCCGAGTGCTCGTAGGTGGTGCGCCCCGCCACCACCGCCCCCACTCGTGCCGCGATGGTGTCGAAGAGCCGGGCGCTGGGCTCACTGAGCTTGAATCCGTCGAACAGCCGGCTCGGGGTGTCCCCGTCGAAGTACCAGTCGAAGAGCATGGGCGCGTCACCGAGACCGCGCCCGAACTCCTCGCCGCCGTCGGGCGTGCGACCGCTGATATAGCCGTCGACCGAGACGGCATGGGCGCTGAAGACCTTGCTCATGGCTCTCCTTCGCTCCGGATCCGCAGGGCTCGTTCGGGCCGCGCGGGTCCAGCTTGGCAAAGGCGCTCTTCAGGAGGGGGTAGGGCACGCTGGGCGCAGCCGTTTCAGGGAGCCACTCTTCTCATGAAGGGCTGACGACCGTGCGGTCTCCGTCCGACTCGTAGGCCACGACTTGGACGACCGGGAGGCGGGCCGTCTCCGGGGGCGTGCCGCCGGCGCGCGGGCCCGGCACCACCAGCAGGGGCGTTCCGCCCGGCCGTCCCGCGCCCTTCTCGTGGGAGCCCAGTTCGCCGACCGTTTTCAGCCGCGCGACGCTCGGGCCGGCCGCCGCCACCAGATGCCAGCGCCGGGGCGCCCGCCACCACAGGGCGGCGGTGATCGTCCCGGCGGACGAGGTGGTGGCGCTGTTGGTCCCGCCCCGCTCGGACAGCGCCCGGCCGTCCTCGGAGATCAGGATCGAGCCGCCCGGGGCCGGTGAGGACGCGTCCACCGTCAGCAGCGTCGCCCGGCCGCCGCCCTCGGGCAGCTCGCCGCTCCACAGATGGCCGAGCCGCAGGTCGCCCGACTCGGTCAGCGTCGCCGCCGCCTCGCAGGCGACGGCGTGCAGCGCGGCCCAGCGGAACCGCTCCTCCTGCTCCGGCGGGTCGCGGAACCACACCTGCGGCGCCGCGGACTGCGGGTTGTGCGGGGCGAGCTGCGTGACCGTCCGCGGTCGCCCGCCGGCGGCCGGCCGGGACGTCATCTGGAACACCACGTAGTTCTGGCAGCGCGGCGTGAACCAGCTCCACGGCAGCGGATCGCTGAGCCCGTCCCGTACCGCCACCGGCTGCCAGTCCGGGGAGCGCCGGGACGGCATCGCCGCCCGCACGTCCCGCAGCCATGGCGGGACGAGGTAGCGCCACGTCATCCCCAGCATGATGAGCTGCCCCGCGCCCGTCCCGAGCGTGCGGACCGACTCCACGCCGCGCGACAGGCGCCGCTCGAAGTACTGCGCCACGCGGGGCGCGTCCCGCGGGCCGGGGGAGTCGCGCAGCACCACCAGGGCCGCGCCGTCCACCGTCCCGGCGTACAGGACGAAGACGCGGCCGAGCGGCGGGTCGCGGCGGTCGGTCCGCCAGGCGTCGGCGGCCCGGCGCAGCAGCCCGGCGTCGTGCAGCCGGCCGCCCTGGGCGGGCCACTCGTTGATGGTCGGTGTGCCCGTCTTCTGCCACGCACCAGGGTCGATCGCGGCGGGCCCGCCAGGCGCCGCGTCCGGCCGGGTGAGGACGAACCCGGCGACCGCCACCAGCGCCGCCGCGAGCACGGCCGCCATGCCGGCCCGCCAGGCGGGCGGGACGGCGGGCGGCGGGCGGAGCCGGACGAGGTCGGGCTCGAACGCCTCGATCTCGGCCCGCTGCGCGGCCTCGTCCAGCCCCGTCCGGCCGTCCACGGCGGCGGTGACCCGATCCACGTCCCGGAAATCGGCCCGGACGCCGGACTCGCGGTGGACGCCCAGCTCGGCGGCGACCTCGGGTGCGGTGAGACCGTCGCACCGCAGCAGGTAGGCGAGCCGCTCGTGCGGAGACAGCTCCCGCAGCGCCGCCCGGACCGGCCCCGGCGGGGTCCGCACCGGCTCGACGAAGAGACGGTGCAGCCGGTGCCGGCCGGCCGGCGGGGCGGTGAGCAGGAGCGCGACGAGCCGCGCCCGCCTGGCCGGGTGACCGCCGTGCCGAACCCGTGCCGCACCGGCGGCGACGCGGCGGGCGCGCGCGAGAGGGGCGTCGCCGTCGTCCAGCACCAGGTACGCGAGCCGCAGCAGGCCGGCGTAGTGCTCGCGGTCCACCCTTCGCACCCGGGCACCTCCCGCCAGCATTGTGCGCAGCGGTTGGTAACGGCCGGGTCGCTGCCGGGGCGCCGGAGCGACCCGTTTATCAGTGCCGTGCGCCGGGCTTGCCGACGACACGCATGTCGAGCTGGGCGGTCAGCTGCAGGACCGAGCCCTTCTTGACCGTGCCCTCGCCCTGGGCCACGTGGTCGCGGACGGCGTAGGAACGTGTGCCGAGATAGCGGTACGTGGCCGGGGCCAGAATGATCATCTCGCGGACCCATCCCTCGAAGGTGTTGGTGAAGGCCGTGCCGTGCCGTCCAGCGGCGTCCGTCGCGTCCGTCTGGACCGACACGCCGGGGATGCGCGGCAACGCCCGGTAGAGGGCGGCCCGCAGCTTGGGGGGCAGGGGCCGCTGGAGCAGATCGGTGATGGTCCCGAAGACCGAACGGTCGTCCGGCTTCACCCGCACCGCACGCGGCACGTTCTTCGGCGCGTCCGGATTATCGGGGACCCGCAGGGTGTCCGGGTCGTAGAGCGCGCGCAGCAGGGCGCCGGGCTCGGTAGGCAGCTCCTTGATCACGCGGTACATGTCCGGGCCGGGGGCCTTGTAGCCGACGAGGTCGCCCGAGAGGTCCTCGCGCCTCCCGGGGGTGCGGACCTGCAGCCTGCCCCCGACGAACTGGGCCGAGCCCTGGCCGTCGACGCGTTCCCAGTCCTCCCACGTGTTCATCCTCCGGGTGTCCATGCCGAGCCACCAGGTGTTCATGTCGCCCCTGAACTGGGCGGACTGTCCCTTGTGGTAGATCCACTGGTCCGGGCGCGGCATCGTGAACGGGGTGTTCTCCACGGCGCGGGCGGCCCGTTCCCCGAGCACGGCGGCGTTGGCGATCGAGGTGCCCGGACGGACGCCGTGCCGCGGGTCACCGGTGTTCTGCGCGACGCCGATCCCGACGGCGAGCGCGAGCCCCAGGGCTCCTGCGAGGACCGCGCGGGTGGCCAGCCGTGGCGGTGACCAGCCGCGCGGGACGGCGCGGCGGGGCCCGCGCGCGGGCTCGGTCCATTCGGCGCGCAGCCGGTCACGCGCCGCGGCCGCGGCCGCGGGAGTGATCTCCGGGGTGGCCCGGCGCAGGTCCTTGAGCAGGTCCAGGTCATTCATCGGTGGCCTCCTCGGCCGTCATGGGGTCGCCGAGGGCTCGGCGGACCTTGCGCCGGGCCCGGTGCAGGCGGGAACGCACGGTGCCGACGGGCACCTCCAGGGCTTGGGCGACCTCCTCGTAGGTGAGATCGCCCCAGGCCACCAGCAGCAGCACGTCGCGGTCGCCGCGTGACAGCCCGGCCAGCGCGTCCGCCAGCTGGCGCTGCCGGCTCTCGGCCACGACCCGGGTGGCCACGGCGTCCGCCAGCGGCTCGGGCAAAGGGTCGGCCCCGGTGCGCCGAAGCGCCCGGTAGTAGCGTTCCTCGGCCCGCCGGTGCCGGGCCACCAGGGTGGTCGCGATCCCGTACAGCCAGGGCCGTGCCAGCGGCTGCGCCAGGTCGTAGGCGGCGCGGCGGCGGAAGGCCGCCAGGAAGGTCTCGGCCACGATGTCGTCGGCCGCCTGCACCCCCAGGCGCCGCGCGGCGTAGTGATGGATCCGGCGATGGTGCCGGTCGAACAACTCGGCGAACCATTCGGGGTCGTCCAGGGACAGCCGGATCACGTCGGCGTCGGCGAGCCCGCTCGCCGCGGGCGGCTTCACGGGCACGGCCTTCACACGACGCCCAGTCGTCGGTGCACGATGCGGTCCTCCAGCTCGGATCGGGATGAACACCCCTTGTCTCCCGAACGGCCCCCTACGGTTCTCGCCAGAACGGAACTCGGTGTGCCGCCCCGGGAACACCCCGGCGATCGGCCTCGCCGCGTCCAGGCCATGATCCGATCGTCCCGAGACCGCTGCCCTGTGGTTTCCGACAGAGTGAGGGCGACCGGCTCATAAGGAATTCGCAGGCGCGTCCCGAGGGAGTGGAGTCTCGACCGTCGAGGTCCGTCCGAATCCGGGGAAACGGATGGACGGAGAGTCGCGTCTCAGTGCCTGTACGTGGACGCGATCTCGAAGGAGCGATGGCATGGCGCGTGGTGATCTCGATGCCGAGGGACAGCAGGAGGTCCAGCGGAGGATCGGCGAGATCCTCACCGACGGCCTGCGTCCCGGCTGGGCCAAGGCGACGTTCCGGTGGACGGCGCTGGTCGGAGCCGGGACGCTGGCCTCTCTGGCCGTCCAGGAGGAGGACGGGTCGTACCGGACCGAGAACATCCCCCAGGGGCTGAGCGAGCCGTGCGGGCGGTTGAAGCACGGGATGTACCGGCAGGGGACCGGCACCTGGCACTCCATGGAGTTCACGGTGGCCGCCGACGGGCGGTTCAGGGTGGAGTTCGACTACGACGGCGAGATCGAACCGCCGCACGGGTTCGTGCCCGAGCAGTTCCGCAAGGAGCTGGCCACCTATCCGCGCGATCCGGAGCACATCCCGGGGTGGTGGCAGGAGATCCTGGCCAGGGTGCCCAATTTCTACGCGGGCGTCCACGCCGAGCCGGGCGAGAGGTATCGCGGTGAGATCGGGCCCGATCTCGGCGAGGTCGGCATGGCCTTCGAGAAGGCCGGCTGGGAGGTCGGCCCGGGGGAGTACGCCCAGGAGCTGCGTTTCTCCACCGACTGGGCGGTGCTGGAGACGCTGTCCCGCTACGGGCTCGTGCGGCTGGCGGGACGGATCGACCCGGAGGATTGGGACCGGCTGGTGTCATTCCTCTCGGAGCAGGAGTGGAACTTCGGGGCCACGCTGTACGACGGGGACGACATCCTCAAGGAGGCGCAGCCCCGTTCGCAGGACAGAGCGTGAACCGCGGCGCCGGCGTACAGCGCGCGCTCCGCCTGCTCGGACGCGGCGAGTCTCAGCGGTAGGCGCGCAGGAACGCGTCGACGCCATCGGCGATGATGGCCGGAATCTTCGCCTTGGCCGCCTCGCCGCCCGGGTCGTCCTTGAGCGTGTCCAGAGCGAGAAGCAGGGTGAGGACGACGAAGTGCTGCGCGGCGCGGTGCGGATCGTTCCTGCGAGGTCAGGCGGCGGAAGGTCACGTACTCCGACGACGGGAACGCCGTCGTCGCCACCCGCAGAGCGAAGGCCATCAGCGCGTCGCGCAGGTCGCGTCCCCGCGTTAGTTCTCTGGAGGAGGTCTTCCTCCGCCTCACCCACGATGCCACCGAGTACGAAAGCCGCGCCGCATGAGCGCCGTCCGTCCGAAACAGGCCGCCGGGCGCCGCCACATGGGCGTCCTCCGCTCCGAGTGGACCAAGCTCCGCAGCGTCCGGAGCACCTGGATCGCGGCCGTCAGCACGATCGCCGCCGGCGCGGCCCTGAGCGTGCTGGGCGCCTCCGATCTGCTCGGCACTTCCCCGTCCGACCTGCCCGGCGACTGGGATCCGACCGCGGCCGGCCTGAAGGGATTCCTCTTCGCGCAACTGGTCATCGGGATGCTCGGCGCGCTCAGCGTCACCCCCCTCGCACCAGCATCACCGTCGTACCTTCACGGTCCCGCCTGCTCGCGGCGAAGGCCGTGGTCGTGGGGGCCGTGGCACTCGTGACCGGCATCGCCACGACACTCGTCAGCTTCACCGCGGTGCAGTTGATGCTCAGGGGCGCCGATCTGCCGGCGGCGGGCGTCGGTGATCCCGGTGTCCTCGCGGCACTCGCCGGAGGACCCCTCTACCTGATGCTCGTCGGCGTCACCCTCCTCGTCCCGGGCCTGCCCGGCGCCATCGGCGACCGGTTCGCATGGTACTGGCCGATCACCGCCGGCCAAGCCGCCTACACGGTCGTCCCGATCGAGGACATGCTCGCCCCCCGAGCCGGACTCGCGGTCCTGGCCGCGGCGACCGCGGGCATCGCCATCGCCGGCCACACCGCCCTCCGCGTCCGCGACGTCTGAGAAGCGCCGGGTACCGCCGTGCCGTCCTACGATCGCGGGCGCAACTGGATGACGTCCAGGGTCGCCTCGGTGGGGTCGGCGAACGAGGCGAGCCGCCCGTGCACCGTCTCGGTGCACGTCACCTTCACCGTCGCGCCCAGCCGTACCGCGGCGGTGGCGGAAGCGTCGCAGTCGGCGACGGCGAAGTACGGGTACCAGCGCGCCGGGGAGCCGCGGTCCGGCGGCGGCTCGTCGGCGCACACCAGCCTCGCGATCGGACGGCCGGTCATCGTCCACATGAAGCATTTGTCGCTGGTCGCGCCCTGGAACTCGGTCGGCTTCCCCCAGCCCAGGACGTGGCCGTAGAAGTCCTGGGCCGCGGCGGCGTCCTGGCAGGCCAGCTCCAGCCAGCACATCGCGTTCGGCTCGTCGACGACGTGCGCGCCCCGGTGGACCTGGACGTGCGGATGCCAGAGCCCGAACCCCGCGCCCTCGGTGTCGGCGGCGAGCGCCATGAACCCGAGCCCGACATCGGCCTCGAAGAACACCTCTCCGCCCGCCTCGCGGACCGCGTCGGCGGCGCGCGGCAGGTCGCGGACGTTGAAATAGCACGTCCAGTTCGGCGAGAGCGTGACATCGGCCATGTCCAGCAGACCGGCCACCCGGGGGCCGTCGACCCCGCCGAGCGTCAATATGTCGACATCGCCGATGAGCGTATCCGCCATGGTGTAGACGCTCCAGCCGAAAAGCTCGCAGTAGAAGTCCCTCGACCGCTGTATGTTCGGCGTGGACAGCTCCGCCCAGCAGGGCGCCCCATGCTCGTACGTTGTCATCACAGGCATGCCGACCTCCTCGCTCGGGGCGCGGGTCGATCTTTCGGCTCATGCGCCTGCAGTTTCCACATCCAGGTTACGAGCGGACGGGGTAAGCAGGCACACTCCGCCGGAATCATATTTCCCAAAGAATCCCTTTTATCGGAAGTTTCGGTAACGCCAGAGCCGTGCCTCACGACGAACGAACGGTGAAGCGGCACTGCCGCCCCCGCAACCTCAGGAGGCTCACTAGCAGCCCTGGGATGGTGTCCTTCGCTGGTCCTGCGGCCCTGACGTGCGGCCGGCTATCCGCGGGGAAGGGTGAGATCGGCCTGGACGGGGCGGTGGTCGGTGCCGGGCAGCCGGTGGATCTCGAAGCCGCGGACCGCCGCCCGCGCATCGGCCAAGACGTGGTCGAGCGTCACCGGCGGCACCCTGCCGCGCCATCCGGCCGGCCAGGTGGGACGCAGCCCGCCGCCGGTGACGTCGGCGGCGTCGCGGTACCCGGAATCGGTCAGCCTGCGGAACTCGGCGTGGTCGGCCGTGGCGTTGAAGTCCCCGGCCAGAATCCGGACCGGGCCGCGCCCGTCCGCCCGGGGAAGCGCTCGCAAGCCCGCCTTCCAGCAGCCCGCGCGGTCGGGCGCTGAAGGCGCGCACGGGTGCACCGAGACGACCTCGACCGGCGGGGCGCCGGGCACGTCCACCCGCGCCCGCGCCTGCCCGAACCCGATCTTGATCAGCGGTTGCTCCCGGACGGGGAAGCGCGCGTACACGGCGGAACCGACCACGCCGGGACTCGGCCGCAGCACCCGATAAGGGAGCGACTCCCGCAGGCCCGCGCCGTCCAGCGACTCCACCGCCTCCGGCGTCACCTCCTGCAGGGCCAGCACGTCGGGCCGCTCGCGCCGTACCAGGTCCGCCATGTCCTTCGCGGGCACCCCTCCCGCCAGCAGGTTGGCCGCGAGCACTCGCACCCGCGGCCCGTCCGCCGCCGGGTTCGCGTCGGGCAGCGCACGCGGGACGACCACGACGCCCAGCGCCCCGGCCACCAGGACCCCGACCACAACGACGAACCACCTGCGCAGCGACAACGCCGCCAGCGGGACGACCAGGGAGACCGTCGCCACGTACGGGGTGAAGGCGACCAGTTGTTTCCACCCGAACACCGGTTCCCAGCCGGACACCCGCAGCGCCGCCCAAACCGCGAACGGCGCCAGAGCAACCCAGAGCAGCACGTCCACCCAGACGCGGCGCCCTCGGATCCGCCGTGCGGCGCTGCTCGTTCGCCGGTCCTCTTCCTCGGCGCGAACGGTCACAGCAGTCCCCTCTCGCAGACGACACCCTCTGACCCAGACGGTCTAGCCAGAGCGAGAGTTCGCCGGCCCAGCACACGTGGCCGTCCGGCACGCCCGTTGGGCGCGGCGCGGACATGCCCGGCCCGTTCGGCCCACGCGTTCACGTCGAGCGGGAGCCGACCGGTTCCAAGGAACCGTCCGCCGCCCCCGGGTAGCGATTCTCAGCCCGGTCAACATCCCGGCCAGCCGAGCAGCAGGCCCTGCACAACATCCGGGCCTACAGCGAACAGATTGCGCAGCGAACGCCTCGGTCACCTAGGGAGCCGGGCGGCGTGTCGAAGATATCGGTGTAGTGGTCTGTCGGGACGACCAGCGTGTGTCCGGGGGCAAGAGGGCTAGCGGCGACGCAGCATGCCGCGTGCTCAGGTCGAGGTGCCATGCCGAGAGCGCGTTTGCGGGACGCGGATTCAGTCGCAGGCCGTGCCGTCCCCGTCGCGGTCCAGGTCGTAGATGTCCGAACCGACTACGCGGACGGGGCCTTGGACGTAGCCCGGGCCGTCGCCGCTGCCGCCCGCGCAGTCGACATCGCTGGCGATCGGTACGCAGGCGCCGCTGTAGTTCGGATCGCACTGCCGCGTCTGCTTCGTACCGACGGCGATGATCCGGGCGACCGGTGCCTTCGTGACCGCCTTTCGCACCAGCTTCCTGCCGGTCTGCACTCCATCGGTGATGGTGACGCTGTAGGTCAGGGTTCTGACACCCGCGACGCCACGGGTTCTCACCTTGGTCTCGCCCTTGGCGAGCGTGGGGTCGTTCACCTTCTTGGTCTTGAACGGGATCGCTTCGGTCTCGGTGACGGTGCGCTTCTCGACCGACGGCGTGGGTGACGGCGTGCTCGCAGGAGCGGAAGGCGGCGAGCTTTCCGAGCCTGCCGCTGTCGGCGCCGCGGTCGACCCGCACCCTGCACTGGAAGTGACTAGAACAGCCGCTACGACGATGGCCGTGGCAGAACGTCTCACTGGTACCCCCTTTAACAGAGGGAAGCATGCACTCGGTGGACTCGGGCCGACAGGGACAGGAGTCCCGAATGACAACGGCTTTAACGCGGGCCGTCGTCAGCTGTCATTGACCCCGGTGACGTAGGTGGAGAGAACGGCAGCGAAGCACGGTCCATGAGCATGTGAAGCCTCTTTTTCGCGTTCTCGGGGTGCCACACCGGACGCGACCATGCTGTGGTCAGCCGACCTCGCACGGCTGCTGAAAAGAGGTTGTTCCGCAAATCGCCCGAGGTGATGTTGGCCGACCCGCGTAGGTGCTTCTGCTCTGCGTAGGCGTCTGGGGTTCAGATGCTGCGTGGGGGAGGGCCGGGTTACCGAGGCAACTTGTTGTTTCCATGTGCGGATGGCGTGAACCGGTAGGGAGTGGGGTTGTGTGCGTCCTGTGAGCGGGTGGCTCTCTTCGCGAGTATGTGCAGGTCGCTGGGGTTTTGTGGGGTCTGGTGGGAGGGGCTTGTCGATGGCGGGCCAGTTTCTATAGGCTCTGTTAAGATAGTTGGGTTGATAGTGATCCAGGAGATGTCTATGGGAACCACGGCAGGGCAGGCGCGTTCCGTACGAGAGACGACCACGCGGGCGGTGGTGCTGACCCGCCGGCCGGTGGGGCAGGTCGTCAGGGTGGAGGATTTCGAGATCGCCGACATCGGCCTGCCTGCGCTCGGGCCGGATGAGGTGCTCGTGGAGAACCACTACATGAGCGTCGATCCCTCTACGCGGGGTCGGCTCGAGGACTTC
The DNA here is from genome assembly GCF_042656285.1 of Actinomadura rugatobispora. GTDB lineage: Bacteria > Actinomycetota > Actinomycetes > Streptosporangiales > Streptosporangiaceae > Spirillospora > Spirillospora rugatobispora. The sequence continues at coordinate 9,805 of NZ_JBHSON010000010.1, read as the reverse complement.
GAGAAGCACTACACGCAGAACTTCGCGCTCGGCGCGCCCCTCGACGGGATGGCCGTGGGCCAGGTCGTGGCGAGCAAGTCCGCGGACGTTCCCGAGGGCGCCTGGGTACGCCATCAGCTCGGGTGGCGGGAGCATTCCGTCGTCCGGGCCGACGAGGTCCGCCGGATCCGGGTCGACCGGGCGCCGGCGCCGTACTGGCTCGGTGTCCTCGGACTCACCGGCCTCACGGCCTACGTCGGCCTCACCGAGATCGCGCAGATCGTGCCCGGTGACACCGTCTGGGTCTCGGGGGCGGCCGGCGGCGTGGGCAGTGTGGCGGGCCAGATGGCCAGGAACCTCGGGGCCGTCCACGTCGTCGGCACCGCGGGTGGCCCGGACAAGGCCAGGGCGCTGGTCGACGACTTCGGCTTCGACGCCGGTCTGGACTACCGCGAACCAGATCTGGCCGGGCGGCTCCGGGCGGCCAGTGCCGACGGCTACTCGGTCTACTTCGACAACGTCGGGGGCGAGCAGTTGACGACGGCGCTGGACCTGCTCAATCCGTTCGGCCGGATCGCGCTGTGCGGGATGATCTCGAACTTCGGTGTCGACTTCTCCGCGCAGCACCAGGGCCCGGCCGTCGACCAGTTGATCCAGGCGGTGCTCAAGCGGTTGACGTTGCGCGGCTTCATCGCCAGGGACCACTTCGATCTGCAGGACAAGTTCGAGGACGACGTCATCGGCTGGATCGACCGGGGCGAGATGGTCGTCATGCAGACGGTGCGCGAGGGCATCGCCGACGCACCGGAAGCGCTGATCGGTGTGCTCACCGGCGCCAACCTCGGCAAGATGCTGGTGAAGCTCGCGTGACCCCGTTCATGGCGGCCGCGCCTCTCTTGAGAGCCGCGGCCGCCATGGGCGGCGAGGGTCAGGCGGAGTGCGTGGCGGAGACGTCCTGTGCCGCGCTCCGCCCGGCGATCCGCCCGAAGGTGGCCGAGTTGCCGACGGAGTTCCCGCTGCCGACGTACACGTCGCCGAGAATTCCCCCGGTCACCTCGCCGCAGGCGTAGGCACCGGGGATCGGGCGGCCCAGGGTGTCGGTGATCTCGCCGCGGCCGGTGATGGCGGGGCCGACGGCCGTCCAGCACAGGGTGGCGAGGCGCACCTCGGCGGCGTAGAACGGGCCCTCGGCGACCGGGCGGACGAACTGGGCGTCCTTCCCCATCTCGTCGGGGCGGTCGTCGTTGTAGGACTCGATGGTGGCCTGCAGCCGGTCGGCCGGAAGGCCAGCGGCCTCGGCGAGCCCGGCGAGGGTGCCGGCGGAGTGGATCCGGCCGGCCTCGACCTGCTCGGCGATCATCGCCGGGTTCCAGTTGGGGCTCTGGCGTTCCTCGCGCTCGGGAAAGACCTGCTTGTACGCCTTGGTCCGGCCGGCCGTGCTCCGGTCGACGGCCTGGTGGTCGAAGACGAACCAGGCGACGCCGCCGTTCCGGTGGGTCGTCCGTTCGAGCACGCCGTACGGGGCCGACTCGTCGACGAAGCGCCGCCCCTCCTTGTTCACCAGGACCATCCACCCGGGGATGTAGCTCTCGAAGGTGTGCACGAAGTCGGGGTGGAGCAGGCGGAGGCCGCGGTCGTGCCCGACGATCTGGGCGCCGAGCTGCTCGGCGAAACCGAAGGCGTCGCCCCGCGCCGTGCCGGTGCCGATGTACCAGCCCCAGTCGCCGGTCGCGGTGAAGGACGGGTTGTGCTCGGCCAGCAGCCGGCGGTCGGCGCCGTAGCCGCCCGATGCGATCACCACCGCGGCGGCACGGATCTCCTCGCCGTCCGCCACCACGCCGGCGGCGCGCCCGTCCTCGACCAGGATGCGCTCCACGCGGTGGTTGACGACGATGTCCACCCCCGCCTCGCGGACCGCGCGGGCGAGGCTGTTCACCAGCTGCCCGCCCTGCCCGACCGCCGCCACGCAGCGCGGGGTGTTCTCGGAGCCTCCGAAGACCAGGGCGGGGTGGAACTGGACACCGTGGTCGACCAGCCAGTCGATCGCCCGGCCCGACTCGCGGCAGAACGCCTTGACCGCCGCCGGGTTCAGGTTCCAGACGTTGGCGTTCATGTAGTCGCGGTAGAAGCTCTCCGCGGAGTCCTCGATGCCCGCCTCGCGCTGCAGCTTGAAGTCGGCGCCCATGATGATGCCGCCGCTGAGGCGGGACGACCCGCCGATCTCGGTGTCGGCCTCGAGGATCACGACGCTCTCCGCGCCGTTCTCCGTCGCGGAGAGCGCGGCCGAGAGGCCGGCGATGCCGGATCCGATGACGAGCACGTCGATGGTGTCCATACTTGCTCCTTGGTGTGGGGTGGCGGCGGAGGAGTGCGTCAGGACGCGCGTTCGATCAGTTCGACGGCGTTCCCCTCCGGGTCGGTGAGGAAGGTGACCCGGACCCCGGGCTTGACGTCGATCACCGTCCCGTCGCCGAGGACGCCGCCACCGGCCGCCCGCGAGGCGCGGACGACCTCCTCCAGGGCGTCCACGACCAGCGTGAACAGCGGTGCGCCGGCGTGTTCGATCACCGGCGGGCCGCCGTGGCCGGTGCGCGGCCGCCGGGCGGGGCCCAGGAACTTGAGCCGCTGGCCCGAGGGCGTGCGGAGGCAGATCACCTGGCAGGGCACTCCCAGCCCCGAGGCGGCGAACGCCTCGTCGGTGAGCTCGATGCTCCACTCCGGCTCGAGGGCGAAGACGGTGCGGTAGTAGTCGGCCAGGGCCTGCGGCCGCGCCGCCACGATCGCCGTTTCCAGGATGGTCACTCGGTCATCGGTCCCTTGTCGTTGCGTGGTTCGGCGGGAAGCCCGAGGACGCGCTCCCCGATGATGTTGCGCTGGATCTCGTCGGAGCCGCCCGCGATGCGGAAGCCCGGCGCCCCGAGGACGTGCTCACTCCACGCGTAGGTGCCCCATTCGCCGTGGTCGAAGGCGAGGCGCTCGCCCAGCAGGTCCTGGCTGGTCTCCGAGAAGGCCCGGAGCTGGTCGACCCAGAAGACCTTCCGCAGCGACCCCTCGGGACCGGGTGCCTCGCCCGCGGCCTGCGCGGTGGCGACCCGGTCGCCGAGCAGCTCGAGCAGGCGGTGGGCGGTGTAGGCCCTGGCCACGCTCTGACGCTTCAGCGGATCCTCCAGGGCGCCGGTGTGCCGGGCGAGCTCCCACAGGTACTCCCAGCTGCCGCCGACCTTGCGCCGTCCGGAGTGGCCGCGTTCGAAGCCCAGGGTGGTCAGGGCGACCCGCCAGCCGTCGCCGACGTCGCCGATGCGGTCCGCGTCGGGGATCCGGACATCGTTGAAGAACACCTCGTTGAACGACGTGCCACCGGACATCTGCCGCAACGGGCGGATGTCGACACCGGGTGCGTCCATCGGCACGATGAACGCGGTCATGCCCCGGTGCTTGGGGGCGGTGGGGTCGGTGCGGGCGATGAGCTCGCCGACCTGGGCGAACTGCGCCCCCGAGGTCCAGACCTTCTGACCGTTGAGCACCCACGAGCCGCCCTCGCGCACGGCACGGAGCCGTACGTTGGCCAGGTCCGAGCCGGCCTCCGGCTCGGAGAAGAGCTGGCAGGCGAGCAGGTCGGCGCGGAGCATCGGCCTGAGCCACCGGGCGCGCTGCTCCTCGGTGCCCAGCCGGGCGATGGTGGGGGCGATCAGGCCGACGGTGACACCGACCAGCTCGGGGGTGTGCGGCACCTGGAACCGTGACTCCAGCTGGGCGAACGTTCGCTCGTACTCACCGGGGAGTCCGGCGCCCCCGTGCTCCTCGGGCAGGGTCAGGGCGCCGTAGCCGGCGTCGTACTTCTGCCGCTGCCAGGCGGCGCTCCGTTCGACCAGCCGCCCCAGGTCCTCGTCGGAGACGTTGTGGAAGACCGGGGCGCCGTCGTCGCCGGCTCCCCACTCGAAGCCCTCCTCGGGCCGGGCGGGCAGCCGTCCGGCCAGCCAGCCGTTCGCGTCGGAGGCCCAGTCCTCCAACGCCGATGCTTGCGACACTTCGGGCAAGGCGCCTCCTGGATGATCGATTTCGTGAAGCCGAGTGGCCGAGGGGGGTGAGGATGCGCTCGCCGGGCGCCGGACGGACCGGTCCGGTGCGGTCGATCACGGTCGCCGCCCTCCTGTCTTCGCGGGCATCACTACGCTGGGTGCAAGGGACCGATCATCTAGATGTTCTGCTGCGAACGCTGGTGTGAACGGTCCGGCGGGTGCGACATAGTCAACAATAACTATAGAAAGGTGGCAAGGCTCTGATGGCAACTGTTCGGCCGGCCCACAGACCTTCGCGTCGTGAGGAGCTGCTCGACGCCGCGCTCGACGAGCTGATGAGCGACGGGCAGTACGACGTGGCCATCTCGCGGATCGCGAAACGGGCCGGGATGACCTCCGCGGCGGTCTACTACCACTTCGACAGCCGGGAGGAGCTGCTCGACGCCCTGCGGGAGCGCATCGGGCGGTCGCTCCTGGACGTCGTCACAGCTCAGCGGGACGAGGCGGCCATGGAGGACTGGGTCGACGGAGTGATCAACCGGGCCGCCGAGTGGATCCGCCGCTCGCCGAAGGAGGCGCGCTTCCTCTTCGTGGCCAACCGGCTTTCCCACGGGGCCGACGACGAGCCCGAGGTCTCCCCCTTCGAGCCGGTGGTCAAGGTGATGGCCGAGGAGGTGCTGCGACGGGACCCCGAGCTGGGGCGGCTCGGCGGGACGATGCGCGCGATGGCGCTGCTGGCGCTCCTGGCGGAGCTGGCCGCCAAGGGCCTCGAGGGGCCGGAGGGGCCTTCGGCGTCCTTCGGGACCGATGTCCACGCCGCGCACGTGGTGGGCCGCCGCATCCTTCTTTCTTGAGTATCAGTCGATTACTTGCCACATCATCTAGTTACTGGTTAGCCTGCCCGGCGTGGGCCTGTGACCGGGCCCACTCGGAGTGACTGAGGAGGCCAGTCCATGGCTCTGCGGCCGGGCAACTACATCGACGGCGCCTGGGAGGCCGGCACCGGATCCGGGGACGGCATCACCGTTCTCGACTCGGCGAGCGCGACCGTCGTCGAAACGCTCCGGCCGGCCGGAGCGGACCAGCTGGAGCGGGCCGTGGCCGCGGCCCGGCGGGCCCAGCGCGAGTGGAGCGCCGTCCCGGTGCCCGAGCGCGTCGCGTTCCTGCGCCGGCTCGCCGACCGGCTCGCCGCCCGCGAGGACGAGCTGGCGGCCGTGATGAGCAAGGAGGTCGGGTCGACCCTGGCCTTCTCCCGCTCCGTCCAGGTCGGCCTGTCGATCGCGACGATCCGGGGCACGGCGGACGCCCTCGCCGAACTCCCCCTGGACGAGCGGGTGGACAACGTCACCGTCGTCCGCGAACCCGTCGGTGTCGTCGGCGCGATCACGCCGTGGAACTACCCGATCTACCAGGTCGTCGCGAAACTGGCGCCGGCACTGGCCGCCGGATGCGCGATCGTGGTCAAGCCCTCGCAGGTGGCGCCCCTGAGCTCGGTCCTCCTGTTCGAGGAGATCGAGGCCCTGGGCCTCCCCGCCGGGACCGCCAACCTGCTCACCGGCACCGGGCGGGTGATCGGCGAGGCCCTGGTCGCGCATCCGGACGTGGACATGATCAGCTTCACCGGCTCCACCGAGGCCGGGGCGCGGATCGCCGCCACCGCGGCCGCGACGGTGAAGCGGGTCGCGCTCGAACTCGGTGGCAAGTCGGCCTCCGTGGTGCTGGACGACGCCGACGTCGCACGCAGCGTCCGGGGCACCCTCGGCTCCTGCTTCTCCAACGGGGGCCAGACCTGTTCCGCGCTGACCCGCCTGGTCGTGCCGCGATCGCTCCAGACCGAGGTCGAGGCCGAGATCAGGGCCGCGGTCGCCGAAGTCGTCGTCGGGGACCCGTCCGACCCGCGGACCGTGGTCGGCCCGATGGCGTCGGCCGAACAGCGGGAGACGGTCAACTCCTACATCGAGCTCGGCCTGAGCGAGGGCGCGCGGCTGCTGGCCGGCGGGATCTCCGACGACCCCGGAGGCCGATCCGGAGGCGGTGGCTACTACGTCACGCCCACCGTGCTCACCGACGTGAAGTCCGGGATGCGGGTGGCGCAGGAGGAGATCTTCGGTCCCGTGCTCGTGGTCATCCCGGTCGACGACACCGAAGAGGCCGTCGAGGTGGCCAACGACTCCGAGTACGGGCTCAGCGGCGCGGTCTGGTCCGGGGACGAGGACCGGGCCGTCGCCGTGGCCCGCCGGATCCGGACCGGCCAGGTGGCGGTCAACGGCGGTGCGTTCAGCGCCAGGGCGCCCTTCGGCGGCGTCAAGAAGTCCGGCAACGGGCGGGAACTCGGCAGGTACGGGCTCGAGGAGTACTTCGAGTACAAGGCGATTCGTCTGTGAATGGAGAAGGCGCGATGACCGACACGGCCGTCGAACGGCGTCATGACCGGCAGGGCGGCGCCACGCCGGCACGCGAGCAGCAGCTCGCGATCTTCCGGCTGATGGCCCGGATCCGGCACTTCGACAAGCGGTGGCACCGGCTCTTCCAGCAGGGACTGACCGGGCCGGGGCACGCGTCGATCGGGATGGAGGCGATCGCCGCGGCGTTCGGCGTGGCGATGAGGAAGGACGACTACACCTTCGCCACCTACCGCGGCCACGGCCACATCCTCGCGCGCGACGTGCCGATGCGTCCGATCATGGCCGAGCTGCTCGGCAAGTCGACCGGCCTCGCCGCGGGCAAGGGCGGCTCCATGCATCTGACCAGCGTCGAGCACGGGATGATGGGCTCGTACGCCGTGATCGGCGCGCACCTCCCGGTGGCGGCCGGCGCGGCCCTGTCCGCGAAGTACCGCGGCACCGGCCAGGTCGCCGTCTGCTTCTTCGGCGACGGCACGACCAACATCGGCGCCTTCCACGAGGCCCTGAACCTGGCCGCGGTCTGGAAGCTGCCGGTGGTCTTCGTGTGCGAGAACAACCACTACATGGAGTACACGCCGATCCGGGACGTCACCGCGGTGCCGAATCCGGCCGCCGACCGCGCCTCCGCCTACGGGCTGGAGCGGATCCTGGTCGACGGGAACGATCCGGACGAGGTCTACGCGACCGCGGCCCGGACGATCGAACGGGCCAGGAGCGGGGGAGGGCCGTCGCTGATCGAGGCCGTCACCTACCGGCACCTCGGCCACGCCAGTGCGGACCCGGGCACCTACCGCCCCGAGGAGGAGATCGCGGAGTGGCTCAAGCGCGACCCGATCCCGTTCTACCGCGGCGTGCTCGTCGCGGCCGGCGTCCCTGAGGCCGCCCTCGACCAGATCGAGACGGAGTCCGAGCGCGACGCCGAGGACGCCGCGCAGTTCGCGGTCTCGTCCCCGAATCCCGATCCCGCGGAGTTGATGACGGCCGTGTGGGCCGACGGAGGTGCCTCATGGCGGAACTGATCTATCGCAACGCCGTCGCCCGCGGCATCGCCCAGGAGATGGCGCGCGACGAGCGCGTGATCCTCATCGGCGAGGACCTCGGCGCGGCCGGCGGCGTCTTCAAGACGACCGCCGGCCTCCTCGACCGGTTCGGCCCGAAGCGGGTCCTGGACACGCCCATCTCCGAGGACGCGATCATCGGCGCCACGATGGGGGCCGCGATGACGGGCCTGCGGCCGATCGCCGAGATCATGTTCGCCGACTTCGTCTCGGTCTGCCAGGACATGATCGTCAACCAGATCGCCAAGACGCCGTACATGACGAACGGCCAGATCACGATGCCCCTGGTGGTCCGCTTCGGCAACGGCGGCGGCCTCCGCTTCGGCGCGCAGCACTCGCAGAGCGTCGAGAACTGGCTGATGCAGGTGCCCGGGCTGAAGGTCGTGGCGCCCTCGACACCGCGCGACGTCGTCGGGCTCATGGCGGCGGCGGTCCGCGACAGCGACCCGGTCATGTTCATGGAGCACAAGGCGCTGCTGGCCACCAAGCAGGACGTCGAGGACGGCGAGATCGTCGAGGAGCTCGGCAGGGCCAGGATCGTCCGGACCGGCGGGCGCGCCACGATCGTCGCGCTGGCCGCGATGGTGCCGAAGGCGGTGGAGGCGGCGGAGATCCTGGCGGACCGGCACGACATCGACTGCACGGTCATCGACCTGCGTTCGCTGGTGCCGCTCGACGTGACCACGGTCCTGAACAGCTTCAAGGAGACGGGCCGGCTGTTCACGGTCGAGGAGAACCCCCGTCTGCTGGGCTGGGGCGCGGAGCTGGTCTCGATCGCGGTCGAGGAGGCGTTCGAGTATCTCGACGGCGCGCCGGTCCGGATCACCACGCCGCACATCCCGCTTCCCCAGTCGCCGTCGCTGGAGGCACTGGCGATCCCGTCGGTGGACCGGATCGTGGAGACCGTGCGCAAGCACGTCGTCGACTGAAGGGCCGGAGGAACGATGACCGCAGGACAGGATCCCGGGGAAGAGCTCGTCACCTACGGCGTGCGCGACGGGGTCGCGGTGCTGAAGCTGAACCGGCCGCGCTACCGCAACGCGCAGAACGGGGCGCTCCTCTACGCCCTCGACTCCGCCTACCTCAAGGCCGCCCGGGACGATGACGTGCACGTCATCGTCCTCGGCGGGGAGGGCGACCACTTCTCGGCGGGCCACGACCTCGGCACGCCGGGACGGGACGCGGGCACATCCTTCCCGCCCGCGGCCGGCATGTGGTGGGACCACGTGGGGAAGCCGGGGGTGGAGTCCCGCTTCGCACGGGAGTCGGAGCTCTACCTCGGCCTGTGCAAGCGCTGGCGCGAGATCCCCAAGCCGACCATCGCGATGGTCCAGGGAGCCTGCGTCGCCGGCGGGCTGATGCTCGCCTGGGCGTGCGACCTGATCATCGCCGCCGAGGACGCCTTCTTCGCCGATCCGGTGGTGATGATGGGGGTGCCCGGTGTCGAGTTCTTCGCGCACCCGTGGGTGATGGGCCCTCGCTTCGCCAAGGAGTTCCTCTTCCTCGGCGAGCGGGTCGACGCCCTGCGCGCCAGGGAGCTCGGCATGGTGAACCGCGTCGTCCCGAGGGCCGAGCTGGAGGCCCGGACACTGGACATCGCCGCGCGCATCGCGAAGCAGCCGCGGTTCGGGCTGGCCCTGGCCAAGCGGGCGGTCAACCAGTGCGAGGACCTGATGGGCTTCTCCACGGGACTCGACTCCGTCTTCGGACTGCACCACCTGGGGCATGCCCACAGCGCGGAGGCCACCGGCAGCGCGGTCGGCGGCCGCGGTGTCGACAGCGTCCGCGCCGCGCTCGCCGAGGACCGCCGGGCGTCCGGATGACCGTCCGCGAGCAGAGCGGCCGGGAGGTCCTCGAGATCGTCCACCGCGCACTGCGGGGATTGGACCGCCGCGAGTGGGGCGACTACCGGGCCGCCTTCGCCGATCGTCTGCACCTCGATTACAGCTCGTGGCGTCCCGATTCGATCGGCTGGTGGACGGCGGACGACTGGGTCGCCCGAGTCGGCGGCGGCTTCATCAACGACTGCGACGCGACCCAGCACAGCGTCTCCAACCCTCTGATCAGCCAGGACGGCGACCACGTGGTCCTCGAGTGCGAGGTGCGGGCCATGCACGTCCTGGAGACGCAGTGGCTCGAACTGGGCGGCACCTACACCTGGCGATTCGCCCGCGCCGGCGATGCTCCCGGCGATGGCCGGTGGCTCGCCGACGGGCTCGCCCTCGCGATCCGCTGGCGGCTGGGAAATCCGGACCTGCCGGCCCTCGCGGCGGCTCGGACGGCGGGCACCGCGCAGCAGGCCGCGGCGGGCCATCCCGGCGACTCCGCGGACGAGTTCTACGAC
>NZ_JBHSON010000009.1:0-165442 GCF_042656285.1 Actinomadura rugatobispora | reverse complement strand
GGGATGTCTCCCGATGCCTCTCGGTATCCCTAGGCGGCCAGGAAGCGGCTGCCGGCCATGGTGTACGGGGCGCTGGTCGCCGGCTCCGAACGCGGCCGGACCATCAAGGACAACATGTCGGCCTTCGCCGAGCTCGGCTTCGCCCCGCACGTGGCCGGCCAGCAGGCGCAGCGCGACCTGTCCACCACCGTCATGGGCGTGGAGACCGCGCTGCCGGTGCTCATCTCCCCCACCGGCGTGCAGGCCGTCCACCCCGAGGGCGAGGTGGCGATCGCGCGCGCCGCGGCCAACCGGGGCGTGATCATGGGCCTGAGCTCGTACGCCAGCAAGCCCGTCGAAGAGGTCGCCGCCGCCAACCCCAACGTCTTCTTCCAGATGTACTGGAGCGGCGACCGCGACGCGATGGTGCAGCGCATGGAGCGCGCCCGCAAGGCCGGGGCCAAGGCGCTCATCGCCACCCTCGACTGGTCGTTCTCCAACGGCCGGGACTGGGGCAGCCCCGTCATCCCCGAGAAGATCGACCTCAAGACCGCGGTGAAGCTGGCCCCCGGCGTCCTGCCGCGCCCGGGGTGGCTGTGGAGCTTCGCCAAGACCGGCCGCATCCCCGACCTGTCCGTGCCCAACCTCCAGCCGCCCGGCGGCCAGGCGCCCACCTTCTTCGGCGCCTACGGCGAGTGGATGCAGACCCCGCCTCCCACCTGGGAGGACGTGGCGTGGCTGCGCAAGGAGTGGGGCGGCCCCTTCATGCTCAAGGGCGTCACCCGCGTGGACGACGCCAGGAAGGCCGTCGACGCCGGCGTCACGGCGCTGTCGGTCTCCAACCACGGCGGCAACAACCTCGACACCACACCGGCCACCATCCGCGTGCTGCCGTCCATCGTCGAGGCGGTCGGCGACCAGGTCGAGGTCCTCCTGGACGGCGGCGTGCGGCGCGGCGGGGACGTGGCCAAGGCCCTGGCCCTGGGCGCCCGGGCCGTGCTCATCGGCCGCGCCTACCTGTGGGGGCTGGCCGCCAACGGGCAGGCCGGGGTGGAGAACGTCCTGGACATCCTGCGCGGCGGCCTGGACTCCGCGGTCCTGGGCCTGGGCCACTCCAGCGTCCACGAACTGTCCCCCGAGGACCTGGTCATCCCGCCGGGGTTCCTCCTGACCCTGGGCGGCGGCGCGGTCGCGGACGCCCCGGCGAGCTGACGTGCCAGAGGAGAGGGGCCGCGACCTGGCGGAGGCGGCGTGGCCTGACGTCCAGGCCGATCCGCTGGTGCTGGTGCCCGTCGGCTCGACCGAACAGCACGGGCCGCACCTGCCCCTCTCCACCGACACGGTGATCGCGCGGGCGGTCGCCGAGGGCGCGGCCGGCGCCCTGCGCCGGCACCCGGCCGCGCCCGTGCTCGTCGCCCCGGCGATCGCCTTCGGCGCCAGCGGCGAGCACGCCGGCTTCCCGGGGACGATCTCGATCGGGCACGAGGCGCTGCGCGCCGTCCTCGTGGAGACCGTCCGCTCGCTGGCCCTGTGGGCGGGCAGGGTCGTCTTCGTCAACGGGCACGGCGGAAACGTGGCCACGCTCGACGCCGCCGCGCACCAGATGCGCGCCGAAGGGCACGACACCGCGTGGGCAGGCTGCGAGGTCCCCGGCGGCGACGCGCACGCCGGGTCCACCGAGACCTCCGTCATGCTGCACCTGGCCCCGCACCTGGTGCGGCCGTTCGGCGCCGTCACCGGTGAGCGCCGTCCGCTGGCCGAGGTGCTGCCCGACCTGATCGCCCACGGCGTCCGCGCCGTGTCCCCCTCCGGGGTCCTCGGCGATCCCGCCGGGGCGTCGGCCGAAGAGGGCCGCCGGATCGTGGAGGCGATGGTCTCGTTCGTCGCCGCCCGGATCGGCGCCGGCCGGGTGGACGCCCGGGGACGCCTCCTCGACCCCGGCGTCCCGGCCCCGGGACCACGCCCGTGAGCGGCTCGGGAGACCGGCGCTCCTTCGCCCTCCCGGCGGGCCTCCCCATCGCGCTCGACCGGGGGACGTCCCTCTGGTCGGGCGGACGGGTCGCCACCGGCGGATCACCCTGGAAGGTCGTGCGCCTCGGCGAGGCCGCCCGCCCCCACCTGGCGGCGCTGCGCCGGGCCGGAGCGCGCGGCCTGGCCGACGACTCCCGCGTCGGGCGGGCGCTGGCCCGGCAGCTCATCGACCACGGTCTGGCCCACCCGGTCCCCGTGCCGCGCCCCGGCCCGCACGAGGTGACGGTGGTCGTCCCGGCGTTCGGACGCGCCGACGAACTCGAAGGAACCCTGGAGGCGGTCAAGGGCCTGCCCGTCATCGTCGTCGACGACGGATCCCCGGACCCCGGGCCGCTGCGCCGCGCCGCCGCCGCGCACGGAGCACGGCTCGTCGGGCACGACCGCAACCGGGGCCCCGCCGCTGCCCGCAACACCGGGCTGCGGCTGGCGCGGACGCCGTTGGTGGCGTTCGTGGACTCCGACTGCCGCCCCTGCGACGGCTGGCTGGACGTCCTGGTCCCGCACTTCGACGATCCCCGCGTCGCGGCCGTCGCCCCGCGGGTGGTGCCCCGGTCCGGGGACACCCGGCTGCTGGCCCGTTACGAGGCCGCCCGGTCCGCGCTCGACATGGGCCCGCGGCCCGCGCTGGTGCGCCCGGGCGGCAGGCTCGGGTTCGTCCCCACGGCGACGCTGCTGGTCCGCGTGGCGGCGCTGGAGGACGCGCCCTTCGACGAGCGGCTGCGGCTCGGCGAGGACGTCGACTTCGTCTGGCGGCTGGGAGATCTCGGCTGGAACGTCCGCTACGAGCCCGCCGCCCAGGTCGCCCACACGCCGCGGCTGCGCCCTTGGGACTGGGCGCGCCGGCGCCACCAGTACGGCACGTCCGCGGCCGACCTTGCCCGCCGCCACCCCGGCCGGGTGGCCCCGGCCCGGCCCTCGATGTGGAACCTCGCCGTCCTCGCCTTCCTCGCCCGAGGGCATCCGGTCCCGGCCGCCGCCTGCGGCGGACTGGCCGCGGTGCTGCTCGCCCGCCGCCTCTCACAGCTCCCGGCGGACTGGAGCCTTGCCGTCGCCATCGTCGCCAAGGGCACCGTCGCCGACGCGGCGGCCCTCGGGCACGCGCTGCGCCGCGAGTGGTGGCCCGCCGGCCTGCTGGCCCTGGCCGCCTGCCCGCGCAGCCGCCTGGCCCGCGCCGCCGCGGTGGCCATGCTCGCGCCCATCGCGCTGGAATGGCTGCGGCGCCGCCCCGGCGTCGACCCGGTCCGCTACACCGTCCTGAGGCTGGCCGAGGACGTCGCCTACGGGTCCGGGGTGACGGCGGCCTCGGCGCGCGCCCGGACCGCCGCCCCCCTGCTCCCGGACATCCGCCTCCCCGACGCGCTCTCGTCCATCCGCCGACGTCTCAGAAGCTGAGACCGCTCCGGCGTTGAGCGACTGCTTCAACGGCGGAGCGGCCGCAGGGGTGTGCTCGTCGCCGCCGAGGTCAGCTCGCGGCCTCGACCTCCGCTTCCTCCGAAGTCGCCTCCGGCTCGCTGGGGGCGGGGGCGGGCTTGCGCCAGTACATGGCGAGCTGGGCGGCCGCCCCGGCCAGCCCCAGGCCGGCCGCCAGCGCGGCGGCCTGGCCGCCGGAGATCCGCCGGTCGAGCCCGAGCGCCGAGTCCACGCTGTACTTGCCCGGCCCGAGGGCGGCGAGGGCGGTGGAGGCGATCGCGAGGTTCATCACGTACTCGTAGCCCTCGGCGTTCACGAAGAACCCGTTGGGCAGGTGCACCGACCGGGCCGCGACGCCCATCGTGCCCACGACCGCGGACGCCGCCAGCGGCGTGCCGGCCCCCGCGATGAGCGCGGCCCCCGCACCGACCTCGACGGCCGCGCTCAGCTGCGCCTGCAGCCGGGGCTGCCGGAACCCGATCGATCGGAACCAGCCCGCGGTCCCGTCGAGGGTCTGGCCGTGACGCACCCCGTGCGTGATCATGGTGCCGCCGATGGCGACGCGCAGCAGCAACCGCGCCACGTCCGTGCCTCGGCTTCCGCGCCGTGCTTTTCCGGACACCTTGTTCCTCTCGTTCGCAGACCGTCAGTCTTCTACACCACGCCCGCACCGCCGAGGGCGACCGGGTGGTCTCCAACATCCGCGGTGCACCGCTCCCCCGGGCGACCACCGGCGCCACCGCGTCCGCAACGCGCTCCGGGGTCCGCCCCATCCCCACCTTCATTTCACGTCCCTCAAATCCACAACCTATGAAATCGCTCACGGAAGGATGGGCCCGACAAGCCCGAGCACTTAACCCGAACAGCGGCGTTTTGTCGTGCAGCTGTCCTACGGTGTCGCCCCATGAGTGACGAGCGCTCCCCAGTGCGGGACGAGGATGTCCTGCTGCTTCCGGCCGACCTGCGGCGGCAGTTGCACCCGCGGCGAGGCGGCCATCCCGGCCCTGCCATCAAGATCGACAAGGCCGCCGCGGCGCGGCTGCGGGAGCAGCGCGAGAAGCGGTGGCCCGATCCCGCCGCCCTCAGCGCCAGGATCGTGGCCGGTCCGGATTGGCAGGACGGCGCGCGGCGGTACCTCGCCGGCGAGGCCGACCCGGTGGGCGCGGCGGCGGTCGCCCTGGTCCCGTGGAAGATCGACTGCTCGGTTCCCGGCAGCGAGCACCCGTCGGAGTGGGTCTGGGAGGGGGACGCCTCGACGGGCAGATGGGTGAAGAAATGGGCGAAGGGACGCGGTATCACCGATGAGCGCGCCCTGCCGCCCTGGAACGGCTACGACGAGGACTGGACCAGGGCCCGTTACGGTGGCTGGTCGCGGGGCGGCGTCCCCGAATCGCTGCAGGACCGGCAGACCCTGCTCATCAACGCCTGGAGCGCGGAGCACGGAGTGGCGTTCGCGGCGTGCGCCCTGGTCGAGCTGAGCACGGCCGCGGCGACCTGGGCCGGCGACTCGAAGCTCCGGTTCCGGGCCGGCGCGAATCTCTGGCTGGGCCAGGAGGGCGCCCAGCGCATGCGCACCCTCCTCGCGTCAGCCGATGACGGCGACTACGGGCAGGCGGTCGGAAGGCTGGCCGAGCACCGCCGCACCATCGAGCAGAAGGTCGTCGTGTCGTACCTGGTACCGACACGGCAGGAATGGCTCGCCGAATGCCGGGACTGGCTGGAGGAGAACCGATACGGGCTGGAGTGGCTGCGCCTGGCGATCGCCACACCGGAGCAACTCGCCAAGAAGAACGGGCTGGACTGGGAGGGCTATCCCCTGGGCTCGCTCGTCACGCTGGCCGACGGCGCCGGCGCGGAGGCTCTGCAGCTGTTCGTTCAGGGCCTGGACGGCGATTCCGATGACACCGAGCGCAAGCGGCTGCTCAAGGTGATCGGCCTGATGCCGTCGGACGAGGCGTTCCAGGTGCTGGTCGACCGCGCCGACGATCCGCTTGTCGAGCCCGTGCTGATCAAGGCGATGACCAGGTTCCCGGCACGGGCGCTCCGCCTGCTGGCCGCGGCGGGCGCCACCGGTCTGCTCACCGGTCACGTGCGGGCCCACCCGGAGCTGACCGCCGCGATGCTGCCCGAACTGCCGCCCGGGTCCCGCGCCACCGTGGAGGCGGTCGCCGCGGCAGACGCGCGGGTGCCGGAGGCGGCGCCCGACGACCTGCCCGGGCTCCTGATCGAGCCCCCGTGGGCCCGCGCGGGCGGGACGAGGCGGCAGATCGTCATCGCGGACCTGGCACCGCCGCCCGAGCAGAAGATGACCTGGGCGCCGGGTGAGCGGGAGGCATGGGCCGCCACCATGCCCACCTTCACCACGGAGCTCGGCTCCGACTGGGAGGCTGCGGCGAAGGAGTTCCGCGGCGGCGGCATGTACTGGTACGACGAAGTCGCACTACTGACACAGGGACCCGACGAGGTGGTCCGGCCCTTGCTCGCCGAGTGGAAGGGCATCCCCTCGTGGGATACCGGTGACGTCCCAGCGATGAAGCGCCTGGTGAGCCGGTTCGGCCAGGACGCCCTGCCCGTGGTGTCACGCGCCGCCACGGGGAACCCCGCCGCATGCGGAGGGCTTCTCCTGCCGTACCTGAACGCCGAGATCGCGGCGCTGATGGCCGACTGGCTGGCCCGCAAGAAGCCGGCCCGGCAGGCGGCGCTCGCCTGGCTGGACCGGCACGGCGCCGACGCCGCGCGGATGCTGTTCCCCGCCGCGCTCGGCAAGGCCGGAAGGAACCGGAAACACGCCGAGGGAGCGCTGCGGCTGCTGGCCGGCCGGACCGGCGCCGAAGAGATCATCACAGCGGCCCGCGACCTCGGTGACGAGGCCGCGAGCGCGATCGGGGCCCTGGTGGCCGACCCGCTGGAGGCCCTGCCGGACCGGATCCCGGCCGTGGGCGACTGGGCCAATCCCGGCGCGCTCCCGCAGATCCTGCTGCGGGGCCGCGAGCAGGCCCTGCCGGTGGCGGCGGCCGGCCATGTGATCACGATGCTGGCGATCTCGATGCCGGGCGAGATGTACGCGGGCGTCGGCGTCGTCCGCGAGTTGTGCGACGGCCGCTCCCTGGCCGAGTTCGGCTGGGCGCTGTTCGAACGCTGGGAGCAGCACGGCGCGCCGGCCAAGGAGGGCTGGGCGCTGGACCAGCTCGGCTGGCTCGGCGACGACGAGACGGTGCGCGCGCTGGCCGCCGCGATCGCCGCCTGGCCCGGCGAAGGGGGTCACCAGAAGGCCGTGCGCGGGCTGGACGTGCTCGCCGAGATCGGTACCGACCTGGCGCTCATGCACCTGAACGGCATCTCCCAGCGGGTGAAGTTCAAGGGGCTCAAGGCCCGGGCCCAGGACAAGATCGAGCAGATCGCGGCCCACCGCGGCTTGACGCCCGAGCAGCTCGCCGACCGCATGGTCCCCGACTTCGGGCTCGACGATGACGGCAGCATGACGCTCGACTACGGGCCGCGCCGCTTCACCGTCGGCTTCGACGAGGCGCTCACCCCGTTGGTCCTCGACGAGGACGGGCGCCGGCGGAAGACGCTGCCCCGCCCGGGAGCCGGTGACGACCCCGACCGGGCACCGGCCGCCTACCAGCGCTTCTCCTCGATGAAGAAGGTGGCGCGCACCGCCTCCGCCGACCAGATCCGGCGCCTCGAGAGGGCCATGGTCACGCGACGGCGGTGGACCGCGGCCGAGTTCCGGGAGCTGTTCGTCACCCACCCCCTGGTCTGGCACATCGCGCGCCGCCTCATCTGGCTGGCCGAAGACGGCGGCGCGACCGCCGCCTTCCGGGTCGCCGAGGACCGCACGTTCGCCGACGCGCGAGACGAGGCGTACACGCTGCCCGCGACGGCGACCATGCGCATCGCGCACCCCCTGGACCTCGGCGACGAGCTCGCCGCCTGGCGCGAGGCGCTGGAGGACTACGAGATCCTGCAACCGTTCCCCCAGATCGACAGGCCGACGTACGCGTTCACCGAGCAGGAGCGCGGGAGCGATCACCTCGCCCGTTTCGCGGGCCTCACGGTGCGCACGGTGCGGGTCCTGGCACTGCGCCACCGCGGCTGGATCCGCGGGTACTCCGACATCTCCCGCGACCTGTCCGCCGGCCGTCGCGTCCTCGTCAACCTGAGCCCGGGTCTGGGCTACGGCAGTCCGGACGACGAACCGGAGCAGCGGATCGAGGACGTCCGGCTGGCCGGTGGCGCCCACTTCGGCGACCTGGATCCGGTGACCGCCTCAGAGATCATCGCCGACCTCACCAGACTGGCCGACGCGACAGGCACACCCACCGAGAAGTAGCTTCACCCGGCGGTGACCTCGCTCGCTCGGATCGGCACGGGAGCCGGGTCCTCCCCCGCGCCGGCGATTGAGCGGGCACGGGAGAGGACCCAGAGGACGAGGAGCGTCAGGGCGGTGACGGCGATGGCTGCCACCGCCGCCGTCACGACGATCGGCTGCAGGCCGAAACCGACGACCAGAGGGCCGGAGAGCAAGACGGTGACGGGCATCAGCACATAGCCGGTGACCAGGTTCCAGCTGTTCACACGGACCAGCGCCGCATGGGGGATCTCGTCCTGCAGGGCGGTCGTCCAGAAGACGTAGTAGACGGCCTGCGCCGCGCCTGGGACGAGCGCCGCCGCGGCGATGGCCGGCCATGGGGCTTCGCCGCCCATCAGCAGCATGGGAATCGACACCGACATGGGCAGGAGTACCGTCACCGGGACGAGGTGCGCCGGGCGCCAGCGGACGCCGATCACCGCCCCCGCCAATGCCCCGAGGGGTTGGGCCGCGCCGATGACTCCCCACGCCAGTGCGCCGCCGTGCCCGTTCTCGGTGTAGAGCGGGCCGACGATCTTCATGTAGCAGACCAGGGCCGCGGTGATCACCGTGTAGTGCAAGGTCATGATCCAGACCCACGGGCGCCCCGTGAACTCTCGCCAGCCTTCCCGGAGCTCACGGATGGGGCCGGAGCGGGTCCGGCCGGGGCGATGGGTCATGAGGCGGCTGAGCAGTACGGCACTGATGCCGCACAACGTTCCTCGTACTGCTGCGGCGGATGCGGGACCGGCCAGGGTCACCACCGCACCCGCTGACACGAACCCGATGAGATGGCCGAGCGCCTCGGTCTGGCTGACCAACGCATTTCCCGCACGGCGCTGGCCTCCCTCCAGGAGGTCGGCGATGATCCCTCGCACCGTTGGCATGAAGATGGCCGCGGCGACCCCGCTCAACCCAGCCAGTGAGCAGAGCAGCGGGAGAGGGGCGCGCTCCATGGTGAAGGCCGCCCCCAGCGCCAGCCAGGCCAGGCACGCGAGAAGCTCCGCGCCCATGAGCACGTGGTGACGCCGGAAGCGATCGCCGATGACTCCGCCGCAGAGGATGAGCAGTGCGGGGAAGGTACTGCAGGCAACAACGAGGGAGAGTTCTCGGGCGCCGTATCCCATCCCCATGACGCCCCACGCAAGGGCGACCTGGCCGATCCCGACGCTCGTGCTCGAGATGACCCGGGATATGAACAGCGGAGCGGCCGATGCCTCTCTGAGCGAGGCCACGATTCCGGACAATGGTGGATGCCTTCAGGTGAGCGAGCATGAACTGCGCTACGTGGGTCGCGGGCCGTTCACGGGATCGCCGAGCACGTTGGCGATACTCGACTTCCGGGTCGGTGGGACGCCTGCGCGAGGGTGAGCGAGTTCCTGGGGCCGCCATACGCAGCCGTGCAAGGCAGGACTGTACGGCGAACCTTCGAACGAGCCCCCGAAGACGACAACGCGAGGTCGGCCCCGCCGTTCGAGCAGCCGCCGCTCACGAGAAGTCCCCGAGCATGGCATCGTCGAAGCCTCATGTGTCTCCCCCGCACATAACTCACACCGTCATCTCAGGCCACAGAGCGTAATGAGTATTGCCGTCTGAGTCACCGAGTGAGTGGAATTCGTCGCCGTTAGAGTGGGCCGCCCGCGAGCGCGAGCACATGAGCGCACACTCAGGCGCGCTGCCCTCCCGCCGCATCATCGGGGTTCGCGGTGCTCCATGCGCGTTCAAGGCGGGCATGGCCACGGTCCGCGTCGGCGGGGAGGATGACCTGTTCGGGCAGCGGATCGGTGTGCAGCATGCGGACCAGATGGGCCCGGCGGTCCAGCACCGCGCGCTGGTTGATGTAGCCCTTGTCCGTGATCTCCCCGTCGGCCAGCGAGGCGGGCTCGTCCAGGACGAGAGCTCGGGCGATCCTGCGGGAGGTTCCCGAACCCGCAGCGTTCAGTCGCGTCAGCGCGGCCGCGAGGGCGGCGCGGACCTGGGGTGGTCCAGGGAACGGCTCTCCAGAACCGGCCAGTGCCTCCGCCTTGGCCGGGTTCAGCCAGACGAGGGCGCCGATGTAGGGCGTGTCGTGCCCGGTGAGGACCGCGTCGGCGAGAAGGCCTTGGGAGGCGTTCAGCAGTTGCGTGCGCAGCGTGCCGGCGCTGACCCAGGTCCCGGTGGACAGCTTGAAGTCCTCACTGATCCGGCCGTCGAACACCAGTCCCTTCTCCGGGTCGTCGTCGTCCACCATGCGGACGGCGTCACCGGTCCGGTAGTAGCCGTCCTCGTCGAACGCCTCGCGGGTCCGCGCGGGGTCGTTGAAGTATCCCGGCGTCACAGAGGGCCCCTTCACGCGTATCTCCAGCTTGGGGCCGACCGGCGCCAGTTTGATCGATACTCCGGGCACCGGGAGGCCGATGCAGTCGCTGCGGCCCGAGGCGAAGTACGCCGACGTCGCGGCGGGGGCCGTCTCGGTGCATCCCCAGGACGTCGTCATCGTGGCCTCGGCGCCGACCGACGCGGCGACCCGCGTGATGCCGTCCCAGATCTGCTGGGGCAGTGCCGCCGCGGCGAAGAAGACGAAGCGCATGCGGGAGAAGAACGCCTCCGCGAAGGCGCGATCGCGCTCCAGATGCGGGAGCAGCGACGCGTATCCGGCGGGCACGTTGAAGTAGACGTTCGGCCGGACCTCGGCCAGGTTCCGCACCGTCCGCCGCACGAGGTCGGGACCGGGCCGGCCGTCGTCCACGTACAGGCTGCCGCCGTTGGCGAGGGCCAGGCCGACGTTGTGGTTCCCGCCGAAGGTGTGGCTCCAGGGCAGCCAGTCGAGCATCACCGGCGGCTCCTCGGCGACGAACGGCCAGATCCGCCGCAGCATCCGCTGGTTGGCGCACAGCATCCGATGGGTGTTGATCACCCCCTTGGGCAGGCCGGTCGAGCCCGAGGTGAAGAGGATCTTCGCGACGGTGTCGGGTTCCACGGCGGCGAAGCGTTCCCGCACCTCGGGCGTCGGCGCGGTGGCGGCCCATTTCCGGAACTCCTCACGACCGGCGAGCACCTGCCCGGCGCTCGTCCCCAGGGCACTCGCGTAAGCCTGGGGGTCGTCGGCGAAGACGACCGCCGGTTCGACCAGCCCCACCATGGCCCGCAGCTTGACGTGCGCGGGGTCGAGCAGTGAGTAGGCGGTACTGACCGGCACGACGGGCGAGCCCACGGTGAAGCAGGCAAGCGTCAGCAGCAGGTGCTCGATGCCGTTGCCGGAGAGGATCATGACGGGACGGCCGGCGGCCCCGCGGTCGAGGAGCGCCTGCGCGAGCCCGTCCACCGCCCGCAGCGCCGCGCCATAGGTGACCTCGCGCCACTCGCCCTCGGCCCGGTCGGCGACCAGCAGGCGGTCGGGGTGTTTCCGCGCACCCTCGCGGAACGGCGCCGCCATGTTCCGCGCATGCGGCCCGAGCGGCAGGGCCGACCTCAGGATCGTCGAGCCGTCATCGAGACGTTCCGCAACCGTTCTGGGGGTAGTGAACAGTTCCATCACTTACCTCCGGGCCTTGCCCTGGCCAACGGGAAGTCGGCAGAGAACGAGACGTTCGTGAGTGTGGGGGACCATCAGCCGGTGAACAGCCCGATGCCGCCGCCCCTGGCGCACAGACATGGATGAGTCCGCCACGGCCCTGGCGCCGGCGGCCCCCTGCGGGTGGTCGAGCGGACCTTTGTCTGCCGCGAGACGATCGTCCCGGACCACCACCGACACATGTGTCTGGGAACGTGGATCTCGACCATGCATGCGCTGCGGACATCGCCTCACATTCGGTGCGCAGCGACGCCACCTCGTCGAGTTCCTCCCTGGTGAAGTCCGCCTCGTCCTCGACGCTCTCCGCCGTGTCCAGCATGGAGCGACCCGTACCGGAATCGCGGTTGATCGCGTCCAAGATCCAATGCTCGGTGAACGACTCGCGGGCCCTGGACGGCACCGAGACTCGCGGCCATCCCGGGCACGAGAGAGAGGAAGTCGATCTGAGGAACGGTGGTCCCCACCGCGATGAAGGTGATCGAACCCGGATCGAGCGTCCGGTCCCGCAGGGCCCGCCTGGTGACGTCGACGGAGGATGGCGACCTTGGACAGCCTCATGGCGAGAAGTTATACATCTACATTTCGCACCGTCAATAGCTTGTAGAGAGACGACACGGGGTCACCCTCGATCACGCTGGCCTGCATGGGCCACACGCCGACCGCCTCCTCATCCCCTCGCTCGAGCGTGCACTCCGCCGTCCTGAACTGATTTCGCCACCCAGATCGGCCACCCGGCCCACTTCAATTGATCGCGATGCGCCACCGCGTCACGCTCCTCGCGATCGTCACAGCCCTGCCCTGTCGACGAGCTGACGACCCGACGCCGACATCACCAATGCACGAGAACATGACCGCCGACTCAGCCGCAAGCGACCCCCCTGTTGGACAAGGCGATGCCGTCACCACCCGGTCGCGCGCCCGTCTAGCGCTCTTGGCGGCCCTGACGCAACTGCCGGCCTGGAGTAGCGGCTTACCATCTCGTCGTGGCGGGTGGCGGGCGAACGGCCGCTGGCGGTTGCGCTTGCAGCACCTCGTTGCGCGACCCGCAGGTAGATTCCGGGGGTGGGGCCTCGGGATGCGCTGTGCCGTCCGATGCGGATCTACTCGCCGCGGATCACCCCCGCCGCTCGGGGCAGTACGGCGGTAAGCCGATCACCGGCGGATTCAAGCTCGGCGAGGACCACGTCGTAGTACGCGCGGTCGGCCTTGATGACCGCGCCCCAGCCGATGTCGGCGCCGCCACCCGTGCCGCACGGGCCGCCCGGCGCGTTGGTCACAGCGCTCGGGATCACCGCGATGATCCGGCCCTTGTCACCCAGCAGCACGACCGGCGTAATCCGAGGCCGCTTACAACCGTCGCGAGAGCCAATGACGTTCCCGCCAGCCAGATGCCACCCGCATCCCCGCACAGACGCGCTCTTCTTGTCCTCAACAAACACCTTCGCCGCCTTCTCCCTGGCGGAACGGATTGGCGTCAGCGCGGAAGAGGGCCGGGGTCCACGATCGTTGCCGGCGTGCTCGCTCGTCGGGGCCGAGCCGACCGTACGGCAAAAGCTCCGGCACAAGAATTGCCGGAGCTTTTACCCGCGCATCGTCAGCCGATGCGGATCACGATCCTGGCGCCGTGGTGATGGTGATGGTGGCGGAAGAAGTCGTGCCTGAAGAATTCACGATGATGCCTGTCGAACCTCCGGTCGTCCCTGAACCTCCGATCTCCGTGGTGTCCGTTCCGGTCGCCATCCCTGTGGTGTTCGATGGAGACCCGCTGGCCAACGGATGTCGGAGCCGCGTTGGCGGCCGAGATGCCCACGAGTCCACTGAGCGTGAGCGCCGCCGTCATCAGGAAGATGATAATGAGGCGCACGTCTCTCATTCCTTTCGCTGGATTTTACCCTTCGCCTCCGCCCCTCCTTGCCATGAATGTGTCTTTAGGTCAGCTTATGAAATCTGAGTTAGAGGCACCCCCAAGCCCGGTCAAATCACTCAAAACCCCGTCTGACTCCGCCGAGATGCCACGGATCATGGCAATCGGGCAGCCTGCGACGTCTCCGCAGACGGGGTCGCCAGGTCCTACCGCGTCCACCACCAGGGCGCATCCGGTACCGGCCTCGGCCGCGCGACCTGCATGTCCCCTCTCCGCCCGCTACATGGACCCCGGTGTGGTGACGCAATGCCTTCTGGGTTTCGGTGGAATGGGTGGGCGATGCTCGGCAACCGGTGTTGAGGGCCTGGCAGGGCCGCCAGCGGAGGTGGGTCAACGGAGAGCGCCAAGTGCGGCTTGTTGGCTGGGCGAGTTGCCAGTCGAAGCCGTAAAAGCCTCAACGCCATCTGGCGGTGCCACGCAACAGCCGCCGCGATCATGTGCGAGATCGGCAACCTGATCTCCACCCGCATGACCGAGCTCGGACACCACGATCACGCAGACCGCGAGCTTGTCGTACCTGGTGGCCACGGCCGGTTGCGCTGAGCAGGTTGATCGTGCACTCCACGGCATGACGTTCGCGGTGGTCGGTCTTGGCACCCTTGAGCGGCCGGCCGCCGCGCGAGCTGCGCTTTCCCCGGCGGGATGCCTTGTCCTTCTTGGCGCGCGAGGATTAGGCCTAATGAGTAGGCGGCGCTGGTAGCGCTGCGACGGCCGGCCGCGTCACGCCCTTGTTCGCCCGTACCCGGTCCAACCGGGTACGGGGACGACCGCCACCGGACCGAGGCGCCCGGATGCTCTGCGGCACTGGTTTCAACTGCGGTGAGTCGCCCCGCTGCCCGGCGGTGTCCTCCAGCGCCATCGGCTTTTGGTCCTGCTCGACAGCCAGGTGCAGCTTGGTGGTCAGCCCGCCGCGCGACCGTCCGAGCCCGTGTTCCGCAGGTTCGTAGCACTCGCCGCCCGGCGGTGCTTTCTGCTCGTTCCACTTCCGCGCACCGGCGGCGTGCTGCGCAGATGGTCGAGTCGACGCGACATCCCAGGTGATCGGGCCGTCGGGGTCGACCTGGGCCTGCAGATCGGTCACGATCGGCGCCCAGGGGCCATCGCATTTCCAGCGGCGGAACGGGCCGTACAGCTACCGCTGGGGCACATCCCGCGCCCCCACCGGATCCCATTGATGAGCTGCCGTTTCGTCCGCTTCGGGGGCCGACCCGGCTGCTTTCCCACCGGCAGCAACGGCTCCGGCACCCGCTCCCGTGCGTAACCGTCGAATCACCGCGATCCACGCATCACCGAGCCTAACGTTGGTCCATGCACACGATGCCGTCACGGGTCGAACTACGCCCGCTCACTCTCTCGGACCAGGACGAGTTCTGCTCGCTCGTGCAGGCCAGCACCGAGCTGCACCGGCCATGGATGCAGCTGCCCGCGACCGCGGAGGAGTTCCAGGTCTGGATGCGGCGCTTTGACGACGGCACCAACCGAGGCTTCCTGGTCCGTGTCCAGGAGACCGGCGCAGCCGCTGGCATGGTCAACATCAACTCGATCATCCGGGGGCGCTACCAGGGCGCGTCCCTCGGCTATGCGGCCTTCACCCCGTCCGCAGGGCACGGGTACATGACCGAAGGACTCGCCATGACCCTGCAGTACGCCTTCA
Source organism: Actinomadura rugatobispora (assembly GCF_042656285.1). Classification (GTDB taxonomy): domain Bacteria; phylum Actinomycetota; class Actinomycetes; order Streptosporangiales; family Streptosporangiaceae; genus Spirillospora; species Spirillospora rugatobispora. Next base: position 150,537 of record NZ_JBHSON010000009.1, on the reverse strand, counting down.
CCGACCTGCGGCTCCACCGGCTGGAGGCCAGCATTCAGCCGGCGAACAAAGCATCCCTGGCCTTGGTCCAGCGGCTGGGCTTCCGCTACGAAGGACTTTCGCCCGCCTATCTCTATATCGACGGGGGCTGGCGGGACCACGAACGCTGGGCCATCACCGCATCAATTCCCTGGACACCCGATCCATCCCTTCCCGAGGTATGAGTCGCACGGCGCCGCTTATGAAACACGCTCCAGAACGAACGCGCTCGCCATCAAACACCGACCCGCCGCCAACGATGACGCCATACTCGGAAACGGCCACCACCGACCAGGAGCACCAAACCGAACACTGCTGGGCCGCCACTCCCCTCCCACCCACTATCGCGGCAGCCCGCTTTCTACGTACTCCGCGCGAGCAGGCAAGGGCGGGCTTCACACCCCGGCCACCTCATGCCTCCGGTGTCGCTTCGCGGGCGGCGAACCGGCACGCGGTCAATTGCGCGGTCTCACCAGCGAGGTCCCATCCGGGATGACGGCGGCATGACGTTCAGGCGGACGCGCGGCGCACGATCGACGCCTCGTTTGCCTGGGCCAAAGCGCCATCGAGAGTGAGCCCGGCCCGCGTGGACCGGCAGGTGATCGTTCCGTGCCGCCCACGTTCCGCTCTTGATCATTCGCATCAAAGGGATCTTTGCGAACGCGTCACGGGACCCGGAATGCCCGCCGGTACGCGCCCGGGGTCGTGCCCACCTGGGCACGGAAGCGCCGCCGCAGGTTGACCGCAGAGGTAAGGCCGACGCGGGCCGCGATCGCCTCGACCGGCAGGTCCGTCTCCTCGAGCAGGGTGCGTGCCGCGGTCACCCGGCGGGAGAGCAACCACGCGCCGGGGCTCGTGCCGAGCTGGTCGGCAAAGCGCCGGGCCAGGGTGCGCGGCGAGACGCCCAGATGCGCGGCAAGGTCGCGCACCGACAATGGTGTCCCCAGCCGCGCGCCGGCCCATTCGAGCAGGCCGTCGAGCGCGTCCCCGGGCGGCGGGGGCGGCACGTACTGCGCCTGGCCGCCCTCGCGGTGCGGCGGCATCACGATGTGGCGCGCGACGAGGGCGGCGTGCACGGCTCCGTGGTCCCGGCGGACCAGATGCAGACACAGGTCGATACCCGCGCCCGCACCGGCGCTCGTGGCGACGTCGCCGTGGTCCACGTAAAGCTTGTCCGGCTCCACGCGTACCCGGGGAAACTCGCGTCGCAGCTGCTCGGCACGCGCCCAGTGCGTGGTGGCGGAGCGACCGTCCAACAGCCCCGTGCGAGCCAGCGCGAACACGCCGGAGCAGATCGTGACCAGCCGCGCCCCACGCGCGTGTGCCTCCAGCAGCCCGCTGCGCACGCGGGGCGACAGCGGCGCCTCCACCGGCAGCCAGCCCGGGATGATCACGGTGTCCGCGGACTCGAGCGCCGACAGGTCCCGCGAGACGACCATTGCATACCCAGCCGACGTCGGCACCGGGCCCGGCGTTTCCGTGCACACCTCGAACTCATAGTGGGACGTCACGCCAGGCCGCCGCGTACCGAAGACCTCGACGGCACAGCCGAGCTCGAACGTCGACTGCACAGGCCGCACCAGGGCAACCACACGATGCATGGCAGGAAAGTACCCCACGGTGTCATCACAGCCCCTGCCCGCTCCAGCCCGTGCACGGCACGGTAGGAGGCATGCACCCCGAGATCTTGGTTCAAGAGGGCTACACCTCCGCCTCCATCGTCCAATCCCCGGTCCGCGAACTCTTCCCTGGGATCCGGCTCCGTCCCCTCTGGCGGGGACCGTCCGGCGCGCATGCCAATGTGCTGGAAATGGATCCGGGCACCTCCTGGCCGCGCCGCGACGTCCACGACCCCGGCCCGGAGGAGGTCTACGTGGTCGCGGGCACCTTCAACGACGGCGCACGCGACTACCCGGCCGGGACGTTCCTGCACGCGCCGGCAGGAACGTGGCATATACCGGCGACCACCACCGGTTGCACACTGTTCCTCTTCTACCCAGAGGGCTGAGGCGGCCCATCGGAAGGTAGAACGGGCCCCAGCCTGATGCGGAGTCGAGGGCTTCCAGCGGTCGGGGCCGCGCGGGACTCCAGGCCGGTGGCATCATCGCCCAGATCAATGGTGAACGCATAAGCGGTGACAGCGACCCGATCGCGATCGTGCTGGACTATCTCGAAGTGCCCCTCCAAGAACTCCCAACAATTGGCGTCCACCGTGGCGGCCCAGGCCGCTCAGGTTGAAGGTGGCCTTGGTGCCGTCCCCTCCATGTGTCGGCGCGGATCTCTCACGGTCCCGTCGGCGGGGGCGTGGCCCTAGCGGGAAGGCGCAGTACGAATCGTGCGCCGCGTGGGCTGTCCTCGGCGGCCAGGGTGCCGCCGTGGCTGTGAGCGATCTGCCGGGCGATCGGCAGACCGAGCCCGGTGCCGTCCGGGTCCCTGGCGCGGGAGGCGTCCAGGCGCGCGAACCGCTGGAAGATGACCTCCCGCTGTTCGGGGGCGATGCCCTCGCCGTCGTCGCACACCTCCAGCACCGCGACACCCGCCTCCAGGGTCAAGGTCACGGTGACCAGCGAGGCGGCATGCCGTTCAGCGTTGTCCAGCAGATTGTTCAACAACCTGGTCAAAGCAATCCGTTCGCCGCACACGGCCACCCCGGAGACCAGAGAACGGCGCACGGCGAGCGTGCCCACCCTGCACGGTCGCCGGTCCAGTTCGGCTCCCACCAGACCGGTCATGTCGATCACCTCGCGGCGGCCGGCGACGCCCGCGTCCAGCCTGGCGACCTGCAGCAGATCGGCGACCAGGGCCTGGGCCCGTTCGACGCTCTCCAGCAACGCTTTGGCGGTCTGAGGCCAGTCGGCCTGATGCGGCCACATCAGCGCCTCCTCGATCTGCGTGCGCATGGCGGTCAGCGGGCTGCGCAGATCGTGGGACGCGTCGGAGGCGAAACGCAGTTGCCGCTCGACGGCCGACTGGGCCCGTCCCAGGGTGCGGTTGGCGGTCTCGGCGAGCTCGCGGAGTTCGTCGCGGTAGGCGGGCACCGGTACCCGGTGGTTCAGATCGCCGGCGGTGATCTGATCGAGCTCCCTGGTGATCGTGTGCACCGGGCGCAGTGCCCTGCCAACGATCCGGTAGCTGCCCGCGGCACCCGCCGCCACCACCAGCAGCAGCCAGCCGACACCGAGCGGGACCAGCAACCCGCTCCCCACGTACCAGGGAACCTGGGGGGCGGCCACGTTCACCTGCCACAGGCCGTCGTGGCGGTGAACGGGGTAGGCCAGCACGATGACGCACCGGTCGCCGAACACCTTCCCGCCGCACGAGGAGGCCGTGGCGAACGCGTCGGGATCGGGCGCCAGGTGTGTCATGGGCGGCTTGCCCGCCATGTCCGGGCTGGCGGCGGCCACTCGCCCGGCGGGATCGACCACCTGCACCGACTCCCGCGAAGCGTCCACCGGAGTCACATCGACCCCTTGTACTCCCCGGCGTAACTGCTTGCCCACATTCACCGCGTTGTCGAACAGCCGCTGCGTACGGTCTTGGGCGATCTCCTGCCGGACGGCGAACAGCACGAACACCGCCACGGCGGTGCACAGCATCGCCATGACCGCGCCGGCCACCGTTGCCAGGCGAATCCGGATCGACCATCGCCGCCACACTGCGATCACCCCGCGTGATCAGCTCTGCTACCTGCCGGGGGAGATGCTCATAGGTCCACGCTAGCCGCCGGGCACCGGTGACGGAGAACCCGCTCCGGGGATGAGCCGGTCTCCGCCCATGCCGGTGGCCCTGCCGCCCTCGTCGTCGATTCCGACGCCGGTGATCTTCAGGAGGTCGTGCGTGAGAACCGAGAGTTCGCCGCAGTTCTCCTCACACCACGGATCGTACGCCGACCTGCGCCCGGAGCCGATCAATGCTGCCTCCCCAGTCGGACGACGCCTGCCACCGTCCCAGTGTGTGAATGGTGGACGCCGGCAAGCGCGTGGCGGTGTGTCACCGAGATCGCGGCACAGGACGGTGCTGCCGGTGCCGGCAAAGACGTGCGCCCGGCGCGCTGCACCGGCCGAATCGGGGCGATCAGCCCGTGTCCGAGGGGTCGCCAGGGGCTTCAGAACTCTCGTAACGAACGCAGGTTCCGTAAGCAACATAGGCGACATCGGTCATCACTGCCCTCCCATGGCTGGTCGCCTGGGGAATCGCGGTGAACCCCACACCCACCACGGCATCGGGGTGGAGGTCTCCCACCGCCGCGGCCAGGTGCTGAAGAGCGATCTCAGAAGTGGCGCCCGGCCTGCCGACCCGAATCTGCTGCGCCCGTATCCTGCGCTGATCGCCGGGGATGTAGTCCGTTGTGTACATCGGAGTGCCCACACCAACGTGCTGCCCACAGCCCGGTCAATGCCCCCTCACCGGTCATTCACCTGATGGGAAAAGGCCGCTTCTCATGTGCGGACGGGGGCACAGAAACGTTCTCCGCCGACCGCGCCCCGAATGCGCGCCCGGTGATAATCGATCGTCTGGCCCGCCAGGGGTGTGCCAGGAGTGTTCGGCCGGCAAACGGCTCGACAGCCTGCACCTTCGGGGCGGGCATCAACGCGCTAGGTGGGGGCAGACCCAATGACCGCCGAGGGGTGCGCCACTCACAACGAGAACAGTGACCGGGCGCATCGCGCATGTCCGACCGAGGTGACGACGACCTTGGCGCTCAGTCCGGCGTAGGCCGCGGCCTGCGAGACCGTGCAGTCTGATCGTTCCCGGATGCGCGAGCGTTCACCCTGGCACTCGTCATGTCGACGCTGGGATGCCCGAGACCACCGGCAGGGTCGGCTTCTCAGACGAAGGCCGCTGGTGGCCGTCATCCGGCAGGCTCAGATCGAACCGGGCTCGCCGCGGCGTGATCGGCCGCATGACGAGCGCTGTCCGGTACGGGGACGTTGTGCGCGATCCACTCGCGGGTCGTCTCGGTCGCTCGCTCGATCAGGTCGCGGGTCTGCCCGAAGTCGATGGGCAGCACCTGGGCCGGGTACAGCGGCGGGACCAGGCGCAGGCGGGTGCGGTGTTCGACGCACCGGATCGACGCGGCGATGCGCTGCTCGCTCAGCAGGTTGTAGGCGTGCAGCGCCATGGTGATCGCCGTGGAGGGCGGAACGGGCAGGTCACAGCAGAAGCCCGGGGACAGCAGGTAGACCTCGTCGGCCCCTTGCTCGACGGCGAGGTCGAGGGTCGTCCGCTCGGCGACGCCACCGTCCATGAGCACCTGCTCACCGATGGTCACGTTGGGGAAGAGCGCGGGGATCGCGGTGCTGGCCAGCAGGGCCGGCACCGCCGGGCCACACGAGAGGGCGACGGCCTTGCCGCTCCTCACCTCGGACGCCAGGATCGACAGCGGAAGCCGGGCGTCCTCCAGGTTCTCGATCGGAAGGGAACGCCGCAGGAACCGCTGCAGAGGCCGGTTGTCGAACAGATGGTTCTGGCGGCCGACCATCGCCTCGGTGAGCGTGAGCGGACGGAAGGCGAAGGTGTAGTTCGCGATGCCGAGCGCCTGCCGGACGCCCTTCACTGGATGGAGGGGCAGGTTGCGCGCGAGGGCGCGCAACGTCTGCGGCAGGATCAGCGGATACACATCGTGACCGCCGACCGAGCACCACATCGACGCCAACTCCTCGACGCCGTCGATATCGTACGGGCGGCGTAGTAGGCCGCGTTCAGAGCACCGGCCGACGCGCCCACCACAAGGTCGGCGCGTACGCCATGAGCGGCGAGCGCGCGAAGCATGCCGACCTGGGCCGCCCCCAGGCTCCCGCCTCCCCACAGGACGAATGCCGTCGTCATCGCCCCTCCCCCGGGACGGGCTCGGCCCGGGAGCCGACCCGCCCGCGTCGGTAACATGGTGTCATCGGGCGCCGAGAATCACATCGCCATCTCATGGCCATCTTTTTGCAGAGAATTGGCGTGACCCAAAGAACTGCGGCGCTCTTCTCACTCCCCGTCTCCCCGAGGTATTATATCGCTAGGCGATAGAGATTGATATCGCAGGGCGATGCGAGCGGGCCGAGTGGGCTCCACGCGAGGCCCCCGGCTCGAAGACCTCATCCGATCGCGGATTGGAGGACGGCTATGACATTCCGAGCCGCGGGTATCGAATCCCATCCCGATCTCGCAGAGCTGCGCTCCCGCTACGAGTTGGCCGCCGAGCAGCCCACCGCACAGGCGCTGGACGGGTTGACCATTCTCAGCGGCCTGTACCTGGCGGTGTCACCGTGGATCCTCGGGCTCGCGCGTTTCCCGGGCACTGGGGACCTCCGGGTGAACAACCTGATCACGGGCCTCGCCGTGGCCGTGATGGCGATGGGGCTGGCCGCGGCGTTCGGCCGCACCCACGGGGTGGCGTGGACCGTTCCAGTCCTCGGCGTGTGGACGATCATCGCCCCCTGGGTGGTGTCGGGCGCCACCCCCAAGGGCGGCACCATCGTCAGCAACGTCATCATCGGCGCGCTCATCCTCCTGCTGGGCCTCGGGGCCATGGCCCTTCCCACGCGACAACGGCGGACGGTCAACGAGCGACGATGATCGCAACAGGCTGATCAGGTGTCGCGGCCAGGCGCCAGGTACGACGGCGTCGGCGTCTGGCCGTGGCACGTGACCGGAACAGAGGCGCGGCAGGCCAGCCGAGCGAAGCGTTGCTCCAGCACCGTGGCGGCGTCGCGGTTGACCGCGTATGAAAGACGCTGAGTCAGCTCGCGGGTGCCGGGCGCCCTGGCTCGTCCGTCTGCGGGTCCGGGTCGCCGAGATGTTCCAGCAGTGCGGCGAGATGGTCCAAGACGGGTGCCAGTTCGCCGAGTTCGATGAGATGCCGGCGTGTCAGCGCCGTCAGAATCCGCTCGCCGTCGGGCCGCAGCCGGACACGGATCACACGCGCATCGGCGGCGTCGCGGTCCCGGGCGACCAGCCGCGCCTCCTCCGCCCGATCGACCAGCTCGACAGTGCTGTGATGACGCAACATCAGGTAGTCCGCCAGCTCACCGATCGTCGGTCCGCAGGAGCCGCCGTGCCCCTTGATCGCCAGCAGCAACTGGTGCTGCCGCGGAGTCACCCCGGCCGCCCTGGCATGCTGTTCACTCCACGCCAGAAATCGCCGCAGCCTCGTACGAAACTCCAGCAACGTCGCGAAATCCTGCTGCGTCAGCGGCTCCATGGGAAACTCCCCGCTCATTAATAAATCGTACAACGATATCTCCAATCCGTCACAGCCAGACACGTAAAAGCCCGGCGCGCCGCGCAGGACCGCCCCTGGCAGACAGCGCCCTTTTCCGTTCACACCGGCTGCCTCAGAAGGAACGTCGACCCCGCAGAGACGTTCGCCGCCCGGGGACCGCACTCCTCGGGCACCGTGACCAATGCGGCCGGCATCCGCCCACAGCGAAGCACAAAGGTCTTCGAAAGATGAAACTGACCTCATACCGAGCCCTGCTCACACTGGACTCGTCGGCATCACCGGTCAGCGGCATGCCGACCGCGACCCGTTCAGGAGTGATACGGATCCCCGAAACCGATTCGGAAGCGGTTTGCCACTTCCATGCGACCATCACCGCCACAGACGATGAACCTCTCACGCCAGGCGAGCGCCTGCGGGACGTGACAGTGAGCGTCACCGAGGAATCCGCACCGGACCATCTCACCGCAGGCGTGAAATTCGAACTGTGGACCAGCAAGCTGATCGGCCATGGGATCATCAGCCGCCGAATAGTCTGGTGACTTCATTGGACGCTTGTGTCCGCGCCAATGGGCGCAGACGTCCCAACCACCTGGTCGCCGCGACATTCGAGCGGCCGCGAGCGAATCGCCCCGAACCTGGTCCATTCATAGGGACCGATCGCAGCACGGCGCCCTGCTACCGCTCATCCTCAGCCGAGCGTTCGGCGAGATGGCGGCCAGGGCGCTCGTGCCCGGCTTCGTGTCCCTGAGCGGGTGGACGTGGCGCAGGTACGGTATCTGCGGGAATGCCTCCAGCAGGTACGGGCCGGGCGGCGGCAGGATCGGTCCTGGATCACGCACGGCAGCACTTCGCATGGGTCCGCTGGCAGCTTGCGGCAATACGATCATCTCGGGCACCTGAACAGCGACCTGTCGTAGCCGGCCACGTTCCTGGCGACGCAGGGGATCACCCGCGAGGTTCTGCGGTTCGCCCGGCCGCGTCGCCGACACCGCTCATGGACCCCGCGGCCGCACTCGCTGATCGCGTTTCATCGCGCTGCGCAAGGCGATGGCGTACGCCGAACTCAGCGACGAACCGGCGTTCCGGGCCGCGATCTCCACCGCCCGCCGTGAACTCGATGGAGATCACCGGATTCGCGGGGCACGGAGGCACCGGGCCGGTAAGTGCCGGCGAGTCTCTGCCGCGCGCGACTGGAGATCCCGACTGTTCGCCCTGCGATCACCGTCCACTACCGGTCGCGGCTGGCCAGCGCGGTGCGGCGGGTCGGTGTGAGATGAGTCAAGCGCTCATTGAGGAGGCCGCGTCGCCGGACCGATGAACGGCCTGCTCCGGATGCCGGAGCAGGCCGTTCGGCGACTAGGGGAAGCGTGGGTCGTTCCCGGCCCTGGTGTCCACGGTCAGCCCCATCGCGCGAGCGACGGCGCCCCAGGAAACGTAGGAGAAGTTCGTGGCATCGCGGTCGGCATCCACGTCGGGCCCCGTCTCCGGCTCGTCATGGGTGACGAGGAGGCCCTGCCGGTAACCGTCGACGGGACGGTTGGTCACGGCGAGTCCATCGGAACCGTTGATGTCGTCGACGCCGCCGACACCCTTGACCAGGAAGCTGCCCAGCGGACGGTTCCGGCCTTGGCGCTCGTAGACCGCGAACCTGTCGTCGCCCTGGCTCGAGACGAGCACGTATCCGGTCGAGCGGGGGCCGTAGTAGATGTCGACGCCCTCGGCGTCGGCCGTGAGCAGGTTGCCGCCGTAGCCCTTGGCCTTCGGGTCGACCGGTTGGCACTCCTCGGTCTCGTCGTCGTAGACGTCGTGGATCCCGAAGTCCTTGACACGGTCGACGAGCGTGGGCCGGCTGCCGGAGCCGAGCGGTAGTTGCAGCCGCCACAGACCGACGTCCTCCTGGGCTGCGTACAACACGCCCGACGCCTGGTCCACAGCGACGCCCTCGAGTTGCGGCAGCACGCCCGGCTCCTCACAGGGAACCCAGGTCGTCCCGTCCGGCAGCGGGAAGGAACTCGGCATGCTGAGCCGCTGGACTCCCGTGTAGCCGAGCCCGCCCCCGCTTTCGACGATCCGCGCGGTCGCGACAGTGGTCGTCCCCTCCTGGGTGACGACGGCGTAGGTCTCGCCGGGCCGCGGCTGCCAGATGGCCAGGCCGTAGGCGGTCCGCTCCTCGTCAACGGCCTCACGGTCGGGGTTGAACAGGAAGCTCTGGTCGGGCGCGGTGACCTCGGTCAGCGGGGTGCGCGCCGCCGTGCCGGCCGGGTCGATGACGAAGAAGCGGAGCTGATCGTTGTAGCGGTCCGAGACGACGGCGACGTCGACCCGCCGGCCGGACAGGCTGATGCCGTAGGCGATGTCGACGTTGTTGTAGCGCCCCGCGGCGGCGTCGGCCCGCGGCGCCTCGGTGGCGGGCAGCGACTGGAGTTCGCGCGAGCCCGCATCGTAGACGCGGAGGCCGCCCTCCTTGGCCGTCACGATCACCAGCGACTTCCGGGAGTCCGCGGGGTGGACCCAGATGGCCGGGTCGTCGCCGGAGGCGTTCCCACCGGCCTCGTCGTCGTACAGGATGGGGGTCTCGTTGTCCGTGGTCACGACGGCGGGCTGCGTGGTGGTGGCGTGGGCGCCCGCGTGGTGCGGCGCGAACAGCGCGGCAACGACCGTACTCACCGTTACCACGGCATTCAGGGTGTAGTTCACGACGGTCACCTTGCAGGACAAAGATTGCCGCTGCTCTGACCGGCGATGGCCAGGGGTGAAACTCAGCGCTCCCCCTGGACGGAGGACGCAACGTGGGCGACAGGGGCGAACCGGGTGGCGTTTCCCTCGGCTGCTTTGTGTACGCGGTCGGCCTGCTGGTCACAAGGTCTGAGGGCTGGTGGTTTTGATCCCGCGGATGCTGGCCGCGACGCCATCATGACCGCCGGTCCCTGCAGACGGCCGTTCCGCCGACCACGGCTTTGAGCGGCGTCGGCCGCTCCGGGTGTTCATCGGAGCGGCCGAAGCAGTGTCAACGCGCCTGGGCGACGTCGGTGAGTTCGTTGTCGCGGGTCTCCTTGAGCAGGAGGGGCGGCCAGCGAGTGCAGTCGAGGATCGGGAAGAGGATCAGCGCCCAGGGGACGCCGACCGTGTTGGCCCCGAGCAGGACCCGGCGCCGCCCGATCCGGTCCGACAGGATGCCGCCCGAGACGATCCCGATGGCCGTCCCTTGCCTCCCTTATGAGATTCGAGTATCTCTTGATACTCGCGTATCAGTTGATGGAGGGGCGTCCATGCTCGCTGCTTTCACCGCTGCCGGCGGCGTGGCGGCCGGGGAGGTCCCCGAGCCGGTGCCGGGCGAGGGGCAGGTGCTGGTCGCACCGCTCTCGGCGGGGATCTGCGGATCGGATCTGCACCTGGTCGACGCGGTCGCCGGCCTGGGCGACGACGCTCCCAGGATCGTCCTGGGGCACGAGTTCTGCGCCGAGATCCTGGAGGCGGGGCCGGGGACGTCCGGGCGGTTCGCGCCGGGGACGCGGGTGGTGTCGGTGCCCCACGTTCTGAGCCCGTCCGGGCCGGTCGACCTCGGATTGTCGCCGGTGCTGCCGGGCGGGTTCGCCCAGCGGGCGGTGATGCAGGAGTCGTTCCTCCTGCGGGTCCCGGACGGCCTGCCGGACGACCACGCCGCGCTGACCGAGCCCCTCGCGGTGGCCGTCCACGCGGTGCGCGCCGCCCGGCCCGGCCCCGAGGACGCAGCCCTCGTCGTGGGCTGCGGGCCGATCGGCCTGGCGGTGATCGCGGCACTGAAGGCCGACGGGCACGGGCCGGTGGTCGCCGCCGACTTCTCCCCCGCGCGCCGGACCCTGGCCGAGCGTCTGGGGGCCGACATCGTGCTGGACCCGGCCGAGTCCTCGCCGTACGACAGGTGGGCCGAGCTTGGGGTCGTCGAGCGGCCTCCCTCGCCCCTGCTGGGAGAGGGCGTCCCACCGGGGAACGTCATCGCCTTCGAGTGCGTCGGCGCTCCGGGGCTGATCCAGCAGATCATCGAGGGCGTCCCCCGGCACAGCCGGATCGTCGTCGTCGGCGTGGGCGTCGCGCCCGACACGATCACTCCGGTGTCGGCGATCCTCAAGGAGGTCTCGCTCACGTTCGTCTTCGCCTACCGGCAGCAGGAGTTCGCCCACGCGCTGGGGCTCCTGGCGGACGGGCGGGTGGACGGAAACCCCTTCGTCACCGGCACCGTGGGGCTCGGCGGCGTCGCCGGGGCCTTCGCCGACCTGCGCAGTCCCGACGAGCACGTCAAGATCATCGTTCGCCCCCGATGAGGGGCCGGGATACTGGCCGTATGACCTCACCGTCTTCCCCGCCCCGGAACCTGCGTGAGCGCAAGCGGCAGCGGGCGCGTGACGAGATCTACACGGCCGCGCTGGACCTGCTGGCCGAGCGCCCCTTCGACGAGGTCACGATCGACGAGATCTGCGAGCGCGCGGAGGTCGGCAGGGCCTCCTTCTTCAGGATCTACGGGGCGAAGGCCGGGCTCCTGCTGGAGTTCAACCACCGGCTGGCCCGGGACGCGCGGGAGGCCATGGCCGCGCAGCCGTCCGCCAGTGCCGTGGAGCGGCTCCGGGTGGTGCAGCGGACCCTGGTGACCGGCTGGACGGCGACCGGCCCCGCGCTCCGGGAGATGCTGCGCGCGTTCCTCGCCGAGGCCGGCCCCGCCCTCTTCTCGGCGGCCGGGGACGCGCCCGCGCATCCCGAACTGCTGTCGCTCGTCGCGGAGATCGTCGAGGAAGGGCAGCGGGCCGGGGAACTCGACACGCGGCTGGAGCCGGGGTTCGCCTCCTGGCTCGTCGTGACGGGGATGGCCACCGCCACCGGCCGGTGGGTCGTCGGCCAGAACGAGACGGGCCTGGAAAAGGCCACCGAAGACGTTCTGGAGGTACTGCTCGGAGGCCTGGCACGCTTCTGAGGCCGGCGGCCTCGTCCTCGGGACGCCCTTGCCAAGAAGGATCGTCGCATTTCTTATATAAACTATTATCGACCTTTCAGGGGCTCGCCGCCCTCGGCTCGAGCTTCACCTGCACACGCCTGCGGCTGCGGCCGGGCAGGCACTACCCCTACCGCGCTCTACACGTCCGCCCGTTTTGACGCCGATATGGTGGCGACGGCGCACTGGTCCGGGGAGTCGGGCGAGAGCGTCGCAGCGGCCGCCGATGGTGCGTGGCAGACGAAGAACATCCCATTGAGCACCACGCAGCTCATAGAACCCTTCGCCGTCGCGAAGGAGGCCTCGGCGGTCCGCGTTCCGGTCCTCCTGCTTTACGGGGAGCAGGACGTCACGGTCGAGCCGCTGCGGGACGTCGCAATATTCCGCTCCGCTCCCGACATCGCCACCGCCATCATCCCCCGGATGGCCCATATGCATAACTTCGCGCCGACGCGGGCGCTCGCCTGGGCGCGTCTCCAGGCGTTCATACCCCGGGTCGCCGCCGTGGGCGACCACGCCGCCGCGGCCGAGGCGGCTCCCCCGGCCTCCTGAGAAGGCCGGTCCGCACGGCGACTTCCGCGCGACCGGGCCGGAGCGCTCGGGGCGCCGGTCGATGGTGTCGATCGGAGCATGAGCCGGCCGGGCCTCGGAGGTCCGCGGCCGCCGGCCTGCTCACGCGTGCGCGCATCTCCCCCGCATCGGCCGTTCTACCAGGGCGTTCGCGGTCGGGCCTTGACGGGACATGGCTCCCATGGAATTTTCGAAGCACCTTCAAAAATTTCTCGGAGTAGGAGCCGTGGTGCCCGCCCCAGATCTCGATCTCCCCGCGCCCGCCCCCGTTCCCCGCAACCTCCCGGGGCTGCCCATGCCCCAGAACCCCGACCTCCTCTTCGACCCCGGACTGCGCCCGCGCGTCCTCCGGAAGGCCGAGGGCCGGTTCCCCTTCCCCGTCCCCAACGGCTGGTTCATCGTCGCCGCCTCGGCCGACCTGGCCCCCGGCGACGTCCGGCCGCTCTACGCCTTCGGCCGGGAGCTCGTCCTGTTCCGCGGAACGGACGGCGTCCCCCACGTCCTCGACGCGCACTGCAGCCACCTGGGCGCGCACCTCGCGGTCGGCGGCCAGGTCGAGGAGTCCTGCATCCGCTGCCCGTTCCACGGATGGAAGTTCGACGGCACCAGCGGCCAGTGCGTCGACGTCCCCTACGACGACGTCGAGTACGTCCCCGCGCGGGCCTCGATGCGCGCCTTTCCCACCATCGAGCGCAACCAGATGGTCTGGGCCTGGCACCACCTCGAGGGCGGTGAGCCGTTCTACGACGTGCCGGCCGTCCCGGAGTTCGACGATCCCGACTGGCTGCCGATCGTCGTCCGGGAGTTCCCGATCGCCACCTGCTGCCAGGAGATGGCAGAGAACAACGTCGACCGCGCCCACTTCAAGTTCGTCCACGGCACCGACTCCATCCCCGAGGAGGAGTTCCACGTGGACGGCCACTACAAGAAGACCGTGGGCGGGGGCGGGACCTTCGTCCGCGAGGGCTACGGGCTCGGCCTGGGCGTCCTGCGGGTGGAGGGCATGACCACCTTCGTCTCCAGCACCACCCCGCTGGACGAGGACAACGTCCACGTCCGCTGGATCTTCACCGCCCCGCGCTCACTGGGCCCGAACGCCGCGGAGGAGGCGGCCGACCTGTTCTGCCGGGGCCTCAGCCAGGACATCCCGATCTGGGAGAACAAGATCTACAAGGAGCCGCCGGTGCTGCGGCCCTCGGAGAAGGAAGTCAGCGAGCACCGGCGCTGGTGCCGCCAGTTCTACTCGTTCCCCAAGGAGCAGTCGTGAGCCTCACCCGCTGGGTCCAGGAACCCGCCCCGCCGGCCTCCGGCCTGTCCGACGCCACGCCGGCGCTCCCCTCCCTGGAGGCGGTCTACCTGACCGACCCCGCGGCGCTGGCCGAGGTGCTGCCCCCGCCGCTGACCCCGCCGGCGCGGCCGCGCGTCCACGTCCGCGTCGTCGACATCGACCTCCGGTTCGGCGAGCACCGCCACAAGGAGCTCGTCGGCTACTTCGCCGTCGAGGCCGAACTGGACGGCGAGCCGGGCGAGTACCCCCTGCTCATCCCGATCGACCTGGAGCCGGCGATCTCCATCAGCCGGGAGCGGTTCGGCGAGCCCAAGAAGCTCGCCGACATCGAACTCACCCGCGCCGAGGACGGCACGGTCCACGGCGCCGTCACCCGCCAGGGCGTCACGTTCATCGAGATGACCGGCCGGGTCACCGGCGAGCTGCCCGTCCCGGAGCCCTACCCGGCCCGGCAGTTCTGGTACAAGTTCATGCCCGCCGTCGACGGCACCGGCTTCGACGGCGATCCGCTGCTGGTCCGCATGGAGCAGGTGCGCACGGCCGAACGGGTCGAGGCGGTCGAGGGCGACCTCGTGCTCCGCGAGCTGCCCGGCTGCCCGGTCGTGGACCTGCCCGTCCTGGAGCCGCCCACCCTGCGGTGGGTGCGCCGCTCCAGCCGGAACGAGCCGAAGATCGTCGGGCCGGTCGACCCCGTCGCCTTCGCCCCCTACGCCCAGATCCGCTACCGGTGAACCGCCTCCAGGAGACACGATGAGCGAGCGCTACACCCTCATCTCCACCGACAGCCACGCGGGACTTCCCGCCGAGCGCTACCGCGACTACATCGACTCCCGCTACCACGCCGCCTTCGACGCCGCGCAGGCCGAGGCCGAGGCGATGCGGCGGCTCGCCGAGACCGACGAGCACCGCAGGTTCCTCAGCGAGTGGAACTCCGAGATCGGCCACCACGGCGGCATGAAGGGCGCCTGGGACCCCGAGATCCGCACCAAGGAGATGGACCACGACGGCGTCGCCGCCGAGGTGATCTTCCCCGACGCCGACTCCGCCGGCGTCGGCGGGGTCTCCAAGACCCCGTTCACCGCCGGGCTCGGCTCCACCGGCGACGACGACGCCGAGATGACCCTGGCCGGTGCCTGGGCGCACAACCGGTGGATCGCCGACTTCTGCGAGAACAGCCCCGAACGCCGGGCGGGCGTGGCGATCGTCCCGGTCCACGACGTGGACGCCGCCGTGCAGATGATCGGCTGGGCCGCCGACAAGGGGCTGCGCGGCGGCATCATGATCCCCACCAAGTGGGGCAGGCTGCCGTCCTACAACGACCCGGTCTACGACCCGGTCTGGGCCGCCGCCGCCGAGACGGGCCTGCCCGTCCACACCCACTCGGGCGTCGGGCCGGACGAGGACGACTACGGATTCACGCCCGGTCTCGTCTCCATCTACGCCACCGAGGCGTACTGGTGGGCGGCCCGGCCGCTGTGGGCGCTGATCCTGGGCGGGGTGTTCGAGCGGCACCCGAAGCTCAAGTACGTCATCGCCGAGAACGGCGCCTGGTGGGTGCCCGACATCATCAGCCGGATGGACTCCAAGTGGGAGGGCGACCACGCCACCCGCAAGTTCGGCCCGTCCGCGTTCCGGTCCGGTCTCACCATGAAGCCCGGCGAGTACTTCGACCGCAACTGCTGGATGGCCGCCTCGGTGATGGGCGACATCGAGGTCGAACGGCGCCACCGGATCGGCGTCGGCAACCTCATGTGGGGCAGCGACTACCCCCACCCCGAGGGGACCTGGCCGCACACCCGGCCCTGGCTGGCCGACCGGTTCGGGCGCGTTCCGCAGGACGAGGTCCGGCGCATCCTCGGCCTGACGGCGGCGGAGGTCTACGGCTTCGACCTGGACGCGCTGGCCCCGCACGTCGAGCGCGTCGGCCCGACGGTGGAGGAGATCCACGGGGCGGGGGCGGCGTGACCGGGGCCCTCCAGGACTTCACCGGCCGGGTCGTGGTGATCACCGGGGGCGCCGCCGGCATCGGGCGCGCCCTCGGTGTGCGCTTCGCCGCCGAGGGGTCCAGGGTCGTCCTGGCCGACGTCGAGGCCGGCGCCCTTGCCCGGACGGTCGAGGAACTGGCGGCCGGCGGCGAGGTGACGGGCGTGCGGACCGACGTCACCGACCCGGCCTCGGTCGAGGCGCTCGCCGAGGAGGTCTACGGGCGCCACGGCGCGGTCCACGTCCTGATCAACAACGCCGGAGTCGGCGCGCCGTCGGCGAAGTCCTGGGAGAGCACCCCGAACGACTGGCGCTGGGTGCACTCGGTGAACGTGTTCGGCGTCGCCCACGGCGTCCAGTCGTTCGTGCCCAGGATGCTGGCCGGCGGCGAGCCGGGACACGTCGTCAACACCTCCTCCGGGGACGGCGCCGTCAACCCGCTGCCGAACGCGTCGGTCTACGCGGCGAGCAAGGCGGCCGTGTCCGTCCTCACCGAGTGCCTGGCCACCCAGCTCCGGGAGGAGAGCGGCGGGCGGCTCGGGGTCTCCCTGTTCCTGCCGGGCGGCGGGCTGCTCGACACCGGGCTGTGGACGGCCGACCGCAACCGGCCCGCCGAACTGGCCAGGGAGCGCCCGCGCGGCACTCCCGCCGTCACCGTGGCCCAGTTGGTGGAGATGGCCGCCGCCAGGGGCCGGGAACTGCCCGTCCGGCCGCTCGACGAGCTGGCCCGGCAGGTCGTGGACGGTATCAAGGACGGCGTCTACTGCATCACCGACGACCTGGCCGAAGCCGCGGCGACCCTGCGGGAGCGGGCCGATCTCCTCGCCGCGGGCCGCTGCCCGACGGTCGTGGACGCCCATGGGATCCTGACCTGAAACGGCGTGGCGGCGGATGCCGCCGCCACGCCCCGTCAGGAGCCCATCGTGAGCGACAGCAAGCAGCCCGGGGCCGGGCCCGGCCTCCGGGCCGGCCAGGGCCGCGGCCGCGGTCGGCCACCGAAGATCGACCGCGCCGCGATCGCCCGTGCGGCGGGCGAGATTCCGCTGAACGACCTCACCCTCGGCAAGGTGGCCCAGCGGCTCGGTGTCAGCGTGCCGAGCCTGTACCACTACGTGCGCGGCCGGGACGACCTGCTGCGGCTGGCCGCCGCGCAGTCGGCCACCCGGCTGACCCTGCCCGTCGACCACGACCAGCACTGGGCCGTCTGGTTCTACGAATGGGCCGTCTACATCCGCGAGGCGTTCGTCGATGACCCCGGGCTGCTCACCCAGTACATCAACGGAGCGATCAACATCGAGGTGTTGGCCGAGCACGTGGACGGCGCCCTCGGACTGTGCGTCCGGCAGGGCTTCTCCCCCGCCGAGGCCATGCAGGCCTACGACCTGGTCTCCGAGTGCGCCCTGGGCGCGGCCGTCACCTTCCTGCGCCAGGAGGCGCATCCCATCGAACAGGACCTGAGCGGGGCCCTGGCCGAGAAGGACGTGCCCTATCTGCGGCTCGCGGTCAGCGCGGGACCGTCCGTGCCGCTCCCCTTCACCGAGCAGATCGTCACGGTCCTCGCGGGCATCGCCACCCGCCGGGGCGAGGACTGGACCGAGATCTCCGAACTGCTGGCGAACCTTCCGGGAGCCTCGGCCACGTAGAACGCGACGCCCCGCCCCGGCCCGTCCCTCAGAGCGCCGCGGCGAGGTGCTCGGCGTGCTCTCCCGCCGAACCGAAGACCGTCTCCTGGACCCAGGCGCGCTTGAGGTAAAGGTGGGCCAGGACCTCCCAGGTGAAGCCCATACCGCCGTGCACCTGGACGCCGGTGCGTCCGCCGCGGGAGGCCGCCTCGTCGGCGAGGAGCTTGGCCGACGAGGCGGCGTCGCGCGGGTCGCCGGACTCGGGATCGTCCAGCACGAGGGCGGCCACCAGCGTCGCGGCCCGGGCCAGGTCGGTCCTGACCAGGGACTCGGCGAGCAGGTGCTTGACCGCCTGGAAGGAGCCGATGACCCGGTCGAACTGCACGCGCTCCTTGGCGTACCGGACGGCGAGGTCGAGCGCGCCCTGGGCGACGCCGACCTGCAGGGCGGCGGTGAGCACCGCGCCCAGGAGCCGCCAGCGGGCCGCGTCCTCGGCCGTCCCGATCCGCTCGCCGTCCTCCGGGCGTACGGACACCTGCGCGACGGGGGTCAGCGGGTCCAGCGGCAGGGACGCGGGCTCGGCCTGCGGGGCGGGCAGGACGAACAGGCCGTCGTCGTCGACGATCACCACATGGGTGGCGGCCCGGGGGTGCTCGATGACGGGCGCGGTTCCCCCTCCCTGGACGGCACCGGTGTCGAGCAGCGTGACGACCGCGTCGCCGTCGGCCGCTCCCGGCACCAGCCCGGCGGCCAGGAACGTGCCGGTCACCGGGCCGGGTACCAGGGAGCGGCCGAGTTCCTCGAAGAGGATGACCGTGTCGGCCATGCCGAGGCCCATGCCGCCCTCGTCCTCGGGCAGCGTCATCCCGAAGACGCCCATCTCGGCCAGGCCCTTCCAGGCCGCGCGGTCGAAGGAGTCCGTCTCGGACGCGGCGCGCAGCCGATCGGGGTTCCAGGCGTCGGCCAGCCGGCCGCGCAGCGCCGCCCGCATGTCCTTCTGGTCGGCGGTGAGCATCAGGTCCAACGGGGCTCCTTGGGCAGGCCGAGCACCCGCTCGGCGAGGATGTTCTTCTGGATCTGGGAGGTGCCCGCCGCGATGGTGAAGGACAGGGTGTTGACGCGGTCCTCCACGACGCGGGCGTTGGAGCCGCCGGGCAGGTCGCTCATCGCCAGCGCCGCCCGGCCCAGCACGTGCGCGGCGAGGTCGCCGATGCGCTGGCGGCTCTCGGTGAACCTCAGCTTGAACACCGAGGCCCCCTGGACGGGGATCATGCCCGCGGACGCCTCCGAGACGTTCTTGCGGATGAGCGACCACAGCCCGCTCACCTCGGCGGCGAGCGCGCCGGCCTCCCGGCGCAGCGCGGCGTCGTCCCACAGGGTGCCGCCGCCCGGCACGGAGGTCTTCCTGGCGACGGCGACGGTCTCCTCCAGGAGGTTGCGCGACTCGATCACATCGGAGATGAAGGCGGTGCCGCGCTCGAAGGAGAAGGTGACCATGGCCACCCGCCAGCCGTCGTTCTCCGCTCCGACCCGGTTGGCGACGGGGACGCGCACCCCGTCGAGGATCAGCTCGCTGAACTCGCTGCTGCCCACGACGGTGCGCAGCGGGCGGACCTGCACCCCCGGGGTGTCCATGGGCAGGATCAGCCAGGTGACGCCCTTGTGCCTGGGGGCGCCGGGGTCGGTGCGGACCAGCAGTTCGCAGTGGTCGGCGACCTCGGCGTGCGAGGTCCAGATCTTGCGGCCGTCGACGACGTAGTGGTCGCCGTCGCGGACGGCGGTGGTGCGCAGGGACGCCAGGTCCGAGCCCGCGTCGGGTTCGGAGAAGCCCTGGCACCAGACCTCCTCGCCGCGCAGGATCCGCGGCAGGTGGCGGGCGCGCTGCTCCTCGGTGCCCTCCACGATGAGCGTGGGGCCCGCGTGCAGGAGGCCGACGAAGTTGGCGCCGACGTAGGGCGCGCGGGCGCGGGCCGTCTCCTCCAGGAAGATCAGCTGCTCGGTCGGGGTCGCGCCGAGCCCCCCGTGGCCGGCGGGCCAGTCCACGCCCGCGTATCCGGCGTCGAAGAGCATGCGCTGCCAGGCGGTGTCGTAGGCCCGGCGGGCCGGCCAGTCGTCGCGGTCGGGCTTGTCCGGCAGGGTGGGCAGGACGCCGGCCAGCCAGGACCTCAAGCGGTCGCGGAAGGCGGCCTCCGACGGGGTCAGACGCAGATCCACGGGAAGCTCCTGTGCGAGTGCGTGCGCGATGCCGGCGGTCGGTGCGGGGACAACGCCGTCACCAGCCGCGGAACCGGGGGGCGCGGCGTTCGAGGAAGGCGCGCAGCCCTTCCTGACCGTCCTCGCTGGTCATGTTGATCTCGGCGGCCATCGCCTCCTCGGCCAGGCTGGCGGCCCGGTCGCCGTCCAGGGCCCGGTTGATCAGCCGCTTGCCCAGGCCCAGCGCCACCGTGGGCCCGGCGGCCAGGCGGGCCGCCCAGTCCGCCGCGGTCTTGGCCAGTTCGTCGGCGGGGACGACGCGGTTGACCAGGCCGAGGCGCTCGGCGTCGGCGGCGGGCAGGTCGTCGCCGAAGAAGACGAGCTCCTTGGCGCGCTGGGGGCCGACGAGCCGGGTGAGCAGGTAGGCGCCGGCGCCGTCGACGACCAGGCCGCGCCGGGCGAAGACCTCGATGAACTTGGCGTTGTCGGCGGCCAGCACCAGGTCGCAGGCGTAGGCGAGATGGCAGCCGATGCCGGCGGCCGTGCCGTTGACCGCCGCGATGACCGGCTTCTCGCAGTCGAGGACCGCCGAGATCATCCGCTGCGCGCCGCCCGCGATGGCACGCGTCACCGATCCGGCCGGATTGTCGGGCATGTCCTCGGGCGGGGGCGGTGCGTCGGCCGCCGGGGCGCCCAGGTCGGCGCCGGTGCAGAAGTGGCGGTCTCCCTCGCCGGTGAGCACGATCGCCCGCACCCTGGGGTCGGCGCTCGCCTCCGCCAGCCTGGCGATGATCTGCTGGCGCTGTCCGGGGGTGATGGAGTTGCCCGCCCGGGGCCGGTTGAGGGTCATCCGGGCGACGCCCTCCTCCCCCACCTCCCACAGGAGTTCGGGTCCCGGTGGTGTTTCGGACTGTGCTGGCACGGGCCTGCCGCCTTTCTCTCGCCGTCAACGAGTGTAAATTATATAAAACATCATCAATCCAGTAGCGCGGAGCCGTCCAGCGCCCCTCACAGAAGCGGGTACAGCGTGAACGACAAGGTCTACATCCACGAGTTCATCCACATCACCAAGCAGAACCGCGCCCGCTACATGCACCACATGACGGCCAACTGGAGCCCGATCGGCCAGGAGCAGCGCAACCAGCTCTGCTACGGCGTGTGGGGCGTGGTCGGCAGCACCGGCCCCTGGCCCCAGACGGTCAACATGTGGGAGGAGGACGGCCTGGACGGCCTGGCCGCCTCCTTCCGGCTGGAGTTCGGCAACAAGATCCTGCAGGACCCCGCGCTGGAGAAGTGGTGGGCCGGCGCCGCCGACCTGCGCTCGGGCGGTTTCGACCGGATCATGCTCCCGCACCCGGAGACCCTCACCATCGAGCGGTTGTGCGCGGCCGGGGTTCGCGGCGAGGTCTACGCCCACGAACTGGTCAAGGTCGCCCCCGGCACCTCCTGGCGTTTCCTGGACGCCGCCGTGGAGGGCGCCGAGACCGCTCTGGAGCGCACCGGGTGGCGGCTGACCGGTGCGTGGGCCACGGCGATGCGCAACCGCGACGAGTGCCTGCTGTTGTGGACCGTCCCGACGTGGGAGGACTGGAGCGCGGTGGAGAAGGCCCAGATCCGCGGCAACGACGCGCTGCTGTCCAAGGCCGGCGTCCACGTCCGGGAGCGCGAGCGGATCCTGCTCGTCGACGCCCCGCTGTCGCCCTTCCGCACCGGACGCCAGCCCTCTCGCGAGGATCGGACCGACTGGACCGACTGACCCGGACGAGGCGCGGGCGGCGGCCGACCCCTCGACTCGGCCGCCGCCCACAGGCCTCAGTCCGTACCGAGGATCGACACGAAGCTCACCATCTCCCCGGGGTAGCCGCCCAGGTTGTGGGTCAGCGCCAGGGAGCGGGAGCCATAGGTGGAGATGCGCCGCTCAGCCGGGGCTTCGCCGCGCAGTTGCAGCCATGCCTCGAACATCATCCGCAGCCCGGACGCCCCCACCGGGTGCCCGAACGACTTGAGTCCGCCGTCGGGGTTGACGGGCAGTTCCCCGTCCAGGTCGAAGGCCCCGTCCAGGATCCGCTTCCAGGCGGTGCCGCGCTCGGCCAGCCGCAGGTCCTCCATGAGCACCAGCTCGGTGGGGGTGAAGCAGTCATGGACCTCGGCCATGGCCATCTCGTCGATCGGGGAGGTCACGCCCGCCTGCGTGTAGGCGTCCCGGGCCGAGGCCGCGACCTCGGGGAAGGTCGTGTAGTCGTAGGCCGGGTCCATCAGGCCCGACCCGTCACCGGCGACGAACGACAGCGCCTTGATGAACAGCGGCTTGTCGGTGTACCGGTGGGCGTCCTCGGCCCGGACGACGATCGCGGCCGCCGAGCCGTCGGCCACCCCCGCGCAGTCGAAGACCGACAGCCCGCCGGCCACCTCGGGCATCGCGCGCAGCTTCTCGACCGACATCTCCTTCTGGAACTGTGCACGGGGGTTGCGGGCCCCGTTGGCGTGGTTCTTGGAGGCGATGCGGGCCAGCACCGTCTTCAGCTCGCCGGGGTCGACGTCGAAGCGGCGCGCGTAGGCGGGGGCGACCATGGAGAACATCGCCGCGGCCGTCAGCGTGCGCTGGGTGCCGTCATTGGGGATGGGAAAGGCGTTGAGCCCCTGGTAGCCGGAGTCCTTGACCTTCTCCACCCCGACGGCCATCGCCACGTCGTAGGCGCCGGAGGCCACCGCGTAGGCCGCCTGGCGCAGCGCCTCGGAGCCCGTGGCGCAGTAGTTCTCGACCCGGGTGACCGGCTTGTCCCTCAACCGCAGCGGCTTGGAGAGCGTCAGGCCACTCATGCCCGACTGGGCGGTGCCCAGCCAGTAGGCGTCGACCTCTTCCTTGGCGATCCCGGCCGAGGCGAACGCCTCGCCCGTGGACTCCAGCAGCAGTTCGTCGACGCCCTTGTCCCAGTGCTCGCTGAAGCGGGTGCAGCCCATCCCGACGATGGCGACCCGGTCCTTGATGCCGTGCGAGCCCATCTCAGGCCTCCTTCTCCGGCTCCCGCGCCGGCTCTCTCTCCGGTTCGGCCAGCGGCCGGGCCTTCCAGAAGTAGTTGTGGATCCCGTCGGAGGTGAACAGTCTGCGGAAGGTGGGCTCGACCCTGGTCCCGATCGCGACGTCCCCTTCGTCGACGTCGGTGAGCTCGATGGGGAGCCGGCCGCCGCCGTCGAAGTCGACGACCGCGAACACCACGGGCGGGCTCGGGGAGTAGGCCAGCCGGTCGACGGTGAAGGTGACGATCGTGCCCGCCGTGCCGGCCATGGGCGCGGCCGTGCCGTCCAGGGGGGACGGGGGCATGCGCACCATGCCGTCCTCTCCCTGGGAACCGACGAGGCCGAACTTCCAGTCCCCGTTCCGGGCGGCCGCCGAAGCGGAGGGGCGCGCGGGCTCGGGACGGCGCGGCGGCTCGACCGGCAGCAGGCCGCGCCAGGCCAGGTAGGTGCCGTAGGAGACGGGCGCGGCGGAGGCGATCTGCTCCGTCACGGGCCGTTCCACCGGGTGGGCGGCCAGCGCGGAGGTGGTGCGGAGGACCAGGGCGTCCGCGCCGTCGGCCAGCGACAGCAGGACGATGATCCTGCCCTCGGTCCGGTCCTCCTCGAGCGCCGCCGCGAGCAGCAGCGCGGGCTGGGCCGCGCCGACATTGCCGACGGTGGCGTCCAGCCGGTCGGCGACGCGTTCGGCGGGCACGCCCGAGCGGGCGGCGACGGCCTTGGCGGCGCGGCCGTGCAGACCCGCCACGATGAGCGTGTCCACCGCGGGCGCCTCCAGCCCGGCCTCGCCGAGGGCGAGCTTCAGCGTCTCCGTCCCGAGCGCGGTGTAGCGGGTCTCGCCGAACCGCTCCTCCCACAGCCGCGAGGCCGGCTCGCCGGGCACCCGCCAGCGGTCGACGAACTCCTCGGTCACCGAGGCACGGGCGAGGATCTCGGCGACGACCGGCCCGTCGGCGCCGGAGCCGATGAGCACGGCCGCCGCCCCGTCGCCGCCCGCGGCCTCGTCGGCCCCGCCGGGCAGCCCGCCGCGCAGGTCTCCGGCGACCACGAGCGCCGGGGACGCGGCGTCGCAGGCCGCGCGCAGCGCGCCGAGCGCCGAGCGGACCGAGCCGACGGCGTCGTAGGCGGGCACGTCGCGGCCCAGGCGCAGGGCGGCGTGCAGGGTGGTGGCGTTCGTGCGGTCGAGGTAGGGGGGTTCGGTGGTGGCGAACCAGAGGGCCCGCGGCTCGGCCGGAGCGGCGCGCAGGGCCGTCCGCGCCGCCGCGACGCCGAGGGTGATCGCATCCTCGTCGTAGGAGGCGACGGACCGGGTGCCCCGCCCGCCGCCCGCGCCCGCCACCGACCTGATCGTCTGACGGTCGAGCCTCCGGTGGGGCAGGTAGCCGCCCCAGGACAAGATTCCGCGCATGAAACCAGCCTAATCGTAGATTGCATAAAAGATCTAATCTGCAATTAGACTCCTTCCATGACTCAGGGTGGACCCCGGCCCCTCGACGGCATCCGCGTCCTGGCGCTGGAACAGATGCAGGCACTCCCCTACGCGACCCAGCTGCTGGCCCGGCTGGGCGCCGACGTCGTCAAGATCGAGCCGCCGTCCGGGGACTCGGGCCGCGGCTCGCTGCCCGCGATGACCGATCCGGACGGCCGGCGCGTCGGCGCCACCTTCCTGCGCAACAACCTCGGCAAACGCAGCGTCTGCGTCGATCTGAAGAATCCCCGCGGCAGGGAGCTCGTCCTCGAACTCGCCCCGAGGTTCGACGTCGTCGCCGAGAACTCCAAGGCCGGCGCGATGGCCCGGCTCGGCCTCGGCCACCCCGACATCGCCGCCGTGCACCCGGCCGGGATCTACGTCTCGGTCTCCGGCTTCGGCAACTCCGTCCCCACGCCCTACGGGGGCTGGCCCGCCTTCGCCCCCATCGTCGAGGCCATGTCCGGCATCTACGAGCTGAAGCGCACCGGCGACCGGCCCCCCACCGTGGCACCCGTGGGAGCGCTCGGCGACATCGGCGCCGCGCTGTTCGCCACCATCGGCATCCTCGCCGCGCTGCGCCACCGCGACGCCACCGGGCGCGGCCAGTACGTCGACATCGCCATGCTCGACTCGGTCATCGCCATGACCGACATCGTGACCAACTTCTGGTCGATGGGACTGCGCGGCGGCCAGACCGGCCCGCTGATCATGCACGGCTTCCGCGCGCAGGACGGCTGGTTCGTGCTCCAGGTCGCCCGCGAGCAGCACTTCACCAGACTGGCCGACCTCGTCGGCCGCCCCGAGTGGAAGGACGACCCCCGCCTGGCCACCCGGCAGGGCTGGGTCGACGAACTCGAGACGCTGCTGCGCCCCGCCATCGAGGGCTGGGCGGCGGACCTCACCAAGCTGGAGGCCTGCGACCTGCTGGGCCGCGCGGGCATCGCCGCCGGCCCCTGCCTCAGCGACGCCGAGGTCGTCGCCGACCCCCACGTCCAGGCCAGGAACATGCTGGTGGAACTTCCCCGGACCGACGGTGTGGAGCAGCCCGTCCTCGTTCCGGGCAGCCCCGTCCGGATGAGCGAGGCTCCCCCCGCCGCGGAGACCCGCCCGCCCTGGCTGGGCGAGCACACCGACGCCGTCCTGGCGGCGGAACTGGGCCTCACCGGCGCCGCCCTGTCCGAACTCCGCACCGGCAAGGTCATCTTCTGAGTGGCCCGCCCGCAGCACGACCGTCAGAGCCTGCCTCCGGTGCGGAACTCCTCCGGCATCCACGACGGATCGCGCCGCTCGGCGAACGCCCGTCTTCCCTCCGCCATCTCCTCGTTGTACGGGAGCACGTCGAACGTCGTGCGGTCCACGCGGTCGTAGTTGTCGTTGACGATCCGCTTGACCTGCAGCCGGGCCTGCGGCGCGGTGCGGCAGATCTGGATCGCCACCTCCTCGGCCACGGCGCGCACCCGGTCGTCGGGGAAGTCCAGGGCGGATGCCGGGGTGCCGAGGTCGTCGCTCTCCAGACCCATCGGCCCGGCGCCCATCAGCGGCGCTCGAAGGTCACGCCGGCGGCCTCCCGGTCCCAGGTGGCGGGCGTGACGCCCTCGTCCCTGAGCAGGTTCTTGGTCGCCCGTCCGGTCTGGCTCATCGGAAGCTCGTCGCGGAACTCGAAGTAGCGTGGGACCGCGTAGTACGGAAGCTGCTCGATCGACCAGCGGCACAGGGCCTCCTCGGTGAGGGCGGCCCCTCCCTTGAGTACGACGGTCACCTTGACGTCGTCCTCGCTCACCTCACTGGCCACCGCGTGCACGCACACGTCCCTGACGCCGGGGTGCTCGTGGAAGACCTTCTCCAGCTCCCAGCTGGAGATGTTCTCGCCGCGGCGGCGCATGTAGTCGGCCTTGCGGTCGACGAAGAACAGGTAGCCGTCCTCGTCCAGGCGGCCGATGTCGCCGGTGTGGAACCACAGGTTGCGCCAGGCCGAGACCGTGGCCTCCGGGCGCTTCCAGTAGCCCTCGAACATCACGTGCGGCATGCGGGGGCGGCAGACGATCTCGCCGTGCTCGCCCGCGGGCACCTCGCGGTCGTCGTCGTCGAAGACCTTGACGATGAACGCCTCCGCGTTGACGATGCCGGCCGAGCCGGGCCGCTTCTCCCTGCCCGGCGGCAGCCAGGAGATCAGCGACGCCTCGGTGGTTCCGTAGGCGTTGCTGAAGGTGGTGAGGCCGAAGCGCTCGCGGTAGATCTCGTCGATCTCCGGGGGCATCGGCGCCCCGGTCAGCAGGCGCAGCGTGGTGTTGGCCCCGGGCGTGCCGGAGTTCCTGGCCTGGGGGTGGTCGTCGGCCTTGGCGACGAGGACGGCCAGGGAGCCCAGGAGCGAGGCGATGGTGGCACCGGTGCGGTTGATCTCGGGCCAGAAGCCGGAGACCGAGAACCGGCGCGACAGCGCGGCCCGGCCGCCGTTGATCAGCGTGCCGGTGAGCATGCACGAGATGGCGTTGAAGTGGAACAGCGGGAGCGGGGACCACACGACGTCCTCGGGCGTGCGCCCCCACGAGGAGATGATCTGCCGGGCGATGGACAGGTGGTAGTTGTGGCTGAGCGCGCAGCCCTTGGACGGGCCCGTGGTGCCGCCGGTGTAGACGATGGTGCCCAGGTCCGCGGGACGCACCAGGACTCCGGGCCGGGAGCCGTCGGCCTTGAGCAGCTCCGCCCAGTCGTGCACCGCCCAGCGTGAGCCGGCCCCGGGGCTCCCGTCATGTTCGCCGACGACGACCAGGTGCCGGACGGAGTCGATCGTGTCGAGCAGTTCCATCGGGCGCTCGGCGAGATCGTCCTGGACGATGACGACGGAGGCCGTCGCGTCGGAGAGCACGTGACGCAGCATCGGGCCCTTGAGCGCGGTGTTCACCGGGACGGCGATCGCGCCGAGCTTGTGGATGGCGAACCAGGACACGACGGCGGCGGGGCCGTTCTCCAGCATGGTGGCGACCGTGGAGCCGTGCCCGACCCCCAGTTCGGCCAGCGCGTTGGCGACCCGGTTGGCCTCCAGGTCCGTCTCGGCCGCCGTGTAGGGGGTGCCGCAGCAGTCCAGGAACGGTCCGTCCGGGTCGCGTTCCAGGCGGCGGTCCAGCAGGTCGAGCAGAGTGCTCTGCTCGATGTTCGCCCAGTCGGACATCCGCTCTCCTTCAGATGGTGAATGTGTGGATATAGTATTCAATCTACGGGCACACCGCACGGGGCTCCCACCCCAGAACTGAACAGCGGTTCACTTTTTCGAGACGAAAGTTCAAGCCGCACCGCGATCCCCCACCGCGTTCGGAGGAGCACAGTGAACGCCGAAGACATGATCATGATCAGCGTCGACGACCACGTCGTGGAACCGCCGACCATGTTCGACGCCCACATCCCCGAGCGGTACCGGGACCGGGCCCCGCGGGTCCGCACCACCAAGGACGGCTCGGACGTGTGGACGTTCAACGGCCAGACGATCCCCAACATCGGGCTGAACGCGGTCGCCGGGCGTCCCAAGGAGGAGTACGGCATCGAGCCGACCGCCTTCGACGAGATCCGCCCCGGCACCCACGACATCGACGAGCGCGTCAAGGACATGAACGCCGGCGGGATCCTGGCGTCGATGAACTTCCCGTCCTTCCCCGGCTTCAGCGGGCGGGTCTTCTCCGCCGCCGAGGACAAGGACCTGGCCCTGGCGGTGCTGCGCGCCTACAACGACTGGCACGTCGACGAGTGGGCCGGCACCCACCCGGGCCGGATCGTCCCGATGGCGCTACCGGTGCTGTGGGACGCCGAACTGTGCGCCGAGGAGGTCCGCCGGGTCGCCGCCAAGGGCTGCCACTCGATCACCTTCACCGAGAACCCGGCCACGCTGGGCTACCCCAGCTTCCACAACGAGTACTGGGACCCGCTGTGGCGCGCGGTGTGCGACGAGAACGTCGTCGTCTCCATCCACCTCGGCTCCTCCGGCCAGCTGTCGGTGACCGCCCCGGACGCCCCGGTCGACGTCATGATCACGCTGCAGCCGATGAACATCTGCCAGGCCGCCGCCGACCTGCTCTGGTCGCGCGTCATCAAGAAGTTCCCCGGCATCAGGTTCGCCCTCTCCGAAGGCGGCACCGGCTGGATCCCCTACTTCCTCGACCGCGTCGACCGCACCTACGACATGCACCACCTGTGGACCGGCCAGGACTTCGGCGGGAGGCTGCCCAGCGAGGTGTTCCGCGAGCACTTCCTGACCTGCTTCATCTCCGACCCCGTCGGCGTCGAGCTGCGCCACCGGATCGGCATCGACAACATCGCCTGGGAGTGCGACTACCCGCACTCCGACTCCTCCTGGCCGAACGCCCCCGAGGAACTGGCCGAGGTCGCCGCCGGCGTGCCCGACGACGAACTCAACAAGATCACCTTTGAGAACGCGATGCGCTGGTACTCCTTCGACCCCTTCGTGAACGGCCGCACCAGGGAGAACGCCACCGTCGGAGCGCTGCGCGCCGAGGCCGCGGGCCACGACGTCAGCATCCGCTCCTACGACAAGGGCCGCTTCGAGAAGTCGGTCGGGATCGAGATGGGCAGGCTCGTCGATCAGGCCACCGCCTGACGTCCGCACCCACCGGGTGCCTCCGGGTCACCCGGTGGAGGACGCCTCGTCGCCCGGCTCCTCGTCCTCGAACATGCCACGGCCCCGGAAGAGCTCGACGACGACGTCGCCGTGCTTGCGCAGCATGGCGGCGTACTCGCGCTCGGCGAGGTCGGCGTGGCCGCCCTCGATGGCGGCGACGATGGCCGCCGTCCCCTCGCGCTCGATCTCGTCCGCGTCGGGCACCAGCTCGAAGAAGTTGCCGGGCACGATGTCGGTCATCTGGCGCAGCATGGTGCGCAGCCGCGGCGACTGGGCCGCGTCGATCACCGTCCGGTGGAAGTCCAGGGCGAGCCGGTGCAGGACCTCCGGATCCTCCGTGCCGGCGATCCGCTCCTGAATCACCCGCAGCGGCGCGGCGAGCCCGGTGCCCTTGCGCTCGACCGCGCGGCGCACGCCGAACCCGTAGAACAGGCCGTACAGCTCGTAGTGGTCGCGGACGGCCAGCTCGTCGAGGGCGTTCACGAAGGCGCCGCGGTGCGGGATCATGGTCGTCCAGCCCTCGCGCTCCAGCGCGATCAGCGCCTCCCGCACCGGGATGCGTGAGACACCGAGGGTCTGGGCGATGGCGTCCTGCGGCACCCGCTGGCCCTGCTTGAGCACCCCGTCGAAGATCAGCCGGCGCACGTAGAGGCGCACCTGCTCACCGCTGCTCTTCCGGGCCAGGCTCTCTCCCGGCAGCGCGGCGCTCTCCTGGGGCGCGGCCAAGATGTCGGCCGCTGCGGCCCCCTGGCGGCGTGCCATCCGCTCACGTCCTCGACTCGGCGGGTGACCCTCTGTCATCCGTATTGAGAATAAGATATCAGGATGACGAGGCCGAGCTGATCTCCCTCACCCCGCCCCCCTGTGACGTCTCACTCCTCGGGGAGGTCGAGGCCGAGCAGGCGGATGGCGTTGCCCCGCGCGATCCTGTTGATGGTGGCCTGGTCCAGGTGCCCGTACCGCAGGGCGGCCTCCTCGCGCGAGCGGGGCCAGGTGCCGTCCTGGTGCGGGTAGTCGATCTCGAAGGTGATGCCCTCGTTGGTGACCTCGTCGGCGGGCACGCTGACGGCGGCGATGTACCGCTTGATCCGAGTCATCACCCCGATTTTATCATGTATAAAATAAAAACTTGATATCGAGCAAAGAGGGACGGGGACGATGAGCGGAATTCCGGAGAACCGGCTCGTGCGCGTCACGGCCGAGGGCGGGGTGGGCGTGCTGTCGCTGGCCGATCCAGAACACCGCAACACCCTGTCCAAGCAGATGAGCGACGACCTCGCATGGGCGGTGGACGCCGCGCTGGACGACGGCGCGCGCGCCCTGGTGCTCACCGCCGAGCCGCCCGTCTTCTGCGCCGGCGGCTCCCTCGAGGGACTACTGAACCGCACGGTACCGCTGGCGGAGATGTACGCGGGCATGGAACGCCTCGCGGCGGCGGCGGTGCCCACCATCGCCGCGGTCGGCGGGCCCGCCATCGGCGCGGGCGTCAATCTTCCCCTGGCCTGCGACGTCATCCTCGCCTCACCGGCCGCGCGGTTCGATCCTCGTTTCCTGGACGCGGGCATCCACCCCGGCGGCGGGCACCTGTGGCGGCTGGCCGAGCGGGTGGGTGCTCAGGGCGCCGCCGCCCTCGTCCTGTGCGGGGACGTGCTCACCGGCGAGGAGGCCGCTGACATGGGACTGGCATGGCGGTGCGTGCCGGAGGATCGGCTGGAGTCGACCGCGCTGCGCCTGGCCGGACGCGCCGCTGAACGCTCCGCGCCGCTGGTACGCCGAGCCAAGCAGACGCTGCTCGCGGGACGCGCCCTCTCCAGCCCGAAGGAGGCGGCCGAACTGGAGCTGGCCGCCCAGGAGTGGTCGGTGGGACGTCCCGAGTTCGCCGAAAGCGTCCGTTCCATCCAGCGCAAGCTCGCCGAGCGCCGCGATGGCAGCGGAACCTCTCACACACCGCCCCGATCACCGTGACGACCATGCGGGCGCCGGTCGCGGCGATCGGGTAGGCCGCAGCCGGTCCCGGCGAACGCCTCGTGAAAGATTTTTTATATAATAGATAATAGAAGAACGAGAGGAGTCTCCATGCGGGTGCTCAGCGGTGTGGACGAGATCCGGGGTGCCGTCGGGCAGCACCTCGGCCACAGCGGTTACCGGACGGTCACGCAGCAGGACATCGACACCTTCGCCGGGCTGACCGGTGATGACCAGTGGATCCACGTGGACACCCAGCGGGCCGCCCAGGGGCCCTATGGCGGCACCATCGCCCACGGCCTGCTGACCCTGTCCCTCGGGCCGAGGCTGGTCCGGGAGATCTACAGGATCGAGGGCATGAGGATGGGGGTCAACTACGGCTACGACAAGATCCGGTTCCCCTCGCCCGTGCCCGTCGGCTCCAAGGTCCGGGTCGGCGCGGAGATCGAGGGCGTGGAGGACGTCAAGGGCGGACTGCTCGTCAGGCTCCGCTTCACCTGGGAGGTCGAGGGCTCCCCCAAGCCCGCGTGCGTGGCCTCGATGCTGTTGCGTTATGTCGTCTGAACTCCGAAGGGCCGAGGGGCACGGGCTCAGGAGATCCCCGGCTCCTCTTCGAGCCGGCGCTTGATGACCTTGCCGGTCGCGTTGTAGGGCAGGGCGTCGCGGAACTCGATGAGGGCGGGGACCTTGAAGGCGGCCAGGCTCTCCCCCGCCCACTCCCGGAGCTCCTCCTCTGTGGGCGCGGCGCCGGGTTCGGGGACCACGAAGGCCTTGACCTGCTGGCCGAGGATCCGGTCGGGCACTCCGATGACGGCGGCGTCGGCGACGCCGGGGTGTTCGACGAGGCGGTACTCGATCTCGATCGGGTAGATGTTCTCGCCGCCCCGGATGATGAGGTCGCGCATCCGGCTCTCCAGGTAGAGCACGCCGTCCACGATGCGGCCGTAGTCGCCGGTGCGGTACCAGCGGCCGTCGGCGAAGGCCGCGGCGGTGGCCTCGGGGTCGCTCCAGTAGCCGAGGAAGACGCCGGCGCCCTTGATGCACACCTCGCCGACCTGGTCCTCGCCCAGCGGCTCGCCGTCCGGGCCCCGGACCTGGACCTCCATGGTGGGGGCCGCCGCCCCGACCGACGCCGGGTGCCCGTCCATCCCGGCCCCGTTGAGGAACGTCCCGCCGCCGGTCGTCTCCGTCATGCCGTAGCCGTTGGTGATCTGGACGCCGGGCATCTTCTCCTCGAACAGGCGCAGCAGCTCGGGGGCGAAGGCCGAGCCGCCGCTGCCGATGACGCACACCTGGTCGGTGCCGTGCTCGTCGAAGTCCGGGTGGGTGAGCATCCGCCAGAAGTGGGTCGGCACGCCGTGCCACTGGGTGAGCTTGTACCGGCCGGTCAGCTCCAGCACCCGCCCGGCGTCCCAGCGGCCCGGCGCGGGGAAGACCAGCCTGGAGCCGGACATCGGCGTCCCCACCAGGGTGGGGCCCACGCCGGAGACGTGGAAGAACGGATTGGAGCAGACGCTCGTCCGCTGCACTCCCCCGGGGATCTGCCGGTACCTGCCGCCGCCGCCGAGGAGGGCGACCGTCCCGCCAAGGGCACCGAACATGCCGAAATGCACGAAGTTGCGGTGCGACAGTGTCGCGCCCTTGGGCCGGCTGGTGGTCCCGCTGGTGAACAGGATCGCGGCGGGGTCGTCCTCGTGGATGTCGGTCTCGGGCAGTCTCCCGGCCGGATCGTGGACGGCGGCCGCGGCCCGGTGCAGGTCCTGCAGCGCCACCGGGACGAGGCGGCCTTCCTCGGCGGCCTTGGTCTGCGCGAGCCGCTCGAGCGGGCGGGCGGAGCCCAGGACCAGCGAGGGCTCGGTCAGCTCGATGCCGTGCTCCAGCTCCGCGGGCGTCCACCAGCCGTTGAGGCCGGCCACGATGCCGCCGAGCGAGAGGGTCGCCCAGATCGCCAGCAGGTACTCCTTGCCGTTGGGCGAGGCGATCGCGACCCGGTCCCCCTTGCCGACGCCGTGGTCGGTCCGCAGGACCTCGGCGTAGGCGGCCGCCCAGGAGAGGGCCTCGGCGTAGGTCAGGGTCTCCGGCTCGGGCCCGTCGAAGACGCAGTATCCGGCGTCGGGATGGCGGTCGGCGGCCCGGATGAGCACCGCGGGCAGATGCGGGAGCCGCTGGACGAAGACCTCGGCGGGAAAGCCCAGGACCTCCTCCACGGTCCGCTCGAACGGCCCGCCCGGACCGCACAGCGTGTTCCGCACGTCCTGGCTCAGCGCCCGGTCGGCCGTCCACCGCAGGGTGACGGGGTTGGACCGGTCGGGGAGGGTGTCGGTCACGTCGTTCTCCTTCGACGGGTTCGCCGTGATCGGTCTCCGGTCAGCGCAGACCGGGCGCCCGGGTGCGGAAGATGTCGGTGGCGATGCGCGCACCGAGCGCGGTGGCGTCCCACCTCTTCTCCCCGTTCCCGATCGTGGCGGCCTCCCGCCAGCCCTCCATGAGGTGGATCTTGTCGTGGATGGCGCGCAGGACCTGGCCGCTGACGTGCTGGGCCTCGTCGCCGGCCAGCCACGCCACCAGCGGGGAGCTGCCGGCGGGGTCCATCGGGTGGTACTCGTCCTCGCCGAGGTCGTCGGGCTCGAACGCCTTGAGGTCCTTGGCCATGGTCGCGGTCAGCCGGGTCATGCCACCGGGGCCGACGGCGTTGACGGTGACGCCGAACCGGGCCAGCTCCAGGCTGGTGGTGAGGGTCAGCCCGACGATCGCGGCCTTGGCCGTGGCGTAGTTGGACTGGCCGAAGTTGCCGGCCAGGCCCGCGCCGGAGGTCGTGTTGATCACCCGTCCGGTGAAGCGCTCGCCGGCCTGGTACCGAGCGCGCCACCGCTTGGCCGCCAGGTGGGTCATCAGCCAGGTGCCGCGCACGTGGACCCGCATGACGGCGTCGAAGTCGTCCGGGGTCATGTTCCAGATGGCCCTGTCACGGGCGATGCCCGCGTTGTTGACCAGGATGTCCAGCCGGCCGAACTCCTCGACGGTGCGGTCCACCAGCGCGGTCGCCTGCCCCTCGTCCGCGACGTCGGCGAAGTCGGCGATGGCGGTGCCGCCGCGCTTGGCGATCAGCTGGACGACCTCCGCGGCGTCCTCGCCCCTGCCCTCCCCCTGCACGCTGGTGCCCAGGTCGGCCACGACCACCTTGGCGCCGTGCTTGGCCAGCTCCAGCGCGTGTCCCCGGCCGATGCCGTGCGCGGCTCCCGTCACGATGGCGATCTTGTTCTCGAGCAGTCGGGCCACGGTCTCGTCCTCCCTGGGCGGCTGAACACGTCGGCGGCCTTGCAGCGGGTCACGCCTATGGCAGAATATATATGTTATTCAAGATACTGATCAGGTCATCCCCGCGTCCACGTCTCCGGAGGAACAGGTGACCACCACCCCCACGGCCGCCGGATCGGACGGCTTCGTCGATCCCCGCGGCGACCTGCGCTGGGGCACGACCAGCGCGCTGCTCGCCGACGCCGCGCACCGGCTCGGCGACGCCGAGGCGATCGTCGACGGCGACGTCCGGATCGGCTACGCGGCCCTCGACGCCGCGGTGACGGCCGCCGCCCGGTCCTTCCTCGCCTCGGGTCTGAACCGGGGCGACCGGGTGGCCGTCTGGTCCCCCAACACCGCGCAGTGGATCATCGCCGCACTCGGGCTGCAACGCGCCGGAGGCGTCCTCATCCCGCTCAACACCCGCTTCCAGGCCCAGGAGGCCGCCTTCATCCTGGACAAGAGCAAGGCCAGGATCCTGTGCGTGATCGGCGAGTTCCTCGGCCGCGACTATCCGGCCTCGCTGGAGGACGCCGCCGGCGGCCCGGAGGGCGGCCGACCCTACGCCGGGCTTCCCGACCTGGAGCAGGTCGTGGTCCTCAGCGACGGCGGCCCCGGACGGCACACCTCCTGGGACGACTTCCTGGAGTCGGGCCGTACCGTCACCGAGGAGCAGGTCCGGGCCCGGGCCGCCGAAATCGGCCCCGACGACCTGTCGGACATGCTGTTCACCTCCGGCACGACCGGCAATCCCAAGGGCGCGATGTGCACCCACGCCCAGACTCTGCGCGCGTACGCGGTGTGGGCGGCGGTCGTGGGGCTGCGCGAGGGCGACCGCTATCTCATCGTGAACCCGTTCTTCCACGGGTTCGGGTACAAGGCCGGCTGGCTGGCCTCGCTCATCGTGGGCGCGACGAGCCTGCCCGCCCGCACCCTGGACGTCCCGCAGGTGCTCAAGGTGGTGCGGGAGGAGAAGGTGACCGTCCTGCCCGGCACACCCACGCTGTACCAGACCATGCTGGAGCACCCCGACTTCACCGCGGAGGGCGTCTCCGGCCTCCGGCTGGCCGTGACGGGCGCGACGGACGTCCCGCCGGCCGTCGTCCACCGCATCAAGGAGGAGCTGGGCTTCTCCCACATCGTGGCCGGCTACGGGCTCACCGAGTCCTGCGCGATCGTGTCGATGTGCCGCTACGACGACCCGCTGGAGATCGTCACGTCCACCGCCGGCCGCCCGCTGCCCGGCCTCGAGGTCGTCACCGTCGACGCCGAGGGCGAACCGGTGCCGATCGGCGCCGAGGGCGAGATCCTGGTGCGCGGCTACACGGTGATGAAGGGCTACCTGGACGAGGAGGCCGAGACCGCCGCGACCGTCGACGCCGACGGCTGGCTGCACACCGGGGACCTCGGCACGCTCGACGCCGACGGCAGGCTCCGCATCACCGGCCGGATCAAGGACATGTTCATCGTGGGCGGCTTCAACGCCTATCCCGCCGAGATCGAACGGCTGCTGTCCGTCCATCCCGCGGTCGCCCAGTGCGCCGTGATCGGGATCCCCGACGAGCGCATGGGCGAGGTGGGGGCGGCGTTCGTCGTCCCGCGCCGGGACGCGGCCCTGGACCCGGACGAGCTGATCTCCTGGGCCCGGCAGAACATGGCGAACTACAAGGTGCCCCGCCAGGTGCACGTGGTGGCCGAACTGCCGCTCAACGCCTCGGGCAAGATCGTGAAGAACGACCTGCGCGCCCGGCTGGCACGCGACGGCGGCGCCTGACGGAGGCGGACGCGGACGCGCGCCAGGGCCCGGCCCGGAAACGCGGACGGCGCTCCGACCCCGCCGGAGCGCCGTCCGCTCTCGCCTTCCGGTGCGCGCCGCCACCGGCTCGCGGTCAGGTTCCGAAGGCGCCGGAGTCGCGGAGCTCGGCCAGCCGGTCCTCGTCGTAGCCGAGGACCTCGCGGAGGATCTCCTCGCTGTGCTGGCCGGGATCCGGGGCGGGACGGACGGCTGCGGGCGGGGCCTCACCGACGACGCGCA
The DNA here is from genome assembly GCF_042656285.1 of Actinomadura rugatobispora. Taxonomy (GTDB): domain Bacteria; phylum Actinomycetota; class Actinomycetes; order Streptosporangiales; family Streptosporangiaceae; genus Spirillospora; species Spirillospora rugatobispora. Next base: position 114,277 of record NZ_JBHSON010000009.1, on the reverse strand, counting down.
CGGGGAAGGGAAGCTGGTCGGCGACCAGACGGTCGGCTCCCTGCCAGGGCATGCGGTCGGCGAACTGGGGGTCGTCGACAATGGTCGCGGGGGTGTTCACCGGGCCGACGGGCACGTCGTGCTCCAGGCCGAACTCGATCCACTCGGCGGTGGTGCGGGTGGCGAAGACGGCCGCCAGTTCGTGGCGCAGCGGAAGGTTCCCCCGGGCGTGGTCGGCGAGCTTCGCGCCGGGGTCAGCCTCGAACAGGTCATTGCGGCCCAGCGCCTCGCAGAAGTTCCGCCAGAACTTGCGCTCGGAGGCCATGAAGAGCACATGGCCGTCCTTGGAGGCGTAGAACTGGTAGCGGACGCCCTCCTCCATGCCGGCGGTGCCGGGCGGGCGGCGCTCGTAGCCGTCGGCGGGGTTGCCGGTCACCTCGTCCTCGGGTCGGGCGTAGGCGCGGTGGCCTTCGCTGCGCAGCCAGTCGAAGGCCGCGGCGGCGTCGGACTGGGCGATTTCCAGGTGGCAGCCCTCTCCGCTGTCGCGGGCGCGCAGCACCGCGGCCAGGATGGCGGCGGTGCCGAACAGCGGCCCGGCGGTGATGCCGATGGACGTGTGGTCGGGGATCGAGGGCAGCCCGTCGGGCCCGGGCACGGGGGCGACGGTGCCGGCCCAGGCGTCGTAGGCGATGCCGTGGCTCGGCAGGTCCCGGTAGGGGCCGGTCATGCCGTACCCCGAGATGGTGAACATGACGATCTTCGGGTTGACCTCGCGCAGCCGGGTGTAGCCCAGGCCACGCCGCTCCAGACCGCCCGGCCGCATCGCCTCGACCACGACGTCGGCACGGGCGACCAGTTCCAGGAAGGCCTCCCGGCCCGCCTCGGCGCGCAGATCCAGCACGATGCTGCGCTTGCCGCGGCTGATGTGCAGGTGCAGCAGCGAACGACCCTGGACGATCGGCCAGCTCATCGAACGGATGTAGTCGCCGGACGGCGGCTCGACCTTGATCACGTCGGCGCCGAGGTCGGCGAGCGGGGTGGAGACGGCGCCGGGGCCGAGCATCGAGCACTCGACCACCCGGAAGCCGGCCAGCAGCCGGGATCCTGCGGCGGGGGCCTGGGACACGGATCCTCCCTGGAGATAGATTGTTTATTATATCAAAACTACAAGTCGCTCTCGGAGGACCACATGACCCGTTACGCGTCGATGCCGGGCCTGGACGTCGAGACCGACGACGCCGGCGTGCTCCGGCTCGTCCTGAACGTGCCCGGCAGGCGCAACGCGCTCAACGACACCTCCATGGAGGGCCTGATCGGGACGCTGGAGCTGGCCTCCACCGACGACCGGCTGCGCGCGGTCCTGCTCACCGGGGCGGGCGACGACTTCTGCAGCGGATTCGACATCATCGGGCGGAACAAGCGGGGCGACGACGCCCCCAAGCCCAGGACCGGCAGCATCCAGAGGCGCCTGCCCAACCAGGCCAACCGGCTGATCCCGCTGCTGCTGGAACTCCAGCTCCCGGTGGTGTGCGCGGTGCGCGGCTGGGCCGTGGGGATCGGGGCCCAGCTCGCCCTGGTCTCCGACTTCACGGTCGCCGCCGAGGACGCGGTCTTCTGGTACCCGTTCCTGCGCCGCGGCTTCACGCCCGACTCCGGCAGCACCTGGCTGCTGCCCCGGGTCGTGGGGGCGGGGCGGGCACGCGAACTGCTCATGCTCGACCGCAGGTTCAACGGCGTCGAGGCCGCCGAATGGGGCATCGCGCACCGCGCCGTCCCCTCCGCCGAGGTGGCCGGCACGGCGGAGGAGCTCGTCGCGCGCCTGGCGGCCGGACCGACCGTGGCGCTCGGCCTGACCAAGAGCCTGCTGGCCGCGGCCCCCGGCCACGACCTGCGCCGGCACCTGGCCGACGAGGCCTACGCGATGGAGCTGAGCTCCCGCAGCCCCGACTTCCGCGAGGGCATGAAGGCGTTCGCGGAACGCCGTTCCCCGGACTTCGGCGGGCTGTAGCACCTCCGGCGCGGGCGTCAGGCCCCGGCCCGGTGCAACCCGTCGAAGCTCGCGACGAGTTCGCGCCGCAGCACCTTGCCGATCTCGGTGCGGGGAAAGTCGTCCACGAAGCGCACCGCGACGGGCACCTTGTAGCCCGTGAGGTCCTCGCGGAGGAAGGCCAGCAGCGCGGTCTCCTCCGGACGCTCCGTTCCCGCCGGGCGCACCCAGGCGACGGGCACCTCGCCCAGCCGGGCGTCCGGCACACCCGCGACGCAGGCGTCGGCGACCGCCGGATGGCGGCGCAGCACGGCCTCCACCTCCTGCGGGACGACCTTGAGCCCGCCGCGGTTGATCATGTCGGAGACCCGGCCCTCGATCCACAGGAAGCCCTCGGCGTCCAGGCGGCCCAGGTCACCGGTGCGCAGGAAGCCGTCGACGATCCGGTCGGGCGCCAGGTCGGCCTCGTGCGCGAAGGGCGACCTGATCCAGATCTCGCCGGTCTCGTCCGGCGGGACCTCGCGGCGCTCCTCGTCCAGGATGCGGATCTCGACGTTCGGATGGGCACGGCCGACCGCGCCCAGTTTGGACGCGCCGAACTCGCGGGTGTCGGAGGCGGTCCAGCCGACGACCTCGCCGCCCAGCTCCGTCTGGCCGTAGGAGTTCAGCACGTCCACGCCGAACCGCTCCCGGAAACGCCGGGCCTGGTCGGGGGGCAGGGGCGCGGTCACCGAGCGGACGAACCGCAGCCCGCCGAGGTCCCGCACGCGGGGATCCTCGATGAGCATCGCCATCATCGCGGGCGCCAGGATCGTCGACCTGAGGCTGAAGCGCCCCACCAGCTCGGCGTAGTCGACGGGGTCGAACCGGTCCATGAGCACCACGGGCGCGCCGAGGCGGAAGGAGAAGAGGGTGTTCCAGGCACCCGCCCAGAGGGCCTGCGAGGTGGGGATGAGGTTGGGCATCGGCGGGCGGCCGCCGTTCTTGGCCTTGCCGCCGCGGAGTTTGGCGATGACGGTGTCGATGCCGTCACCGACGCCCCGGTGGCTGAGCACGATGGGCTTGGACTCCCCGGTGGTGCCGGAGGTCCGCATGATCACCGCCTCGTCCTCGCCGAACCGGCGTCCCGTCGGCGGTCTCGCCGGACGCGGGGAGGCCCACCGCCCGGGCGCCTCCTCCACCAGCAGCCCGATCCCCTCCGGCACCCGCCCGGCCTGGGCCGGGCCGGCCACGACCACCGCCGGTTCCGTGGCCAGCAGCTGGGCGCGCACCTCGGCGTCGGTGAGCCGGGCGTTGACCGGGACGTAGACGCCCCCGGCCAGCCAGGTCGCGAACATCGTGGTGATCGCGCGCACGCCGTCGTCCACCAGGCAGGCGACGGGCTGCCCGGCCACCTGCCCGAGACGCCCGGCCAGCACCTTCACCGCCGCGATGAGCGCGCCGCGCGTGAGCGAGCCGTCCTTGCGGTGCAGGATCGGCGTGTCGGCGGGATCCTCGTGGTCCAGCAGGAAGGCCGCCAGGCCGCCGTCCCGCAAAGCCCGCGTCGTTTCAGTCACGTCCTCCGCCTTTCAGAGCGCGGTCTGCGCGGTCAGGGTGTGCCGCTATGGATATCAAATATAATCTATGCAGAGGTGGGGCCACAGACTACCCGGAGGCGGTCGAGAATGAGCGAGACCCTGCTGGTCGAGCGGCACGGGCCCGTCGGCTGGCTGATCTTCAACCGGCCCCGGACGGGCAACGCCATGGACGCCGCCATGATGGCCGCGCTCCCCCGGGCCTGGCGTGAACTGGACGCCGATCCCGCGGTCCGCGTGATCGTTGTCACCGGGGCCGGCAAGGCCTTCCAGACGGGTCTGGACGTCGTCCAGCTCAACCGGGATCCGGACGCGCTGCGCGAGATGTCCCGCCGGACGAAGCGGGCCGACCTCCAGCTGACGGCCTGGCATCTGGGCGTCGCCAAGCCCGTGGTCACCGCCGTCAACGGCGTCTGCGCCGGAGGCGGCCTCCACTTCGTGGTCGACTCGGATGTCGTCATCGCCTCGGCCACGGCCTCCTTCCTCGACCCCCATGTCTCGGTGGGCCAGGTCAGCGCGTTCGAGACCATCGGCCTGGCCCGTCGCGCCGCCTTCTCCCCCGTCGCGCGCATGGCCCTGATGGGCGCCCACGAGCGCGTCACCGCCTCCGAAGCGCTGCGTCTGGGCTGGGTGAGCGAGGTCGTCGAGCCCGGTGACCTGCGTCCCGCCGCCCAGCGCCTGGCCGAGCGGATCGCCCAGAACGATCCCGAGGCCGTCGCGGCCACCAAGCGCGCCCTCTGGCGCGCCCTGGAGACCGGGCTGGGCGAAGCGCGGGGAACGCGGCGATGACCCGTCCCCACCTCGGCCGCACGCCGAGCGAGGCGAAAGGAAACAGCAGATGAGCGAGCTTGCGTCCCTGGCCGAGTGCCGCGACGAAGAGCAGGTGCGCGACGCCGTCACCGCCTGGGTGGCCCGCGAAGTGCCCGCGGCCTGGCGGGAGGCGGGTGAGCGGGGCGGGCCCGGCCTGGTGCGCACCGTGCGGACGCCGCAGGAGTACCGGGCGTGGTACCCGGCCCTCGCCCGCAGCGGGCTGGTCGTGCCGCAGTGGCCGGTGGAGTACGGGGGCCTGGACTGGTCGCGGCGGCTGGCGCAGACGGCGGAGCGGATCCTGGCGCCCTACCACCTGCCGCGGCTGAACCCGCTGGGGCTGAACCTGACGGCGGCGGCGCTGTTCGCGCACGGCACGCACGAGCAGCGGCTGCGGTTCCTGCCGAAGATCGTCTCCAACGAAGAGGTCTGGTGCCAGCTCTTCAGCGAACCGGGGGCGGGCAGCGACCTGGCCTCCCTGGCCACCCGGGCCGAGCGGGACGGCGACGGGTGGCGCGTCACCGGGCAGAAGGTGTGGACGACCTGGGCCCACATGGCCGACTTCGGCGTCCTGCTGGCCCGCACCGACCCGGACGTCCCCAAGCGCGAGGGGATCACCTACTTCCTCATCGACCTGCGCCAGCCCGGCGTGGACGTCCGCCCGCTGCCGCACATCGGCGGTGAGGTCGACTTCAACGAGGTCTTCCTCGACGGCGCGGTCGTGCCCGACTCCCAGCGGATCGGCGCGGTGAACGACGGCTGGCGGGTGGCGCGGGCCACGCTCAGCGGGGAGCGGCAGATGGTCTCCGGCTCCGGCTCCGGGGGCGTCGACCGGATCGGCGGGGCGGGCAGCCGCAGGCTCATCGGCCTCGCCCGCGAGCGCTCCGCGCGGGGTCTCCCCCACGGCTGGGACGACGGCGGCGTCCGGCACGAGCTCGTCCGGCTGTGGTGCGAGGAGCAGATCCGCCGCTGGACGAACATGCGCGTCCGGGCCGGGCTCAAGGCGGGGCTGCCGCCGGGTCCGGAGAGCTCCGTCGGCAAGGTCCACGGCTCGGAGCTCAACCAGCGCATGCAGGCCGCGGCGGCGCGGATGCTCGGGCTGGGCGCCACCGCCTGGGAGAGCGGCTCGGACGCGTCCGACGCGCTGGCCGCCTACACCGAGCACATGCCGGCCGAAGTGCGGGGCATGCTGCGCAGCCGCGCCAACACCATCGAGGGCGGCACCAGCGAGGTCAACAAGAACATCCTCGCCGAGCGGGTGCTCGGGCTGCCCAAGGAGCCCGACCCGTGGCAGGGCCGCCCCTGGCGCGAGGTCCCCCGCGGCTGAGGCGTACCCGGCCCCTGGGCGGGTCGGCCGGCGGTGGAGTGCTTCCGCGCACCACCGCCGGCCGGTCGCTCGTTCTCCGGATGGAGATCTTCCCTCGCGATGCTCAGCCGAGGTAGGCGGCGCGGACGGCCGGGTTCTCGTGGATCTCGGCCGGGGTGCCGTCGGCGATGACCTCGCCCAGGTTGAGGACGACGATGCGTTCGCAGGTGTCCATGACGAAGCCGACGTCGTGCTCGACCAGGAGGATCGTGATGCCCAGGCCCGCGATCACCTCGGCGAAACGCGTGCTCTGGTCGGCGTCCAGCCCGGAGGTGGGCTCGTCCAGCAGTAGGACGGACGGGGTGTCCACGATGGCCCGCGCCAGTTCGACCATGCGGCGCCTGCCGATCGGCAGGTCAGCGGCGTAGGCGTCCGCCAGGTCCGCCAGGCCGCACTGCTCGAGGACCTCGCGGGCCCGCTCGCGCCGATCGCGTTCCCTGCTTCTGCGGGAGGGCAGCGCGAAGAGGTCCCCGGCGAGCCCTCCCCCGCCGCCGCGCCACTCCAACGCGGCGAGCACGTTGTCCAGCACGGTCAGGCGGCCGAACACCTGGGGCCGCTGGAACGTCCGGCGCACCCCCAGGCGCGAGCGGCCCAGGGCGCCGGTCGCCGTCACGTCCGCGCCGTGCAGGCCCACCGACCCCTGGGTGGGACGGCGCAGACCCGTCACCACGTCGAAGAGGGTCGTCTTGCCGGCACCGTTCGGGCCGATGACGCCGACGGTGCCGCCCGCCGTCACCGAGAAGGTCACCTCGTTCAGGGCACGGATGCCGCCGAAGCTGACGCCCACTCCCTTCACCTCGATCGCCGTGGCGGTCTCCGTCATCGCGCTCTCGGTCATCGGGTGGCCTCCAGGGATCCCAGATAGGCGTTCGTCAGCAGGCCGTCGTCGACCTCGGACCGGGCTCCGCTCCACACGACACGGCCGAGCCGCATGAACGCGACGGTGTCGGCCAGCGCGAGGACCTCGTCGGCCTTCTCCTCGACCACCAGCAGGGCGACCCCTTCGCGCCGCAGTTCGTCGAAGATCTCGAAGATCTGCTCGACGATCAGCGGCGCGAGCCCCAGCGAGGGCTCGTCGGCGATGAGGACGCGCGGCGGCCGCACCAGCGCGGGCGCCAGCGCGAGGATCTGCTGCTCGCCGCCGGAGAGCGCGCCGGCGTCGACGGTACGGCGCCCGGCCAGTGCGGGAAGCCGGTCGTAGACGTCCGCGCGGGCCGGCTCCGGCAGGCGGAGCGCGAGGTTCTCCTCGACGGTCAGACCGGGGAACACGCCGCGTCCCTCGGGCGCGAGGAACACTCCCGAGTTCGCCCGGCGGTGCGCGGGAAGCCCGGTGACGTCGGCGCCGTCGACGTACACCCATCCCGCGGCCAGCGGCACGAGACCGGCGGCGGCCAGGCACGTCGTGGACTTCCCCGCGCCGTTGGCGCCGAGCAGCGCCACCACCTGCCCGGACGGTACGGCCAGGTCGACGCCGCGCAGCACCGTCGCGTCGCCGTACCCGGCCACCGCGCTCTCCAGGCGCAGGGCCTCCGTGGCCGGGGGCCGTTCCTCCCGCGCGGCCGGCGCCCGCTCCCGGACGGTGAGGACCTCCCGCTCCGGCTTGCCGGCTGGTGCGGACTCGTCGGCCCGAAGGGGCGATTCGGCGCTCTCCTCCGCCATGGCCTTGGCCCGCTCCGCCTTCTCCCGCCTGCGGCGCCGCAGGTAGCGCTGCTCGGCGACCTGGGAGAGCGCCCCGTCCGGGTGCATGGCCAGCGCGATGCCGCCCAGACCGAACAGGATCTGCCCCAGGTGCTGGGAGTCGGTGAAGGTGTGCAGGAGCTCCGGCACGAACACCATGAACAGCCCGGCGAGGACCGCGCCGGCCACGCGCCGCACGCCCTGCACCACGACGACCGCCAGCCAGACGAAGCCGACGGAGGCCGGCAGGTCGGTGATGGTGATCATCCTGTTGAAGAGGCCGAACAGCACCCCGCCGAGCCCGGCGACCGCCGCGGCGAGGACGAACAGAGTGATCTTCGCCCGGGTCGCCGAGATGCCGATGACCTGGGCCGCCGAGGGCGCCGACCGCACCGCGAGAATGGCCCGTCCGGACGCCGAGTGCTCCAGGTTGCGGATGAGCAGGCCGACCAGCCCGATCAGCAGCAACAGCAGGACCACCCGGGTCCGCGGATCGTCGGTGTCGGTGAAGCCCAGGGAGAGCGCGGGCAGCTGCCAGCCGAGCGTCCCGTTGCCGAAGGCGTCGATCTGGAAGAGCACCTGGTCGGCGAGCAGCGCCAGGGCGAGGGTGGCCAGTGTCAGCACCTTGCCGCCGAGCCGCAGCGCGGGCAGCGCCACGACGACTCCGGCCGCGGTCGCCGCCAGGATTCCCAGGACGATCGCGGGCCCGAGGGGCAGCCCCCTGTCGAGCGCGAGCCCGACGGTGAGCGCGGCCATCGTGGCGAAGGCGGCCTGGGCCAGGTTGACCATCCCGCCGATGCCGGTGACGACGACGAACGAGCAGAAGATCAGGGCGAACAGCAGGCCCTGGGAGACCACGCCGACCCAGTAGGGGTCGGCCACCGTGAACATCCACACGAGCAGCACCGCGAGCGACAGCCCCCACGGCAGGACCCGCCGCCACCTGGGCAGGTCGGCGAGGTAGTCGGGCGGCGGAGGATCCTCGGCGATGGAGCCGGCCACCCGGCCGCGGGACCGGTTGAGGATGATCAGGCCGACGAACAGCAGGATGACCGGCACCGCCGTCCGGATGCCCGTGACGTCGGCGGCGAAGTCCCCGTACCCGGCGACGAGGTTCTGCAGGACGCCGAGCGCGAGGCCGGCCGCGAACGTCACCGGGATCGAGACCAGGCGGCCGAACACCGCGGCGGTCGCGGAGGTGAACAGCAGGACGAGGAACGCCGGGGAGTCCAGGCCCACGACGGGCACGATGAGCACGCCCGCCACCGCCGCCAGCGTCGAGCCGAGCATCCACGCCTGGGCCGACGCGCGGTCGACGTCGACGCCCCGCAGTTCGGCCAGCGTCCGGCGGTCGACGGCGGCGCGCATGCGCAGCCCGAGCGGGGTGTGGCGCATCAGCGCCCACAGCAGCGCCGCCACCAGCGCCGCGACCGTGAAGGTGATGAGCTGGTCGGAGTCCAGGCTGACACCGGCCGGCTCCCAGGTCTCGACCGGCCGCGGGCCCAGCCCGCGCGCCGCCCCGCCTTCGACGGCTCCGGGCAGGTCGGCGCCGAACCCCTGGTTGAGCAGGTCGATGAGCCCCAGGCCCAGGGCGGGCAGCGCGATGGTCAGGCCGATCGTCGCGACGATCTGCGCGGTCTCGCCGGCCGCCGCCAGCCGCCGGAACATCACCTTGTGCAGCAGGCCGCCCAGCAGCGGCCCGGCGGCCACCACCGCGACCGGCCCGGCGATCCAGGTCGGCCAGCCGGCACCCGCGGTGAGCTCGAAGAAGAGCAGCGCGGAGGTGAAGCCGATGGCCCCGTGGGCGAAGTTGAACACGCCCGTCGTGGCGTAGGTGAGGGTGAGGCCCGAGCCCATGAGCGCGAAGACCGCCCCGGTCACCAGGCCGCTGAGGACATAGCCAAGGAATTCCGTCATACATCAGTCCCGGGGTGCGGCCCGCCGCGGCGCCCGTCCGTCTCGGGGACGGCGCCGCGGCGGGTGGCAGACGTTGGGTGGGTCAGTTGACCTCGGAGCACCTCAGGTGCTGGGCGACGACGAACTTGCCGCCTTGGACGCGGACCAGCGAACCGCAGCCGTTGGAGGCGGTCTTGTTCTTGGGGTAGGAGACCCTGCCGAAGCCGGGGTTCTCGTAGGAGAAGTTCTGGGACGCCTTGATGAAGCTCTCGCGGGTCAGGTCCTTGCCCGTCTTCTCCAGCATCGCGAGGAAGACGTCCGCCGACCAGTAGCCGGTGGCCATGTGCTGGCTGAACACCAGCTCCTTACCGCCGGCGGCCTTCTGGAGGTCCGCCTTCATCTTCACGACCTCCGCGATGCCGGACTCGAACGGTTCCAGTTGCGGGGCGGCGTAGACGCCTTCGAGCGCCGCGACGCTCTGCGGGTCGGCCAGCACCTTGGGGTCGTAGCTGGTCGCGTCGCTGATGGCGCCCTTGTACCCGGCCTTCTTCAGCGCCGTGTAGAAGCCGCCGTTGTGCTTGACGCCCGACATGATGGAGACGACGACGTCCGGCCATCCACCGTCGGCGCTGGTCTTCACCTTGTTGATGAAGGGCAGCCAGTCCTGCGGGGGCGCTCCGGCCGGGACCGAGGTGGAGGTCCCGACGACCTTGAACCCGGCGTCCTGGAAGGCGGTCCCGATGGTCGCCGTGCCGACCTTGCTGGAGGCGGTGTCGGTGCCCTGCATCCAGACGGTCTTGTCCTTGCCGCCGATCGCCGCCCCGACCTGGTCCGGCCACCAGGGCGCGAGCTTGGTCCCGGGCTTGGGCGTCAGGCAGCCGTTGAAGCCGAAGGCGGTGGACAGCCCGCACTGGGCCGGGCTCGTCACCCAGCCGACCCACGGCACCTTCCGCTGCTCCAGGTATTCCATCCCGTTGAACCCCGGCGCGCTGACCGGGACGATGGCGAAGACCCGGTCCTTCTCGACCTGCCGGCGGACTACGGTCATCCCCGTCGCGGGATCCATCGTGGCGTCCCCGGCCCCGATGAACTCGATCTTCCGGCCGTGCACGCCGCCCTCGGCGTTGGCCCGGTCGAACCGGGCCTTCGCGCCGAGCTCCGCCTCGGCCGAGGAGTAGCCGATGGGGCTGGTCTTGGTCAGGAGGCCGGCGACCTTGATGGTCTTGCCGGTCACGCCCTGGGACGCCGCGCCCCCGGACGTGGATCCGCCCTCGCTGGCACACGCCGTCAGCAGGGAGAGCGCGCCCAGGGCGATGGTGATCTTAGATGTTCTTCCGGCGAAGAACGAAGGCATTGTCAATCTCCGACACGCCAAGCGACCGTCCGAATCCGACGATCGGGTGTGAGCTGCGCCTCATCGCGAAGGCTGCCACACCACGACCAGGTCGTGCAATACCTCGGCAAGAGAGGGCTTCAGACAGAAAAAATGTGCCCGCAGACAGCACTGAGCGACGATAACGCACTCAGTGGCAGGTCAGCGGACACTTCATAGCGAAGTCAGTTCGCACCGACGGCGCGGGCTCAGAACCGTGCGAGCTTCATCCTGGAACGCGCCAAGTTCGTGCCGCCCCACCTCCGGATCGCCCGACAGGCGCAGGGCCGGAGTCTCCGGTGGGTGGGGCGGCGACGCGTGGATGTCTATCACATCAAGTTTATTATATACGATCTATATCGTCCTGCAAGGCCACTGCATCGGCGGCGTCGACCCGCGACTCCTCCGAGGAGGCTCCCTTCCAGAACCACTCTGGTATTGAATAATATATTAGATCCGTCGGATGAGATCAGGTGAAGACGATGCAGACGGTCGGCCCGGACTCCCTGGTGACTCCCGTTCGCGCTCGTGAAGGGCGGACCCGGTGAGCCGGCTCCGCGTGGTGCAGTGGACCACTGGCAGGACCGGATCCGCCGCCGTGCGCGGCATGGCGGGACACCCCGCGTTGGAGATCGTGGGCTGTTACGCCCATTCGCCGGAGAAGGTCGGGCAGGACGTGGGGACGCTCGCTGGGCTCTCCCCCATCGGCGTCACCGCGACCGACGACGTGGACGCGCTGCTGGCGCTGCGTCCCGACTGCGTGGCCTACATGCCCTTCCGGCCGGACTTCGACCATGTCGTCCGCATCCTGGAGTCCGGCGCGAACATCGTCACGACGATGTACATGCTGGCGGGAGACGGCTACGGCGAGAACGTCCGTGACCGCGTCGAGGACGCCGCCCGGCGCGGGAACTCCTCGCTGTACGCCGGCGGCGTCTACCCCGGCCATGCGCCCATGGTCGCCCTGGCCGCCAGTGCCATGTGCACCCGCGTCGACCGGATCTCCGTCCTGGAGTCGCTCGACATGAGCGGCTACCGCAACGAGCGGATGTTCCGCGCCATGGGCATCGGCCGCGATCCCGGGGACCCCGCGGTGCCCGCCATGATCGAGGCCAACTGCGGCTCGTTCAAGGACCAGATCCGGGTGATGGCGCACGCCCTGTCCGTCGACCTCGACGAGATCGGCTTCACCGCCGAGTTCGGGGCGGCCGACCGGGACACCGACTTCGGCTTCATGAGCGTGCGCAAGGGTCAGATCGCCGGTTTCAAGGGCACCGTCGCCGGAATCCGCGCGGGGCGTTCGCTCATCGAGTGCCAGTTCGTCTGGAAGCTCGGGCACGACATGACCCCGAACTGGCCCGTCCAGGACGGCTACGTCCTGACGATCGAAGGCGAGCCCGGAGTCCAGGTCCGGCTGCAACCGCTCGGACCCCACTTCGACGGCGCCGCGACCACCGCCATGCCGGCCGTCAACGCGATCGAGCAGGTGGTGGCGGCCCCCGCCGGCATCGTCAACCGCATGGAACTGCCCTTCGTGAGAGGCGCCGGCCTTCTCACCCCGTGAGAAGCCGTGCGACGGCCTGCTCGTCGTCGTGGTCACCGCCGATGGCGAGCAGGGCGCCGCCGTGATCGTGGAGGTCAGGCGGCGACCGCGCTCAACGCGGAACCAGGCCGCCGTCGGCGAGAAGGGTCTGGCCGGTGACGAAGCTGGAGGCGTCCGAGGCCAGGAACAGCGCCGGGCCGACCATCTCGTCCGGGTCCGCCAGGCGCTTCTGCAGGCTGGCGCCGGCCATCTGGTCCTGCACCTCGGAGGGGTTGTTGCGCATCATGTCGGTGTCGACGGAGCCGGGGGCCAGGGCGTTGACGCGGATGCCGCGCGGGGCGAACTCCGCGGCCATGGACCGGGTGTAGGCGATCATGGCGGCCTTGGCGGCGGCGTACATCGACACGTAGGGCGAGAACAGGAAGGCCCCGGCGGAGACGACGTTGACGACCGAGGCGTGCGGGCTCTCGGCGAGGTGGTCGAGCGCGCGCTGCACGAGGAAGACGGGACCGCGGACGTTGACCTCCTGGGACTTGGCGAACGCCTCCGGGGTGAAGGCGCCGAGCGGCTGCGCCAGCGCGTTGGCCGCGTTGTTGACCAGAATGTCGAGCCCGCCGAACGTCTCGACCGTCCGCGTGACGAGGATGTCCAGGTCGCCCAGGTCTCCCAGGTGCGTGGGAACGCCCAGGGCGGATCCGCCCATCGCCTTCAGATGGGCCTCGGTCTCGGCGCAGGCATCGGGCTTGCGGCTGGCCACGACGACGCTCGCCCCGGCGGCGACGAATCCCTCGGCCACGGCGCGCCCGATGCCGCGGGTCCCTCCGGTGACGATCGCGACCCGCCCGGTCAGGTCGAACAACGAGCGCAGCTTCCCAGCGTCCATGACGCCCTCCCAACAGGCTTCTGAGCTTCCCAGGCGCCGCCCGCCGAGGCTCGGCACGCAGAGGGAACGGACAGGTAAATATATAATATTAACTCCTCCACCGCCACGATATAGGATACTCTCTCCTGTAATTGCGGACGAGGATGGAGGCGGCATGCGAGCTGCCGTGCTGCGAGGCGGGATCGTCCAGGCCCGTGAGACGGACGATCCGGTGCCGGGTCCGGGGCAGGTGCTGGTGCGCTCACTGGCGTGCGGTATCTGCGCGTCGGACATCCACTTCATGGACCATCCCGAAGGGGACGCCGACGACGACAGCGGCCTGTCCCGCTACGACGCGGACGCCGACATCGTCATGGGGCACGAGTTCTGCGCCGAGGTCGTCGACTACGGCCCCAAGACGCGGCGCCGCTGGGCGACCGGGACGCGGGTGAGCTCGATCCCGGCGCTCGCGGTGCGGGACGGCGTGCGGATCATCGGCCAGAGCCCGGAAGCGCCCGGCGGGTTCGGCGAGTACTTCCTGCTGACGGAGGCCATGGCTCAGGTGGTGCCGACCGATCTGCCCAGCGAGCTGGTGTCGATCGCCGACGCGATCACCGTCGGCTGGTCGTACGCCACGCGGGCGGCGGTGACGGCCGGGGAGGTGCCCCTGGTCATCGGCTGCGGCGCCATCGGGCTGTCGGCCGTGGCGTCGCTGAGGCGGCTCGGGGCCGGCCCGATCGTCGCGGTGGACTTCGTCGCCTCGCGCCGCGAGACCGCGAAGGCCATGGGAGCCGACGTGGTGATCGATCCGGCCGAGCTGTCGCCGTACGAGGCGTGGCGGGACCTGGCCTACGGCTCGCCCGAGCCGGTCCGCGACATGATGGGGCTGCTCGACCTGCCCGGATGCGTCGTGTTCGAGTGCGTGGGCGTGCCCGGCGTGCTCGACTCCATCATCAGGGGCTGCGAGCGCGGCACCCGGATCTTCTCCGCCGGCGGCCCGCCGCAGGGCGACCGCCTGCACACGATGGTCGCCAAGCGCAAGGGGCTGAACGTCCAGTTCGGCGGAGGCCCGTCGATGACGCACTGGAACGAGGCGTTCGAGGAGGTCTGCGCGGGCCGGATCGACGTCACGCCGATGTTCGGCCGGACGGTGGACCTCGACGGAGTGCCCCAGGCGATCGAACAGGCACGTGACGCCAACGGTCCCGCCCGCATCATCGTGGTCCCGTGATGCGGGCCGGCATCATCGGCACGGGCGAGATGGGACGGCCGCTGGTCGGCCGTCTTGTCGCGGCCGGGTTCGAGGTCACCGCGTTCGCCCGGCGGCCGGACGTCCGCGCCGAACTGGCCGAGAGCGGGGTGCGCTGCGTCGGCGCGGTCACCGAGCTCGCCGGTGTCGCGGACGTGGTGCTCGTCTATGTCTACAGCGACGAGCAGGTGCGCGAGGTCGTCCTGGAAAGCGGCCTGGCCGACGCGATGGCCGAGGGTTCCCTTCTCGTCGTGCACACGACGGGGAGCCCGCTCACCGTCGAGGCCATCGACGCACGCGTCCGGCCGCGAGGGGTCGGCGTGGTCGACGCCCCTGGCAGCGGCGGGCCCGCGCAGGTCGCCGACGGGTCGCTGACGCTCTTCGCGGGCGGCGACACAGAGCATGTCGAACGCTGCCGGCCGCTCTTCGCCGCCTATGCCGCCCAGGTGGTGCACTTCGGCGCGCTCGGCTCCGGCCAGAAGGTCAAGCTTCTCAACAATCTGCTGTTCGGGGCGCACATCGAGCTCGCCCTGGAGGCCGCGCGTCTGAGCGACTCCTTCGGCATCGACCAGGCCCGGCTGGCGGCCGCACTGCACACCTGCAGCGGGGCCAGCTACGCGCTGGACCTCGTCGCCCAGCTGGGTTCCGCCCAGACGCTCGTGCAGTCGGCCGGACGCTTCGTGCACAAGGACGTGCTGATGGCGCAGAAGGTGGCCGAAGAACTGGACGCGCCGCTGGGCACGATATCGGCGCTCACGGCACCGCTGCTGGAGAAGACCCGCCCCCGCTGAGGTCGCTCGGGCTCCGAGCCCGTGCCCTTCTTCGTCAGATGCCCACGGGCTCGCCGAAGCCGGCGGACCGCGGCCGGACGAGACCGCTCGGCCGGACGAACGGCAGGTCGAGATGGGTGAGGACGCCCGGCGGGGCGTCGACGACCGCGGGTATCGCGTTGATGCCGTTCATCGCGGTCCACACCCGGCCCCAGTACCCCTCGTCGCCGTCGGGGTGCCTGTGCGCCGACTCGAAGTTCATCTCGATGGACGGGTCGCCGTCGAGGACGAGGTTGTACTTGATCGAGCCGTAGCCCCAGTCGGGGTCGAGGTCGTCGTCCATCTTCCAGAAGGTGCGGAAGACCACGAGCGGCCGGTCGTCCACCCACGCCGTCCACACGAACCGCATGCCGCCCACGGTGCCGGCGGGTATGAGACCCGATCTGACGTGGAGGTCGCGCTTGGCCCGGGCGACGTCGTACTCCATGGAGAACCGCTCGACCTCCTTGCCCAGGGCCTCGACGACCATCGTCATCGACTGCTCGAAGATGCGGTGCATCGTCTTGACCAGCGGCCCGGGGTTCTCGACGGCGTCCACCGGGTCGCGCCCGAAGCCGAGCGCCTGCTGCATCGCCTTCGACGGGTGGAGCCGGAAGTCTGCGACCTCGCGGACCTGGATCTGTTCGAGGCGCGTCATGACCCGTGAGCAGACCAGCGGAAGGAGGTCACCGGAGAAGCCGGGGTGGACGCCGGTTCCGTGGAACGAGGATCCACCTTCGCGGCAGGCCGCCCGCAGCGCCTCGAAGTCGGCCTCCGAGGACTTCGTCGGGTAGACGAACCCGACGGGCGTGACGACGTTCGCGCCCGACCTCAGGATGCGGCAGAGCACGTCGACGTCCGCGTGGAGCGGGGCGTAGTGCACGCAGTCCGCGCCGAAGGCGAGGACGGCGGCGATGTCGCCGGTGGCGAGCACTCCCGTGGCGGGGATGCCGGCGAGCTCGCCCGCGTCCTTACCCGTCTTCTCCGGGTTGGTCACGTAGACCCCGGCCAGGTCGAACGCGGGATTGTCCACGAAGTGGCGGATGCCGATCCGGCCGATCGACCCGGTGGCCCACTGCACGACCTGGTATCGCTTCTCGGACATCGGATTCCTTTCGACTCGAGGTGGCCCCACTGGCCGCCGTTGACGGACAGGATCCGATGATCGACCCGCCGCCTTGCCGCTTCATGTGAGGGAGCGCGGACCGGGTGCCGTGGAGCACTCCGAACAAGTGGACCCGCAGCATCTCCTGCAGCGCGGCCTCGTCCAGGTCCGCGACGGATCGCGGTCGTTGATCACACCCGTGCGCCCCCGGCGGCGAAGCGCCGCGCCGCGGCCCTCCCGATGCCGCTCCCCGCGCCGGTGATACGCGGATCCAGCACCAGGAGGAGGCGAGCTCCCTCAAGGTCTCGCCTGCTGCGGTGCCAGCATCTCGCGGTGCTCGGCGGTCCCTTCCAGGTTGGCGTTCACACGCTTCGCGATGCGCCGGCCCTCCGCCGTGCGGACCCAGCGCCAGGTGTTCGCCGACACCCGCGCCACCCAGAACCGGGCGGCCTCGGCCTCGTCGCCGTCCACGACGACGTGCGGGACGGTGAGCACATGATCTCGATCGCGCCGACGACGTCGAACGCGCCGTCCTCGGCGATCACCGCTCGCAGGTCTTCGGACTCGCTCACCCGCGTCCCTCCATTTATAGGATAGGGCTTCCTGTATTACGGCCTGGGACCGTATCATCGCCCCATGGCAGACGACCAGGCCGTCCGGTCACCGGGCCGCCCCCGGGACACCAGTATCGACACCCGGGTCCTCGACGCCGCCCGGCGGCTGCTCGATGAGCAGGGGTTCGAGGCGACCACCGTGCAGGCGATCGCGGCGCGATCCGGCGTCCACGCGTCGGCGATCTACCGCCGCTGGCCGTCGCGCGTCGCGATCATCGAGCAGGCCGTCTTCCCCGGATTCGCCTCGGCCACGGTGCGGCCGACCGGTGACCTGCGCGCCGACCTGCGCCGGTTCATCGGCGTCTACCTGGAGACGATGGGCGCGCCGGCGGCGCGGGCGGCCCTGCCGGGCCTGCTGGCGGCCTACCAGTCGGCCGGACGCGCGCCCGCCCCGGAGACCTGGCTGGCGGTCTCCGCCCGGCCCCAGTTCACCGACATCCTCCGGGCGGCGCCGGAGGGCAGCGTGCACCCGGACGCCAACCCCGACGACGTCTTCGACATGCTCCTCGGCGCCATCGTCGCCAGGATCCTCATCCCGACGGTCATCCAGCGCAACCGGCCGATCGAGCGCCTCGTCGAGATGGTCCTGCGGCTGCTGCCGGCCGAGACCGCAGAGGCGCGGCCATGACCTACGGCTTCATCGGCCTCGGCCACCAGGGGACGCCCATGGCCGAGCGCATGATCTCCGCCGGGCTGCGGCCGTGGCTGTGGGCACGGCGCAAGGAGGTCCTCGACCGCTACGCCGGCGCCGACACCCGTATCGCCTCCTCTCCCGCCGACCTCGGCGCCCACTGCGACGTCATCGGCCTGTGCCTCTACGGCGCCGACGCCACCGACGCGGTGCTGTCCGGCGAGGACGGGCTCATGTCGCGCATCCGCCCCGGCACCGTCCTGGCGATCCACGCCACGGTCGGTCCCGACTACGTCAGGGATCTCGCCGGGCGGGTCGCCGGTCGCGGCGTGCTCGTCGTCGACGCTCCCGTCAGCGGCGGGAACGCCGCGGCCGAAGGCAGGCTGCTCGTCATCACCGGCGGCGACGCGGAGCCCCGTCAACGGTGCGCGCCGATGTTCGCCGCCTACGCCGGGAAGATCGTCCACGTCGGCGGCCTCGGCGCGGCGCAGGCGGCCAAGCTCGTCAACAACACCCTGATGACGGCCATCACGGGGCTGGTGTTCGACGCCTTCGACCTCGGCGACGCGCTCGGCGTCGACCGCACCGGGCTCGGCGACGTCCTCGCCAACGGCTCGGCCGCCAACCCCTCGGTGGGCATCCATCTCGCTTTGGGTGCGGAGCGGTTCTCGATCCGGGCGTGGCCGACCCTGCACAAGGACGTCGCCCTCACCGAGACACTCGGCATCCCGACCCTGCAGCTCACACGGGTCGCCGCCGGGACCATCGCCGACATGGAACGCCGCCGCGCCCACTACGTCGCGTCCCGGTCGCCGACCGAGTGACGGCCCCCGGCCATCGGTGACATGGCCCGTGCCGCCGAGGATCGGCTTCGGCGCCCGGGCTCGGTTCGACGGTCACGATGCCCGGCAAAGGAGGGATCAGTGACCGAGTTTGCGGTGGTCCCAGGAGACGGTCTTGTCGACGTGCAGCTTGACGGCGACCCGCTTGCGGATCATCACTTCGACGAAGGGCCGCATCTCCTCGGTGTAGGGCTGGTGGTAGCGGCTGAAGACGCTGACCCCCACGTCCCAGAGCCGATCGGGATCATCAATGATCTCGGCCCTGCCCACGAGCTCGACACCGCGCAGTTCCTCGTAGCTCTCGCCGTCCTCGACCAGCACGGTCATCCGCGGGTCGCGGGGCAGGTTGACGACCTTCTGGGACTTGGCCTTCGTCTCGAAGGCGACACAGCCGTCGAGAAAGCCGTACTGGAGTGCCGCCCGGGGAGGAACTCGTCGATCTCCGCCTCGGTCATCCTGATCTGAGCGCGCTGCTTGACGCCGCCTCCGGCGATCGCCCTTTCATCGGACATGTCGAGGGTCCCCTCTCATGCTTGGGTCGCATTTTATATATATTATGTATTTGCCCACGTAGACATCGTGGTTCCTGCGGAGTCGGCCCGGTCAGGCGATGTGGGCGGGGAGGGCCTCGATCCCGTGGATGAACGTGCTGCGCAGCGGGACCGGCTCGCCGAACTCGATCTTCGGTATCCGGGTCAGGATCTCGCTGATGATGGCCCGCAACTGGGTCTTGGCGACGTTGTGGCCGAGGCAGAAGTGCGCTCCGCCGCCGCCGAACCCGACGTGCGGGCTCCTGGGCCTGCTCAGGTCGAACTCGTCCGGACGGTCGAACACCGTCTCGTCCCTGTTCCCGGAGCAGTAGAACAGCGCGACCTTGTCGCCCGCCGCGATCTGCGCTCCGCCCAGTTCCGTGTCCCTGGCGGCGGTACGGGTGAACTGCATGACCGGTGTCGCGTGGCGCACGAACTCGTCCACCGCCTGCATGATCCGGCCGTCGAGGTCGGCCAGCAGCCACTCGCGCTGTTCGGGGTGTTCTTGCAGCGAGAGCATCGTCCGCGTCGTCGCCTGTTTCGTCGTGTCGTTGCCGGCGACGCTCATCAGCACCATGAACGCGCCGATGTTCTCGTCGGTCAGCCGGTGTCCGTCGATCTCGGCCCGCACCAGGTTGGTCATCAGGTCGTCGGCCGGATGACGGCGCCGATGGGCGGCCAGATCGGCGCCGACCTGGTAGAGGTGCAGCAACGCGGCGAAGGCGGCCTGGTGGTACTCCTCGCGCGGCAGCCCGGCCGCGTCGCCGCCGCCGACGAGGGTCTCCGCGGCCTGGGTCACCTCTTCGCGCCGGGACTCCGGCACCCCGACGATGTCGGAGACGGTGGTCATCGGAAGCCGGTTGGAACAGGCGTGCACGAAGTCGATGTCGCCGGCACCGATCAGCGAGTCGACGATCGCCGCCGCGTTCCGCTCGATCCGCTCGGTGATCTGCCTGACCGCCCTGGGAGTGAACGCGGCGCTGATCAGAGAGCGGTACCGGGAATGCTCGGGCGGATCCATCGTCAGGATGAAGGTGGCACCGGTGGCCTCTTCCACCGAGACCGGATCGAGCGTCGTCCCGTACCTGGACTGGAACAACTCGCTGTTCCTGCTCACCGCCGTGATGTCCGCCGCACGCGTCACCGCCCAGAAACCCTGCTGGTCGTGCTGGTAGGGAACGTCGATGGGCGGATGCCAGCTCACCGGCGCCTCGGCCCGCAACCGGGCGAACGCCCTGTCCCGTTCGGGGAACGGCAGGGACCAGAAGCGCTGTGAGGAGATGTCGACGTCGGTGGTGAGCGGATGCCGGGTCGCGAAGAGTTCCATGCCTGTCGGCTCCTTGCGGGTCTGATGTTCGGCGCGCGGCAGGACGGTCGACGAGACCGGAATGCTCGGGGCCTCATACGGCCGCCGGGGCCCAGACTGGCGCCAATTTGAACTCGGAGTTCAGTTTTGTCAAGGGCCTCTCCGGGGCGTGGACGCCACGGCCCCTGATGCTCGTGGCCCGGCTTATCCGTGACCGGCGGTTAGAATCACGCCAGTCCAGGTCGCCGCCCCAGTCGAGGACGCTCCATGTCAACGCCCCCAGCGAGCCGGGCCGGCGGCCTCGCCGTCGAGCGCCTGCCCGCTTGGCAACGCGCGCGCTGGCAGCGGATCGTCGAGGCGGCGGGCCGGGTGCTGGCGGAGCAGGACTACGACGACATCCAGATCCGCGATGTCGCGGAGGCGGCCGACGTGGCCAGGGCCACGCTGTACCGGTACTTCTCGTCGAAGGAGCACCTGTACGCCTGCGTCCTCCACGAGTGGTCGACCGCCGGCCGCGACGATCCGGAGTCTCCTTCTCAAGGCCCGGCCGAAGAGCGCGTCCGCGGTTACATCCACACGGTCATCGGCGCCCTCGAACGGCGCCCCCAGTTCTTCAGGGCGCTCATCATCCTGCAGAACGCCTCCGACCCCAACGCCAAGAAGCTCATGGCGGACATCGGCGAAGGTTCGCTGGCGAGGCTGACCGGCCTCTTCGACGTCCTCGGCCCGGGCAGGGCCGAGGACACCGCGATGATGCTCTGGGCCATCATCCACACGCTGACGCTCCGGGCGCTCTTCGGCTCCGGCGAGATGAGCGACGTCCACCGGATCGCCGACCGCTTCATCGACTCCATCGCGTCGGACCTGCGGTAGGGCCCTGCCGCGCCGCCAGTTGAGGACGTTGCCGGCGGGCAGGCCGAGCAGCGTGTCCGCGGACCGGTCCCCTTATGGGCGACCGCTGGTTCTCGTCGGCGACGACGCCCAAGTACGTGCCGTACACCTCGACGTCGAAGCGCACGTCGATCGGCCGCGAGGTCTGCGGGGCAGTGATCTCGACGTTCACGACGTGCGCTGCTCGCGGGCCATCCCTCCCAGAACGGCTGGGTGACCCGGCTGGGGGCGGCGTGCGGCAGCTCACCCCCGCCTGCTCCCCCGTTCGAGCAGAGGCCACACGCGCGCCGGGCACCTGGAGAGAATCCATGGCCGGGGGCCAGTGGCCAAGAAAGACTGAACGTGATTCGGTTAGGCGGGAACACCACCTCTCGGGAGGCGCCGCGTGAGGATCGAGGACTACCCGCACCGGCTCGCCGGGCACTGCGGCTCGGGCGCCCTGCGCGATCTGCTCGACTGGGCCGGACTCGGCTGGGCCGGGCCGCCGAGCGAGCCGCTGGTCTTCGGCCTCAGCGGCGGGCTGGACTTCAAGTTCCTCCAGATCCCGGGCCTGAACCCGCCGATCTATCTGGGCGGCCGCACTCTCGACCTGGAGTTCGATCTCTGCCGCCGCCTGGGCGTGGAGGTCGAGCATCTTGAGACCGACGACCCCGTCCAGGGATGGGGCTGGGTCACCGCCGAACTCGACGCGGGCCGGCCCGTGATGATCTGGGCCGACATCCTCCGGCTCCCCTACCTGCGCGTACGGCTGACCAACACCCGGCACGACATCGTCGTGGTCGGGTACGACGCCGCGGCCGGGGTCGCCTGGGTCGCCGACAACGACCGGGAGGAGATCCAGCAGGTGCCTTTGGAGACGCTCGCCCACGCCCGCGATTCGCGCGGATTCCCGCACCCCAACCGCCATGCCACCTTCCCCATGCGGTTCCCCGAGCGGCTACCCGACCTGCTTCCGCTGGCCCGGGAGGCGGCGGCGCAGGGGGTGGCCAACATGAGCGGCGGGAACTCCGAGTCAGGCGAGCCGCCGCTGGAAATCGCGGGCTACTCCGCCGGCCTGGCGGGCGTACGGGACTTCGCCGCCGAGGTGGCCGGCTGGCCCGAACGGCACGCCCCCGAGACGCTCGCCACCATGTACACGATGGTGCGGATCTGTATCGAGAAGGCCGGCACCGGCGGTGGCCTCTTCCGGCGCCTGCAGGCCGGGTTCTGCCACGACGTCGCCGCCATCACCGGGGACGAGGCATTCCACGAGGCCGGTCGGGCCTGGGCCGCCTGCGCCGAGGCGTGGAGCGCGCTGGCCGCCGCCGCGGGCGCCGCCCAGCCGGACCACGCGGCGATCGCCGATCAGGCGGCCGCCCTCCCGGCACTGGAGGAGCGCGCCACCCGGAAGCTGGCCGCCGCCGCGCCCGAGCCGTCCCACTCGTGAGTCAGACTTACGACATCCCTCGAAGGCATCCCAGCGTCGTCGACCACATCAGCCTCGGTTACGTGGTCTGGTCGGCCGCGGCGCGGAATGCCTGGACGATGTCATGAAGGTGTTCGGCGGCTTCGGCGTCGTCGGCGGGGATACGGAGATTGAGACGCAGGTCGGTGGCCCCGGCTGCGACCAGCGGTGGCACGGCGTCCATGGTGCGTTGAACGTCCAGGAGGCCGTCCGGGCGGGTGCTGGTGGGAATGTGGCCGACGATCTGGAGGTTCGCGGGGTCCCGGCCCTCGTCCGCGAGTGCGTCGCGCAGGCGGGCGATCGCCGTGGGGAGGTCGGCGGCGTCGGGTCCCCAGGGAATCCAGCCGGTGCCGAAGCGTGCCAGGCGTTTTATCACGCGGGGATTGAGGGTGCCGCTGATCCAGATGGGGACGCCGCCCGTCTGGAATGGCTTGGGCATCATGTGGATGTTCTCGAAGTGCAGGTCGGGCGAGGAATAGGTGGCCTGCGTGTCGCGCCAGAGGGTCTGGCAGACCTCGAGCGTTTGGTCGAGCCGGCGTCCTCGATCCTCGAAGTCCAGTCCGGCAGCCTGGTACTCCTCGCGCTGCCAGCCCACTCCGACGCCCAGGTCCAGTCTTCCGCGTGACAGGACGTCCAGGGTCGCGGCGCTTTTGGCCAGGACGACGGGGCGGCGGAGCGCGGCCAGAAGGATGCCCGTGGCCAGCCGGATCCGGGAGGTCATTCCGGCCAGGACCGACAGGGTCGTGAGGGGTTCCAGCCAGTGGCCGTCCGGGCCGGTGGGCTGGCGCCCGCCCGCCTGGCCGCCGAGTTCCGGCCGGGCGTACGCCTCCAGCCGTTCCCCGAAGACCACGTGGTCGGAGACGGACAGCCGGTCGAACCCGGCCTGGTCGAGGAGCCGGGCCTGGCGGAAGAGGTGGTCCCAGCCCCCGGGATCGGTGGCGGAGAAGGAGCGCACGCCGGTCGAGAGCTGGATCCGTGCGCCGGTCATGAGGTCTCCACCTTCTGCTTTGTCCTTCTTCGGATGGGGAGGCGCTCGCGGGCGTGTAGGCCGGTCACCGGGTGTCCGAGAGGCGGCGGGTCTGTTCTCTCAGTACATCGATCATGTGCTGGACGAAGTCGGCGATCGCGGCCTGCTCACGTTCGTCGTACCCGGCGACGACGGCCGCCATCTTCCCGCCCAACTCGGCGAAGGCCGCCGAGACCGCTTCGGGGGCCTCGTGGGTGGCCGCGATGACCGCGCGCCGCCGGTCCCGTGGGTCGTTCTGCCTGCTGACGTGACCCGCGCGCTCCAGCCTGTCCACCAGTCCGGTGACCGCGCCCGGAGTGATACCGGTCAGCTGGCTCAGTTCGCCCGCCGTCATGGGCCCGTGCAGGTCGATCAGCGTCAGGGCGCGCTGGTCGGTGGGGCTCAGCCCCAGGTGCCGTCCCACCGCCTCATGGAAGAAGACGACCGCGGCGCTGAGTTCCCGCCCGAACTTCGCCCCCTGGCCCGCGGTGCTTCCGCTCGACTCCATCCGATCTCCATTGCTTTAGTTGACTGAAATATTTAGTAGACTGAAGGACATGTCACTCTCCCTCCAGGCGCGCACCGCCGTTGAGGTGCCCTCCCAGGCTCTGGGCTTCTACCGCCGCCATCCGGTCCTCATCGTCGGGATCTCGCTGGTCCCCGGCCTGGAGCGGTTCGTATCGGTACAGACGGACCTGCCCGGCCCGCTTCCGGTCGTCATGGAAACGCTGACGCTCCTCGCACGGGTGCTGCTCATCGGACTCATCGTCCGCCTGGCCTTCGGGCGGGAGTCCACCGGAGACTCCGGTCACCCGGCCCGGTTTCTTCGGGAGCGATGGCCGAGCCTGATGCTGCAGGCCGCCATGCTGGGCGGGCTGGTGATGGTCTTCGACGTCATTCCCGAACAGATCATCCGCGACTGGATCCCAAGCGGCGGTGAGGATCTCTACACCGCCGTGCTGCTGCTGATCAAGAATCCCACGGTGATCGCGTTCACCTTCGTGTGGATGGTGCTCGCGGCCCGGCAGGTGGTCACCTACACGCCCGCCGAGCCGGCCGTACACGATCGCCGCCCCCGCACGCCCCAACCATAATCGACGCCTGCGCATCCGGCCTGTCGTCCCGGCAGCACGTTGACGAGGTGGTCCCGCACCAGCGCGCGGCCGGTCGTGGACGCGGCGGCGAGGGCAGGCATTGCCGCCTACGACTGGTGTCGGCAAGCGCGGAACATCGCACCGCTATGACTTCCGCATCCGCGCAGCGGTGGGACGTGAAGGGCCGTCGCGACGAGTCGGGACGGCCGATGACGGCTGCGGATATCCGCGATTCCAGGACGCCGATTCCGGAGCCGTCCAGATCGGCTCCCGGGGGCACGCCGCTGACGACGAGTGGAACTTCACCCCGAGTTCGAGCCTCGCGGCCAAGGGGCCTCCGTCGGGCCGGCCGCCGGGCTGGTTCGTCGGGCTAGGCCCGGACGACCACCACGCTGGTGATCTTGTCGGCGAACGTCTGCTTCTTGGGGTCTCCGAGGGCCAACCACCAGCCCAGTCCGAACAGCGGGTAGTTCAGGAACTGCGCCAGCCGGCGGCCCAGGGCCAGCCCGATGCCGGGCGTTCGGCCGTCGCGGTCGCGAACCGCTCGTATGCCCAGGGCCTTCTTGCCCACGGTCTGCCCGGTCCGGCCCTCGCGGACCAACTGGAACGTCACAGCGGGGATCATGGCGAGGATGCCCGCCCAGCCGAGGATCGCTCCGACGACTTCGCCGCTGTCGCCCGGACTCATGTCATCGATCAGCCCGCCGATGAGGACCAGCAGCCAGAACGGGCCGAAGTTGATCAGAACGTCCAGGAGGAAGGCGCCGGCGCGTTGCGACCAGCCGGCGTACGGCGGATGCTGCGGCACGTGCGGAACCCAGGGCTGCGGCGGCGCATACGCAGCCCCGGGCTGCTGCGGCCGGGTCGGGTGACCGTACGGCGCTTGCGGGGCCTCGTTCATTCCGGTACTCCTCGCCTGTCGCACAGAAAGGGAATTCTGTGACGTCGAATCCGCGGTCTCCGCTGGAAGATTCGCCTGAGTCGTCAGCCGGCCCGCTTCAGGCTGTCGATCATTCCTCCCCAGGCGGGGCCGTCCCAGGAGATGACGAGAGCCGATCCGTCCGGCTTCAGTTTCAGGGTGCCGCGCTTGCGCTCGGCATTCTCCGTGGTGCATTTCAGGGTCAGGACCGGTTCCGCCGTGTCCGCGCCGGTGACCGTTCCGGGACAGGCGAGTTGCCCAGTGGTCCGCACCGTGTCGCCTGTGATCGTGAGCGTCGCGATCGGGCTCTTGTTAATCGGCTTCCAAGTGCCAGCGAGCCCGCCCTTCGGCTCCGCCGTTACGGGCTGCGTCGCCTGGGCGTTCCCTGCCGGGGACTGTGCCGAGGCACCGGCCTTTCCATCGCCGTCATCGCCGCAGCCGGACAGCAGGATGGCGGCCAGCACGAATGCCGTGGCACTCAGCGTCGAACGCATCGTGGGTCGTACCCTTCTTACTCTTTACCCTGGACTACTCTATATCAGCACACGCCAATCAACCTTTGCAAATTGTCCGGCCACAAAGAAGAACAGCTGCCGGTTTGACCGAATCCCCGCCACTACGATATAAATGCAATTTTGCCGGCATTGGTACTCCCGATGGAAATGCGGGCGGGTGGCGGCGGCTCGGCCGGCGTGCCGGAAGGGGCCGCGGCCGCATGTGCCGTGGACCATCTAGCCTGTGGGGCAGCGGCCCGGGTTGTCGCAGATCTTGAGGGCGGCCGAACGGCCGAAGAGCTCGAGGATCTCGCGGGGGTCGCGCAACCGGTACGCGGTGCCGCCGGTGGCCTCGGAGACGCGCTTCAGGGCCGCGATGTCGATGTCGGGGCCGAAGGCCAGGCCAATGACCTGAACGGGGCGCGCCGGGTCGTACTCCTTGCGCAGTTCGCCGAGCAGGGCCGTCTCGGTGATGCCGCCCGCGAAGTCGTTCCGGCCGTCCGAGAGCACCAGCACGATGTTGATCATGTCGGCCCGATAACCCGCCTTCATCGTCCGGAACGCGGCCAGGATCGAGTCATAGAGGCCCGTGTCACCGTCCGGCTTGGCACGCAGCCGCCCCAGCGCCTGCTGGACCGCGGCCCGGTGGGTGCCCGCGCTGCTGACGCCGCCGAGCCTGCCGACGGGGGCCAGCGACCGGTAGGGGCGGGTACCGTCCATGCCGGTCGAGAAGGCCCAGACCCCGGCCTCGGCCTCGTCGGGGAGCAGGGCGATGCCCTTGGTGAGCTCGCCCGCCGTGATCGTCATGCGGGTCTCGCCCGTGCCAGGAACCTGCTGATCCATGGACCCCGACACATCGACGAGCGTGAGCATCCGGGTGCCGAGCCGCATCCGGCGCCACATCTCGAGCGTCTCCAGCGTGGCCCTCGGGTCGATCGTCGCTCCCCCGGCCCGGTCGTTCGCGGGCCGCAGACCGATCTTGGCGAGTTCCCTGGCGCCACGGCGAGAGTTGAGCTCGGCGAGGAACCGCTTCGCGTCGTCCGCCCTGGCCGAGCCGTGGACGATCAGGGGAAAATCGAGGGTCACCGTTCCGTCGCCCGGAGTCTGCGCCACCACGGGGGCGCCGCCCGTACGGGCATGCCGCCGGACCGACTGTTCCGACACGGCCAGCACCGACCTGTCGCTGCTTCGCGCGAGGTTCGCGAGGGCGGCTCCGGCATCCTTGGCAACGGTGTTGCTGTCGTGAGACTGAGCCTCCCGAAGGATGTCGGTGAAGCCGGCCAGGCTCGTGTCCCCGCCACCGCGCCGTGCCATCAGGAGGGCGGCCACGCCGCTGGCGTCCGACTCCGGATCGACGATGCGCAGCCCGTAAGCCGTGCTGTGGGCGTCGCGGCGCAGGGAACGCCAGGTGAGGCCGCCGGGCGGCGGAGGCGTCGCCTGCGACCGGACGAGCACCAGCGGCGAGAGGGCGGCCGATCCGACCGGACGCGGGACCGCGGCCCCGGTCCGCTGTGCCGCGCTTCCGGCCATCGCCAGCCACAGGGACGAGTCGAGGATGAAGGCGTCCGCCCTGCTCTCACGCCGGGCGCCGCCCAGGGTGAGGACCGAGGCGGCCGACGGCGCGGCGGTGACGACGATCTCCAGGCACCGGTCGTCGAAGCGCTGTGCCGTGGCGGTGACGGCCGGGGCGATCGCGGGATCGGCGGCGAGCCGCAGCGTCTCCTTCTCCCCCTCTCCGCATGAGCCGCCGAGCCGCGACAGGCCCACTCCGACCATCGAGGCCACCAGGACGGCCAGGACGGCGATCACCACGCTGAGCGGTGGTCGGCGGCGCGCACGGCGCTTCACGGGCGCGAGAGCCGGACGGCGATCGTTCGCGATCGTCGACCGCCCGGGGCTCGACAGTGGTGCCAGCGCCACCGACGGCGGGACCGGCGCGGGAGAAGGCGGGACCGGCACGGCGTAAGGCGGGGCCAGTGCGGCCGGCGGCGGGGCCGACGGCGGAGCCGGCCGGGGGGGAGGCGGAGCCGGCCGGGGGGGAGGCGGGGCCGACGCGGGGGGCTCTGGTGACGCGTTGCCGGCCGGTCCCCCCTCCTCGACGGCGTACGGCAACGCCGGCAGCTTGGGGACTTCGTCGCCGTCCTGACCGGATGACTGCATGATGCCGTCCATTGAAGCGGCACCGGACGGTGCGCGGATGGGCCCCTGGGCCCAAAAAAGCGTCTCTGGTCAGGAGTTGGGGCCTCGGGCCCATCAAGGAACCAAGGCGGTGACTGGGCCTCAGGGCCCTTCACCCGGCCTTCTCAGCGGGACAGGATCCGATGATGAGCAAGGAGTTCCGGAGCCGAGATAGAGGCAGCTCGGAAACCGAATATGCCGCGTCTCTCCTAGGAAGGATCTGTCCGGGGTGAGCGGGTCCGGGCGGCGTCGGCGGGAGCACCACCACGTACTTCGAGATCACCTATCAGGATGACCCGCACACTCAAAGCGTGCTCCGAGCGATCACTGCGCCCCCGCAGCAGGCGACCGAAAGGCAGCGGAACAACGATGAACCCGCCCAACTGATCAAAGACAAGGGCAAACCGAAAGGATGCCGAGTGGTTCACAAATGCCGAGACCAGGGTGCGGGCGCAGTCGAATATCTGGGAATACTGCTGCTCGTCTCCGCCATCGCCGCCGCCCTCTTCACGTCCGGCACATCCGACCTTTTGGTAGATAAATGCAAGACCGCCCTCTGCCGCGCCTTCGGCGGTGAGTGCGGGGAAGACGTGCTGGCTCGTCGCGGCGGGGCCGAACCGCGGATCACAGGGCGGCCGCTGGTCGACGGCGGGGATACCCCGCTTGCCCCCGACATTCCGCCGGGCGGCCCACAACCGCCCCCGCCACTGCCACCGATCGCGAGTCCGCGCTGCCAGTTGGACCGGACCGTGCCCTGGGTGGAAAGGCTGCACGCCCACAATGACTACGAGAACGAGCATCCACTCGACGATGCGCTCGACAACGGAGCGACAAGCGTGGAGGCCGACATCTGGCTTGAGAACGGGGGCAGGCTGGAAGTCAAGCACGACGACCCGAAAGGCAGTAGAGCCGACACACTTCTCGAACTCTATCTCAAACCGCTGACCGAGAGGATCAAAGAGAACGGCGGGGTCTACCCGGGGTACACTGATCCGTTCGAACTCATCATCGAAGCCAAGGACAAAGATAAGTCAGGAGCCTATGAGCAGGTAGCCAAGGACATCAACTCGCTCAATCCACCGCTGGCATCGAACGTGCACGTGATCCTTCCGATGCCGGAGAATTACGACCCTGACCGTAACACGCTCGGCGACACACCCATGCCGGTCAATATCCGTTTCTCCGCGAGCCTGGGGGATCAATGCGCTATCCCGGATTGGCTCAACCCCAGGAACAAGAATTATGATGCGAGAATCGCCAACCGGGTCGTCATGCTGAACGGCGATTTCAACAAATGCGTGGACCGGAGCCCCAAGGGCAGGTACACCATCGACCCGACCGAACACCAATACCTGAACAATCTAGTCACCAACGCGCATGCCAATGGCCGAAAAGTCCGCATCTGGAACGCCCCGGACGGCTGGGAAAGATGGAAAGGGAAATTCTATAATTGCATCAAGCGGCCGGGGCACCAGAGATGCGAGGGCGGCTTGCAGAAGAACTGGTGGCAGGCCGCCGAGGAGGCCGGCCTGGACTATTACGTGACCAACCATCTCGGACAGACCCGCGATTGGCTCCTCAAGAAGTGCGGAAAGAAGACCTACCCGCCACGCTGACACCGAGATTCTTGTCAGCGACTTTGCGCGGATATTCCGATATTTGGAAGGTATGAGGACGCGGGCGGCCAACACAGCCGAAAGCCCCACCCCCCCCCGCCGTGGCCACCGCCATCGCCGCCTGGCTCCACCGGGGGACGTCACCGGCGTACCGCCCGTCCAGGGGGCGCCGCCGACCAGCCGACGGCCAGACCGCGGAGCGATACCGCGAGCGCAGCACCTCAGCAGCGGGCCCTCGCCATCCAGGGCCGACCCGTCATCGGGCTTGACCGCGGGCCCAGCGGGGGACCCAGGGCCGCGATTGGGTCTCGGGACCCTTCACCTGGTCTTTTCCGCGGGACAGGATCCTCTGGTGAACATGGAGTGCCGGCCCCGCGACAAGGGCGGTTCGAAAATCGAATACGCCGCGCTCATTGCCGTGGTGAATGTGGTGGTTCTCGGACTGAACAGCACCTTTGCCGGATCGTGGCCGCAAAAGGTTGAATCCTCTATTTGTCGAATATTTTCACAGGGATCCTGTCCTGCGGGTGAGGCCGCGCTCCCCCAGCCGCCACCACCGCCCCCGGATCCGCCCTGCACCGTGGCTGATACCTCGGTAGAAAAAACCAAATCCGTGCAGGTGCTTCTTTACTCTCACAAAGAGAAGGAGAAGAAGGTGGTCATCCAGCGCTCGGACGGCGAGGTGTGGGAGGTCGACGGGAGCGAAAACAGGAATGGAATCCATGTCGAGACCGGCATCGGTTACAAAATCAACGACAAGAAGACCGGCCTTACAATCGCGGGCGGCAATGAATGGAGCAAGACCGCGTCGACGACCTGGAAGTTCGCCAACGAGGCCCAGCGTCAGGCTTTCCATGCCGAATTCGAGAGGCAGCGGACCACGCTGGTCAAGAGCAAGGGTCCCCTCAAGGGCCTGATCGAGGCGGAAAGGCTCAAGTACACGATGGCCGACCAGTGGGGCATCAAATACACCATCTCAAAGGGTACCGGCACCAACGGGTACATCAATGGCAGCCTGTCGTTCTCCGCGGGCAAGGTAAAGGCCAAGGTCGGCGGGATATACGAGGAAACACACGAGGTCGGCACCACGACGACCAGTGAAAATGAAGAGATCAAAACATTTATGAGCAAGAACGCGGTCACTCTCGGAGCCACGGGCGAGGCCAAGACCGAGAACAAATGGCTACCCTCTTTCGCCCTGCAGGCGACGAAGGACTGGTCCGACGGATCCACCGTTTCCATCACCTATGACATTGTGCAGACTCCCGACGGCAAAGAGGTGAAGGTTCCCAAGACGGCGACCATCGTGACCGACTCCGGCTCCAACCACAATCTGAACGCCGGCGCCACCTGGGAACTGAAGTTCAAGGATCCGAAGAGCCTGCCCACTCCCAGCCCGGCCGGCGGCCAGTGGGAGCTCAGGAAGGACAATCCCGAGGGGACCTTGTCCTACTCGAAGGGCGGCGGCGGTAACGCGTTCACGCACATCGAGATCTCGCTCCAGGGTGACCCGCACGCTCAGCAAGTGATCCAGAAATACATCGCGCCCCCCGCTGCCGGCGCGGGATATCAGGGTGAGATGCAGTCGCTCGCCGATGAGCTCGCCGTGTTGATCCAGGAGAAGGGGAAGATCTCCACGCTTTCCTACGACCGCGACAGCAGCAAGAAGGGAGCGGACTTCGGATTCACCCCCGGCGTCAAGATCGCTGGCCTTGAGAACAGCACCGAGACGGTCCGGACCGCGCTCACGGACGCGCGGATCGTCGACCCGAAGACCGGTGTGTCCCGTCCCTGGATCTGCCGCACCGACCGGGACCCCGGAACGAGCCGGCCATGACGTCGCCCCGCCCCTACTCGTCCTCGGAGCTGCGCACCGCCGCGCGCGGCGCCCGCCCCGAGCGGGCCGGTCCCGGCGGCCCGCTCCTCGCGCTGCTCGTCGCTTTCGCCGTCGTCGGGCTGGCTTTGGCCGGTGTCCGCTGGGGCATCGGCATCACCGGCCTGGGCTCCGTCGGCATGGTCAACGACGCGGTGGTCGAGGCGACGGCGCCCGGGCTGCTGGCGGCGGTCGTGGTCGCCACCGCGCTCGCAGTCCGGGTGGCGACCGCGAGCGGCGGCCGTGGGTCGCCGGTGCTGTCTCACGAGGGGCAGATCGCCCTGACCGTCACCCTGCTGAGCTGCATGATCGTCCTCCCGATGATGATCCTGAACCCGCTGTTCGGGACGCCGCACTCCGCCTCCCTCGTCGTCGCCGCGCTGGTGGCGGAACTGACCGTCGGCGCCGGGGCGTGCCTGGGTGTCCTGGCCCTGCGACACCGGTGGATGAACGTGCTCGTCCTGGCTGGAGCGCTGATGCTCGGGCTCGACCTGATCGGCCAGTCGATCGTCGACCGGGTGCTGGCACCCGATCCCGCGGACCTCATATGGCCGAGCGAGATCGAGGGCGCCCTGATGACGCTGCGAGAGCTCGACCAGTGGAGACCGCGCGCGTCCGCCATGGCCGTGGCCGCCTCCGTCGTGGCCATCGGGACGTTCCGGAGCGATCGGATGACGCGCGGGCGACACCTCGTGGCGATGGCCGCGGCACCACCCCTCCTGCCCCTGGCCTCGACGCTGCTCGCACTCCCGTTCGCCGGGAACGACGTCCTGGAGACCCGAGGCCGGGGCCTGTGGCTCTGGTTGATGGCGGGTAGCGTCGCGGGTCTCGCCTGCCTGCTGGTTCCGCGGTTTCCGTGGCGCTCGGCTCCGCGCCGACGCCGTCCGTGACGCCCCGTCCGCCCCGAGGGGACGGGCGCCGCTCAGCTTCCCGGGAGTTCGAGCATGATCGCGGCCAGCGTGCCGAGGAGCATGGACGGCCCGAACGGGATCGAGCCCGCCCGCGACCGCCGGACCGCCATGACCGCGAACGCCGCGACTCCACCGAGGAGATACATCGTCAGCAGGCCCGTCCACCAGGTCGCCGCGCCGAACCACCCGAGGTAGAGGCCGAGCACTCCGGCGAGCTTCACGTCCCCGAGCCCGATCCCGCCGGGTACCAGGACGGCCTGGACGGCGAACAGCGCGAACAGGGCCGCCATCCCGGCGCACGCGTGCACGAGACGCCCGACGCCTCCCTCGGTGAACGGAACGGCCAGCGCGAGCAGGGCCGACGCGACGCCGTACGACGGAAGCGTGAAACGGTCCGGCAGCCGCTCGACCCGCAGATCGATGAACGCGAGCAGCGTTCCGACTCCCGCCAGGTAGAGCAGGGCGGCCAGCAGGACCGACGAGCCGAGCAACCCGCCGAGCACCCCCCATCCCGCCGCCGTGGCCACGGCCATCGCCGTCCGGTTCGCGCGGGAGACCCCGTCGACGTACGGGCCGGCCATCGGCGCCGCCGACCAGCCGACGGCCAGGCCGGCCGAGGCCGCCGCGACGATGATCCATGTGTGCATGTCCGTGCTCCCTGCGTCGCTCGGCCGGTCGGAAGGCGAGGCGCGGTCAGCCGAAGCGGCGAGCGTAGGTGAGGCTGCTGCGCAGCGGGGAGATCTTGACGACGTCCCCGGTTCTCGGAGCTTCGACCATCTTGCCGTCGCCGTAGTAGACGGCCACGTGGTCGGTCGGGCGCGGGCCGAAGAACACGAGGTCCCCGGCCTGGAGCTGGTTGAGCGGCACGGGCCTGCCGCGGGGGTCGTCCAGTTGCGTCCCGGTGAAGTGGCCCATGGCGATCCGGCCCTTGGAGGCGTGGTAGACCGCGTACAGCGTGAGGCCGCTGCAGTCGAACCCGATGGTCAGGCGCCCGTCGTAACCTCCGGGCGAGCAGCAGATGCCGCGTCCCGGGCCACGAACGGTGCCGCCTCCCCAGGAGTAGGGCGTGCCACGCCAGCACAGGGCCCAGGCGACCACCGCCGCGCCGAACGGGAGGTCGTCGGCGGGACGCTGCCCGTTCGTGGCGCACTCGCTGACCACGACGCCGCCCCCGCCGACCGGGCCTCCCGGGGGAAGGTCCATGCCCTCGGGCTGTCCCGTGTAGGCGACGGGGTCCTCACCGTCGACGAGACGCAGCTTGAACAGCTTCCTCACGCGCTCGCGGTCACCGCCGGGGTACACCTGCACGCCGTCGCAGACCATCCTGCGGGTCGGCCCGATCCCGGTGCTCTCCGGCGGCGGGTCCCAGTAGTCGGACGAGCAGCGCGGCGCCTTCATCGTGGCGACCGCCCTGGCGGAGCCCGCGCGGCCGATCCCGGTCTTCCCGGTGTTGTCGGTGCAGAGGTTGCGGCGTTGGCGGAGGTCGTCGCGTTCCTTCGCGGTCAGTTCGCCGTCCCTCTTGAGCTGGCAGAACCGCGTCGCGGCCTCGACCATGGTGGTCTGGCCCTCCCTGCCGCTCAGCCGGGCTCGGAGCACCCGCGTCCCGTTCTTGTCGGCGTACGACGCGGCTGCCGCCTCGGGCGTGGTGCCGACCGACCAGTAGCCCGCCGCGGACGGGTCGAGCCCGTCCAGCGCCAGCGAGACCGCCTGGTCGCGGAGGGGGGCGAGCGCCCCGAGCGCGGCGGCGTCGGCGCCGATCTGCGCCCGGGTGCGCATGTCGCCGGCCTGGCCGATCCGGCCGAACAGCAGGAAACCGGCGGCCAGGACGACCGCCATGAACATCACCAGAACGGAGGTGGCGGCGCCTTCGTCGCCCCCTCCCGATTTGCCGTACCGCATCCGCCGCAGCATCCGCACCCCATTCCATGAGCGGAGATCACACATGGCCTTCCGGCTTCAGCGATGACGGCCGCGCGCCGGCCGGAAAGCGTTCACGAGAAAGAGGCCGAGAAGGCATCCGAGCAGGATCTCGATACCGCACGGGAGGATTCCGTGAGTGCTCCAGAGATCAGGTTCGGTGGCCGCGGTCGCGGCGGTGGCCGCCAACGCCGCCACCGGCAGTTGGAAGGCCGGCCGCCACCGGCCGAAGAATTCCTGGTCGTAGGTTCCGGCGGGCTCCGCGTCCGGTGCCAGGGTTTTCAGGGCGAGCAGACCGAGGGCGCCGAGGGTGGCCGCCGTCAGCCAGGACGCCGGCACAGCGCGCATCGACCGGCCCTTCTTCGGCAGGCGGCGGGGTGATGGGGAGTGTGCCTTCCCGAAGCCGGATTCGGCTGCTTCCCCACCGTCCCCGGCACCCGTCCGGGGTACTACTGCTGCGGCCGGTTGAACACACTGTTGAGAGCGTCAGCGACCTTTTGCTGGATGTTGATACCACTAATGGCTGCGTATACGAATCCGATGACCGCCGCGGCGATGATGATCAGTGCCGCGTATTCGATGGCTTCCGCGCCCCGGTCCGATGACCTTCGAAGCCGTTCCACGCGGTCGACAACGAAAGTCTGCAGGGTCACGTAGAGCGGAATAATCGGGTTCATCGGCGTTTCCTTCCGACCGTTTCTTGTTCCCTTCCGGCAGAACAACGGTACGGAATCCACGCTGCCGGCCCCAGGGCCCGGCGGCCCAATCCAGGCCCCATTCAGCCGGGCCCGTCTGGGCCCCCGGGAGGGCCCGCCTGCTCCTCGGCCGTGCCCAGCCAGTGCGCGATCGCCCCGGCCCGCGAGGCGACGCCGAGCTTGGCGTAGATGTGGTTGATGTGGTTCTTCACCGTCTTCTCGGCCAGGAACAGGCGTTCGGCGATCTCGCCGTTCGTGCGTCCCCGGACGATCAGCTCCATCACCTCGGCCTCCCGGGCCGACAGTCCGAACCGTTCCCGTGCGCGGCGTTGAGAGGCACCGTGCCCGGGCGGAGGCGCGACCGGTGAACCGTCCCAGGTCCCGCTCTGGACCTGGTCGCGGTGCACGGCGCCGACCAGGGCGGAGACCGCCTCCCGGGAGAGCGGGTTCGCGCCCTCCATGGCGTCGTGCACCGCCGCGGTGAGCTCGGCCGCCGTGAACGACCCGTGCACCAGATAGCCGACCGCGCCCCGCTCGATCGCCGCCTGGACGACGCCCGGGTCCTGGGTGTAGGTCAGCATGACCACCTTGGCGACACGGCTCAGCCCACCGGCCGCGCTGATCCCGTCCATCAGTGGCATCCGCACGTCCAGCAGGACCAGGTCGGGTCTGATCCGCTCGGCGAGTTCCAGCGCGGTCCGCCCGTCCCCCGCCTCGCCCACGACCTCGATCCCGGCCGCCTCCAGCAGCGACACCAGGCCGGAACGCACGACGATGTTGTCATCGACGACCATGACGCGTGGATCACCCATGCGTTCCCGCCTCGGCGAGTCGCCGGTCCGCGGGCTCGACCACGGGGAGCCTGACGCCGACCGTGGTGCCCGCCCCCGGCTCGGACGCCACCCACACCCGGCCGCCCACGCGCTCGGCCCGCTCGTGCAGGCCGATGAGCCCGTAGTGGCCCTCCCTGGCCAGTTCGGGCAGCCCGCGCGGCCGGAACCCGCGCCCGTCGTCGCGCACGGTCAGCACGACCATCGACTCCTCCCAGGCGAGCCGGATCCAGACCGACCTCGCCGCGGCATGCCTTTCGACGTTGGCCAGCGCCTCGCTCAGGATGGCCCTCGCCTCGTGCCGGGAACGCGGGGGCAGGTCCACCCCCTCGGCGAAATCGAAGATCACGGCCGTGGCGGTGTCGGCACCCCAGCGCTCCGCCATGTCGCGGACGGTGTCGGGGAAGGAGCGTTGCGCCGCGTCCTCCCGGAGCTCGGCGAGCAGGGTCCGCGCCTCCTTCGAGGCGACCTCGGCCGCCACCGCGACACGTTCGGCCTCCGACACCGCGCGCGCCTGATCCCGGGAGATCCAGGTCGGCAGAGCGGCGGCGATCATCGCCACGCCGCGCAGCGTCTTGGCCAGCGAATCGTGCATCTCCCGGGCCAGCCGGGCCCGCTCGTCGGCCGCGGCGGCCTGGACCTCGGCCCGCCGCAGCTCGGCCTCCTTCGCGGCGAAGTCGTCGAGCAGCCTGCGCAGCCCGACTCCGGCCACCCCGGCCAACGGGTAGTAGAGGGCCTGCGCCAGCACCGACTGGAAGACGATGTCGTCAGGTGCCCGCAGGCTGACTCCGTAGACGATGCAGTAGAAGGCGACCTGCTGGATGGCGACGGCCAGCATGCCCTGCCACCGGTAGAGGAGGCCCGCCACCGCCGCCGTCACGACGGTGCAGATGAAGAAGGGGCCCGACACTCCACCGATGCCCAGGATGCCGAACGAGATGACCATGTCGAGCGCGAAGTAGAGCGGATGCGTGGCGACCCGCGGAGCGATCAGGCGCCAGCCACGCCCCGCCAGCCAGGACAGTGCCACGATGCTCAAGACCAGGAGGAAGGTCGCGAGATTCAGCTCGCCGCTGGGCAGCAGCGGCAACGTCAGGGCTGCGACGAGCATGCGGATCCGCATCAGCATCCCGAACGCGGCGCCGACCCGTTCCGGCAGCGGGCCCGCGGCGGGTGTCGGCCGCTCAACCGCCGAAGAGGCCACCAGGGCTCACTCCCGACCCGTAGAAGAGGGCTGCCAGCACGACCAGCATCAGAGCCGGAAGGCTCATCGTCATGGTGATCACGGTGATCTTCGGTGTGGTGCGCTGAGCCTTGCGCTTGGCCCATTGCGCCGAGCTTCGGCGCAGATCGTTGCTGATGTCCACCAGCGCGGTCCGCAACGGCGCCCCCAGTTCCTCGGCCTGCAGCAACGCGGTGACGAACTGGTTCACGCCTTCGGAGTCGTTGCGCCGCCGCAGGTCCTCGAACGCCTCGCGGCGCGGTGTGCCCAGGTCCATCTGCCGGAGCGCCAGGCGGAACTCGTCGGCGAGCGGGCCCGGCATGCTGTCGGCCGTGCGCGCCAGCGCGACGCGGAAGCTGAGGCCCGCGCTCACCGTGACCGCGAGGACGTCGAGGAAGTCGGGGATGGACCGCTGGATGTCGTCCTGCCTGGCCTTCTTCCGGCCATAGAGCCTGTACTCGTTCTGCAGGCAGCCGGCAAAACACACCACCCCGAACGCGCCCTGCCCCAGGGCCGCGAAAACAAGCCCCAGCCCGCCGAAGATGACGACGTATCCGGCGGTGACCCGGGCGTACGCCTCGACCGTGGAGAGTCCGGCGGGACGCCCCGCGGCGGCGATCCGTTCGCGGATCGAGCTCCGCCAGGGCGCCAGCGCGGTCAACGCCAGACCGGCGAGCGGCGCCCCGAGGACGCCAGCGAGCCGGTCGAGCACGAAACCCTCCTCCTCAGCGCCGCCGCCGACGTCGGACAGGGCCGACACGCTGAACCTGCGTTCCGCCGTGACCAGCGAGAAACCCCAGACGCCGAGGATCACGCAGAGCGCTCCCGACGCCGCCATGACGTAACCGATCACGTCCACCTCACACATCGATCCTGGTGACCCGGCGGACGGCGAGCAGGCTGCCGGTGAACAACACGGCCGCGACGGCGAGGACGATCTGGCCGACCAGCCCTTCGCTCATGATCCGGAGCGCGCCCGGCTGGATGATGTTGATCAGCGCCAGCCCGCCGAGGCCGAGGGCCCCGACCGCCCAGTTGGTGACGACCGCCTCTCCCATAATCGTTCTGACCTCCCGGCGGATCTCCTTGCGTTCCTCCAGCGTCCCGGCGATCGTCCGCAGCGCCGTGACCAGCGAGCCGCCCGAGCGGGTCGCCACCACCAGCGTGCTGACCAGCACGCCAAGCTCCCGCGACGGCAGGCGGGCGCCCAGGTCGCGCAGGGCGTCCTCCAAAGGCTGGCCCAGCCGCAGCGCGTCCGCCGTCCGGCGTAGCTCGGTGCCCGCCGGATCCGCGAGCTCATCGGCGGCGATCTCGATGGCCGTCCGCATGACCAGGCCGGCGTTGGTCGCGTTGGACAGGACCCGGGCCAGCTCGGGCAGCTGGGCGACGAACTCGTCCCGGCGCCGTTCTTCCCTTCGCCGCACGTAGGAGAAGAACGCCATGCCCACACCGGCGGCGGCCGCCAGCCCGAACACCGGTGCGATCCACTGTCCGATCAGCACGATGACGGCGGCGCCCGCCGCGGTCAGCAGAGCCAGGAACGTGGACACCCGCACCCTGATTCCGGCGGTGTTCAGCTTTCGTTCCACGGCCCGGCCGAGCGTGGTACGGCGCAATGACGCGTCCAGCCTGGCGGCCAGTCCCGCCGCCGGGTCGCCCGGGGCCAGCCGGCCGCGTTCGACCAGCCGACGGCGCCGTCCCGCCCCGGCGACCAGGTCCCCGAGCCCCCAGACGGCGAGGATCAGCACCACGGCGAGGATGAGCAGGATCACCGGGAGCGGGAGGATCATCACCTTCCCACCCCGCCTTCCGCGGGCCGTGCTCGACCCGTGTCCACGTGGCCGGTGCGCGGCTCGGGCGCGAACGCGGGCGGGATCTTCTCTCCCGCCTCGAAGAGCCGGGTGGCCAGGAACCCGGGAAGCGGATGGTGCCGGAACGCGCCGCGTACGGTCTGGTCGGAACCCAGCGGTTCCGCCTCGAAGCGCGTCACCCGGTGTTGCGCCGCCGGGCCCGGAGCGGCGCCCGCGCCGGACCCGACGCCCGCTCCGGCGGGGCCGAGCGCCGCCACCTCGGTGATGCGGCGCGATCCGTCCGGACCGCGGGTCAACTGGACCACGATGTCGACCGCACCCTCGATCTGGTCGCGGATCGCCTCGTACGGCAGTTTGACGTCGCTCATCGCGGCGAGCGTACGCAGGCGGTGCACGGTGTCCTCGGTCGAGTTGGCGTGGACCGTCACCAGCGAGCCGTCGTGCCCGGTGTTCATGGCCTGCAGCATGTCCAGGGTCTCGCCGCCGCGGACCTCGCCCACGATGATCCGGTCCGGCCGCATCCGCAGCGCGTTGCGGACCAGGTCGCGGATCGTGATCGCCCCCTTGCCCTCGATGTTGGCGGGACGCGACTCCAGCGAGATCACGTGCTCCTGCGTGAGCCGGAGCTCGGCGGAGTCCTCGATGGTGATGATGCGCTCCCCGGCCGGGACGAACGCCGACAGCGCGTTCAGCATGGTCGTCTTGCCGGTGCCGGTACCGCCGGCGATCACGACGTTGAGCCGGGCCCGGACGAACGCGGCCAGCAGCAGGCCGGTGGCCTCGTCGAGGGAGCCCGCCTCCACCAGTTCCCCGACCGAGTACGCGCGGGGGAAGCGGCGGATGGTGATGACGGGGCCGTTCAGCGACAGCGGCGGCACGATCACGTTGACGCGCTCGCCGCTGGGCAGGCGGGCGTCGACCATCGGGCTCGACTCGTCCACGCGGCGGTTCACCTGGGCGACGATCCGGTCGATGGTCTGGTAGAGCTGGTCCTGGCTGGCGAAGCCGCCGTCGACCCGGGCCACCCGCCCGGCGCGTTCCACGAAGATGGCGTCCGGCCCGTTCACCATGATCTCGGTGATGCTCGGATCCGCGAGCAGCGGCTCGAGCACGCCCAGGCCGAGTGCCTCGTCCACGACGCGGCGGATGAGCGAGGCCCGCTCCCCGCCCGTCAGCACCGGCCCCTCGCGCGCCACCAGAAGGCCGGTGACCTTCTCCAGACGCGCCCGCCGCTGGTCCATGGTGAGCTTGGCCAGCTCGTCCAGGTTGATCTCTTCCAGCAGGCGCTGCCGCCAGTGCCCGACGGTGTTCCCGCCAGGTCGCCCGTCGGCGGGGCCGCCGTTCTCCAGACGATCCTTGAGGGCCATCGGCTACCCCAGCGGCATGGTGACGGTGCGCGTCACGGTGTAGTCCAAGGGGATCCCTTTCCAGAGCAGGGGGAGCTTGGCGCGGACCCGGCAGTACACCCCGTCATCTCCGTCCACCGATGTCGGCCCGCCTTCGATCGAGTACGTGTTCAGCCATCCGGGCATCGCGGCCCGCGCGCGTTCCCGGCAGAGATCCGGGGCGTAGCGCTGGCCCGCCTCGCGCGCCCCGGTGCGGGCCGCGTTCTCGACCCGCTCGACCGTGGTCGAGGAGATGTACGCCTGGAACACCAGGAAGATCACGAAGAGGGCGAACGGTGCGATGCCCGCGAACTCGACGGCCACCGCTCCCCGGTCACCGCGCCGCGCCAACGCCACCACCCCCTTCCGTGACGATCTTCGCCCGGCCCGTGATCCCCCACGAGCTCCGCAGCGCGGGTATCACCAGCGGAGTGTCGATGGTCACGACGGCGTAGCCGTCCCGGACGGCGATGTGCAGATGCTCGCGGTCCTTCCAGCCACCGGAGACCCGCGCCACCGTGCGGCGCCGGACCTCCTCGCGGTCGGCCCGCGCCTCCGGGGTGTCGCGCTCGTCATAGCCGATCACGGTCACCGCGCGCGCCGCCTCGTTCGCGGCATGGCTGGAGTACATCGAGGTCAGGCCGACCAGCACGGTCTGCCACACCAGCAGGCCGACGAAGCCGATGAGCGGGATGATGCCGGCGAACTCGACGGCGACGGCGCCCCGGTCCTGCGGGCTCCTCACGGGCGTTTCCATGACCTGCCCCCGCCCCTGCCGCCCGGGGTCTCGCGCTCGTCCTCGTCCGGCTCCCCCGAGAGGAGACCGAGGTCGGCGGCGACCGAGCCGATCGCCTTCCGGAAGGCCGTCTGCTTGACCGTGAGCGGCGAGCCGGTGTTGGCGGCCTCCTCCAGAGCGCGGAAGGCGGCGGGGACCGTCACCGCCCGCACGGGAGGGCCGACCATCTTCCGCGCCAGGTCGGGCTGGATCTCGTTGCGCCTGTCGTGCTTGGCGAGCAGGACCGACGCGTCCTCCTCCTTGCGGATCGCCAGCCGCGCCCATATCCCGGCCAGCCTCGCGGCACCGCGCAGCGCGGGGACGTCGGGAGTGGCGACGATGACCGCCTCGTCGGCCAGCTCCACCGCCACCGCAGCGGCCTCGGTGACATAGGCACCGCCGTCCACCAGGACCACGTCGTATCGCGCGCGGGCGATCCCGAGGACGCTTCTGCTCACGCGCGCGGAGATCTCTTCCGCGTCCTCGCCCTGCCCCGGTCCCAGCAGGACGTGCGGGCCCGCCGGGTGGACATACAGCGCGTCCGCCACGACTCCCCCGTCCAGGCCGTCTCCCGCGGCCGCGAGATCGCTGACGCTGTGCCGGTGCCGGACGTCCAGGTATCCGGCGACATCGCCCTTCTGCAGGTCCATGTCGATCAGGCAGACGCTGCGTCCCGTGGCCGCCGTCGCCAGCGCGAGGTGGATCGCGAGCGTGGTCGTGCCGACGCCGCCCTTGGCACCGCACAGGGTCACCAGCCTCCCCTGCCGCCGGGGCGGGAGGCTCTCGCCGGGATCGGCGCCCGCGGTGGTGAGGTGCCGCCTCATGGCGCGGGACCACTCGACCGCCTGCCGGATGCGGTCCTCGAGCTCGGAGAGCGTCGGCCGGGTGGAGACCACGCCCCGCGCGCCCGCCGCCATCGCGGCGGCGAACGCCTCGACGCCGGTGTCCTCGGTGACGAGCACGACCGGGAGGTGGGGGTGGCGCACGGCCAGGTCGCGGACGACCTCCAATGGGGCGAGCGGACCCAGATCCCGGTGCAGGAGGACGACGTCCAGTCCGGGTTCGGCGGCGGCCGCCGCGGCGACGTCGTCCGAACTCGCCCGGACCCCGGCCACCTCATGGCCGGGGAGCTCGTCGACCAGGCCGCCGAGCGCCGCGGCCACGGCCCGATCCTCGATCCCGAGCAGAACCCTGATGGTCACGGCGCCGTCACCTCGCCGGGATCGTCTCGCACACCGGCGGGAGGCTGACACCGTCGGCCTTCCGGCCCGTGCCGCCGATCAGCACCAGGCGGAGCTTGTTGGCGAAGCTCTCCTCCCGGGTGAGCTTCAGGCTGTCCACGGCGTCGAGCGCGAACGTGATCGGCATGATCGACTCGGTGACCGAGGTGTTCTTCTCGTCGCGGACGCTGCGCACCTGGTCGATCTGGAGCACGAGGGCCGACTTGACGATCCGGGCCGCGCAGGACTCCTGGCGGCTGCCCTTCTGCACCTGGTAGGTCGCGTAGATGTCGACGTACATGCCCTTCTGCACCATGCCGGCGACCCCCGTCTCGGCGTCGACCCTGATGGAGATGGCCCGCTGGCCGGGCTCCAGGGCGGGGTGCGGGACGAGCATCCCGTGCTGCAGGAAGGCGCCCGCGGGCAGATCCGCTCCCGCGACCTTCCCGGCGAGCTGGGCGGGGTTGGTGATCAGTGTCGAGGGCGACCAGCGTTTGGGCACCTGGGCGCGGCGCAGGTCGTTCTCGGTGATCCGGGTGTACGCGGGGATCGTGCGCGTGAGCACCAGCACCTCGGTACGGACGCCGGCCTCGGCGCGCACCGATCCGGTGTACCCGAGCACGCTGACGAACACCACGACGGCGCCGAGCGCCGCGAGCACCATCAGCACGCCTCCTCGTCGCTGACGGGGATTCATCGGACTCCGTTCCTCGTCGCGGAGCCGGCGACCACGCCGGCCGCCCCTCCGGAGACATCGCCTGACCCGTCTCGGACGGCCATCCCGCAGAAGGAGCATTCGGGCAGCGCGGTGGGTTCGCCGCACCATCCGCAGGGCCGTCCCCCGGCCGACGTGACGGCCTGCTGGACCGCGTCGGGGTGGCCGCTGAACGCGACGAACTCGGTGTGCCTTCGGGAACCCCAGTACGTGTCGCTGAGCGGTTGCACGGCGGCCGGCACGATGGACGTCGCTCCGAGGGCGCCCTGCAGCGACTCCCGCAGCCAGCCCGGATCTCCGTTCTGGTCGGCGGCCGCCAGCAGGACGGGCCCCAGCCGCGGCCGTTCTATCGCCTGCACCGGTTCGGCCCGCGTTATCCGGTGCACACCCGGTGAAGGAGCCGCGAGCACTGAGAAGCCGCCACGGCCGGGCAGGTAAGAGACGGCATGCTCGGCCAGACCGACCGGAACGTTCTCCAAGCGGGCGACGCTGTGCAGCCACGCGCCCGCGCACACCATGACGGACAACCGGGACGCCAGGCCCGCGAGCCTTCCCGGCGGAACGTGCGGTGCCACGAAAGCCAGCTGGTCGGCCACGAGCGAGAGCGCCAGCGGGGGCAGATCCAGCGGGACCGCGGCGATCCGGTCGGTGTGCAGCGCTCCCCGTGCGAGGGCGATGAGACCGCCGGCGCCCCCGGTGCTCCATGACGGATGGACGACCAGGACGCTCCCGCGTTCCCCCAGTGCCTGTGCCATCTGATCGATGAACTCCGCGCGTCCTTCCTGCGCGGCGCCGTCCACGACCAGGCGGCGCGCCGTGTACTCCCCCATGACACCGATGCTGGGAACGTCCCCTGCGATCACGACCACGGTCATGGGCGGCCTGATCGCCTCGTGGGATTCACAAGGCCGCTCCGTCCTGTTCGACTGCCCGCCTTCTTCCTAGGCCTCACGATCTTCGCCGACCCGGCTGGCATCCGGCTGGCACCGATCTAGCATCGTTCGCGTCCGCCGCAAGAAACGGGCTTGCTTCCGGTTGACACCGATCGACGCTCTTCGGTCAGAATGTGTGCCTCGGGGCCAAAGTGAACAGGGGTTCAGCGGTGGAGTTCGGGATACTGGGGCCGCTACTCGTCCGGGACGGCGACGGAACCGCCGTCCCGATAGCCTCGCCGAGGCTGCGCAGCCTGCTGGCCGCCCTGCTCCTCCGCTCCGGGCACACCGTCACCGGCGAGGCGCTGGCCAACCTGATCTGGGACGGCGCCCCTCCCCCGTCCTTCCGCACCACGATGCACAGCTATGTCGCGCGGCTCCGGCGAACGCTGGGACCCGAACTCGGCGCCCGGATCGTCACCGCCTCGCCGGGTTACCGCATCGAGCTGGAGCCGGGCGAACTCGACCTGTCGCGGTTCGTCGCGTTGCACGCCGACGGCCTGTCGGCCGCGCGGGCGGGAGACTGGACGCGCGCCGCCACGGTCCTCGCGGCCGCGACGGACCTGTGGCGCGGCCCGGCGCTGGCGGACGTC
Organism: Actinomadura rugatobispora; assembly: GCF_042656285.1. Lineage (GTDB taxonomy): Bacteria > Actinomycetota > Actinomycetes > Streptosporangiales > Streptosporangiaceae > Spirillospora > Spirillospora rugatobispora. The sequence goes on along the minus strand of NZ_JBHSON010000009.1, from coordinate 69,607 downwards.
GGCGCCACCGCGCTGCGGGACGAGGAACACCGGCTCGAGGAGATGCGGCTCCAGGTCCACGAGCTCAAACTCGAGGCGGCCTTCCACCTCGGCCACCACGCGGAGATCATCGACGAGGCGCGGCGGCTCGTCGCGGAGCATCCCACCCGCGAGAACCTGTGGGCGCGGCTCATCCTCACGCTGTACCGGTCGGGCCGCCGGGCGGCGGCCCTCGCCACGTACCGCCAGGTGCGGGAGATCCTGAAGGAGGAGCTCGGCGTCGAGCCCGGCGCCGAGCTCAACGAGCTGCACCAGCGCATCCTCGCGGGGGACCCGGGCCTGGCGCCGGCCGGCGGTGCCAGGACGGTCCCCTTCCAGCTGCCGCCCGACTCGGGCGATCTCGTCGGGCGGGAGTCCACTCTCTCGACGCTGGCGGAGAAGCTCGACCCGCGCCGGGAACCGGGGCCTCGGACGGCGGTCGTCTCCGGTCCGGGCGGTATCGGCAAGACGACCGTCGCGGTGCGGCTGGCGCACCACCTGAGCCACCGGTTCCCCGACGGTGTCCTGTTCGCCGACATGCACGGCTCCGGTTCGTCGCCGAGCGACCCGGCCGAGACACTCGCGATGTTCCTGAAGGCGCTGGGGATCACCGATCTGGCACTGCAGCAGTCCTTCGAGGAGCGCGTGTCGCTCTTCAGGACGATGACGGCCGACCGCAGACTGCTCATCGTCCTCGACAACGTCCGCGACGCCTCCCAGATCCGGCCGCTGCTTCCCAGTGGGGGCCGCTGCCGGACGATCGTCACCAGCCGGAACACGCTGGCCGACCTCGTCGGCGCCCACTTCGTCGAACTCGGTGCGCTGCCCGACGCGGCGGCACGCGCGCTGCTCGGCGCCATCGCCGGCGCGGACCGGATGCGGGACGGCGACGGCTCGCTCGACCGGCTCGTCGCCGCGTGCGGCGGCTTCCCCCTCGCCGTGCGCATCGTGGGGTCGCGGCTGGCGGTGCGGCCCGACTGGTCACTCGGGCATCTCGCCGACAGATTGAGCGACCGCACCCGCCGCCTGGACGAACTCGAGGTCGGGGACCTGAGCGTCCGGGCGAGCCTGGGGCTCAGCCATGCCCAGCTGGCGCCGGAAGAGGCGGCGGCGTTCCGCCTGCTGGCCATCCCTCACATGAGCACGATCGACAAGGAGATCGCGGCGCGGGCGCTGGACATCCCCATTCTCGAGGCCGACCGGCTGCTGGAGGCATTGCTCGACGTCCACCTGCTGGAGTCCCAGGGGCCCGGCAGCTACGGGTACCACGACCTGGTCCGCGCGTTCGCCCACGGCCTCACCCACGAACTCGACAGTCCCGCGGAACGGCTGGCGGCCATCACCGAGACGGTCCGGCTGATGACCGACCGGCTCGCTCGTCTCGTCCCCCAGCCCTGGCCGGGTGCGGTCGTTCCCGAGATCGTCCAGAACGGTCAGGCGGCGTCCGCCGCGTTCGAGAGCGTCCGCCAGAACCTGCTCAGCTGCGTGGAGCAGGTCGAGGGCTGCCACACCCTGCCCTGCACGCTGCTCACCGAACTGGTCGGCCTCCTGTTCCGGCCGCTGTTCATGGGCGGCTACTTCGACGACCTGCTCATGTGCGGCCGGATGCTGCTCGCGAAGGCCCGGCGGGAAGGCGACCTGGGCGGCGAGGCCCTCGGCCGGCTCACGGTCGGCTGGGTCAACGTGCACAGGGGCGAACTCGACGAGGCCGACCCCCTCCTGCGCGAGGCCATGCGCATGGCCCACGGTCTCAACGACCCGTACATCATCGCCGCCGCCCAGACCGCGCTGGGTCTCTCGTACGGCCAACGCGGCGATTCCGCCGCCGCGATCGAGTGCCTCGAGGAGGCCGCGCAGGTGTTCTCCGAGCACGGCCTGCCCGGCCAGCAGGCCATGGCCTACAACTACCTCGGCAAGCATCTGCTCGGTGCGGGACGGGTGAGCGAAGCCGTTCAGCGCCTGAAGCAGGGACAGGAACTGGCCGTCAAGATCGGTGACGTGGACGTGGCCGCCATGGCCCTCTACACCCTGGGAGCCGCACTGCAGAGCACCGACCCCGGCCAGGCCGTCCACTACGGCGAACAAGCTTTGGCCATCATGCAGAACCGAGGCCGCCACAGTGAGGCCATCGCCCTCACACACCTCGGCCAAGCGCTGCTGGCCGCGGGCCGCGCCGACGAAGGCCGGGCCCGCCTGAAGCGCGCCGCCGAGATCTTCACCGACATGGGCGACCTGAGACGCGCCACCGAATCCCAGCACATCGCCGACACTCCCTGAGGAAGCCGGCACAGCCGTTCGCACCTACGGTCGGGGCCGCGTCCCTCCTGCGTGCCCAGTCATAACGCAAGCCCAGCCGCCGGCTATGCCGCTTCCCGTCGCACGGTCAAGCCGGTGACGGCGCGGGCGAACGCCCCGATCTCGGAGATGGCGGCCAGCCCTTCGCGGGAGATATCGGCGAAGATCTGGAAGACGTGCATCTGCCCCTCCCAGATCTGCAGCGTGCACGGCACGTCGGCCGCTCCCAGCCGCCCGGCCATCAACTCGGCGTCGGAGCGCAGCACCTCCACCGAACCGACCTGGATCAGCACCGGAGGCAGCCCGCCCAGATCGGCGTGCACCGGCGACAGCCACGGATCGGTCACCTCCGCGCCGGGAAAACAGGTACGCACCATGTCCCGCAGCCGGGGGGCCGGGATGAACGGATCGAGCGCGGCATTGGCATGTGCGATCTTGCCCGCGATGTCCAGCTCGGTGAACGGCGACAGAGCGGCGATGCCGGCAGGCGGGGGCAAGCCGTCACGGAGTGCGTGCAGCGGCGCCATGAAGGCCAGGTAGCCACCGGCCGAGTCTCCGGCGACCACGATGTCGGCGGGCTCGTGGCCCTCCTCCAGCAGCCACCCGTACGCGTTGCTGCAGTCACTGACAGAGGTGGCGATGGTGACGCGGGGCTGCATGCGGTAGGCCACCGACAGGACCGGCATGTCCGCCGCCTGGGAGATCCGCGCGATCATTCGGCGGTGGGTGCGCAGTCCGCAGGCGACGAACCCGCCGCCGTGAAAGTACAGGATCACCTTGTCCCCGACGCCGGTGACGCCGGGGCCGCGAACCCATTCGGCGGGGCAGGAGAGCCCGCGCACCCTGGCGACCCTGGTGCCGCGGGGCGGGAGCATCAGGAACCCGGCCAGATCCAGCAGAGGGGCGAAGCGCAGCGTGTACGGGGTCCAGGGCAACCGGGCCACCAGCGGCCGCAGGAACCGGCGCATCAGCCATACCGCCAGGCGCGCCCCCAGCCCGCATCCCGCGCGCTCCTCGACGGTGGGTGTGGTCGGCATCCGCCACCTCTCTCGCCCGGTCCAACCCCTCATACTAACAACCAAGTAAGCGTTTGGGTATGCAGGTCGCCACATGTAGGACGGGCACGACAACGCGCGGGGAAGCACGGCCGATCACCGATTGAAATCGGTGATCGCCGCTCCCTACACTGCCGCCCATGAGGACACGGCAGAGCCCCCTGACCGATCGTGTTGCGGTACTGACCGGCGCGGCAGGAGGCATCGGCGGGGAGACCGCGCTCCGCCTCACCGCCAAGGGCGTCCGGGTGGCGCTTCTGGACCGCGACGCCGACCGCCTGCGTCCTCTTGCCGCGAAGATGGGCGACCGCGCGGCGGCGTTTCCGGTGGACGTGACCGACCGGGACGGACTGGAGCGGGTCACCGCCGAGGTCGCCGACCGCTTCGGCGGCATCGACATCGTCATCGCCAACGCGGGCATCAGCGGCCCCCTGGCCACCGTGGCCGCGATCAAGCCGGCCGAGTTCGAGCAGGTGGTCGAGGTCAACCTGCTCGGCGTCTGGCACACGGTCCGGGCCGCGCTGCCGTACGTCACCGCGCGACGCGGCTACATCATGCTGACCTCGTCCATCGCGGCCGCGATCCCGTGCCCCACCGTCGCGGCCTACGCCAGCTCCAAGGCAGGCGTGGAGGCTTTCGGGCGCGCACTGCGGATCGAGCTGGCCCACACCGGCACCGCGGTCGGCATCGCCTACTTCGGCGCGGTCGACACCGGCCTCGTCCACGGCCTGATGACCCGCCCGTCGCTGGCCGACGGCCTCCAGAAGATGCCCAAGGTGATCGGCGCGCCGATCTCGGTCTCCCGCGCCGGCGCGGCGATGGTGAACGGCGTCGAGCGGCGGTCGAGGTCGGTCTACGCCCCGTGGTGGGTGCCCGGCCTGCTCGCTCTGCGGTCACAGTTCGCCGCCGTCGCGGACCCGGTCGCGGGCCGCTTCCCTCCGCTCGCTCGCCTCATCAAGGACGTCGACCACGCCTGACCACCATGCCTGGGAAGCACCGTGCTCAAGGCCCGGATGACATCCGGCGCACCCGAGTCGGTGGGGATCCCCACACCGGCCCCATGGTGGCCGGAAAACCGACGTCGCTCGGCGAATCCAAGTGAGCCAACCGAAGCAGGGTTGGTCGGGCGGTCAGGAGGAGAACCGCGAAGCCTTAGCCGGCGAGGAGCGAGTGGGTCTCGTCCAATAGCGCGAGCATTTCTTCTCGCGTTTCGGTGAGAAAGGCCTCCTCGACCGCGGCGAGCGCGCGTCCGTCCGCCAGCCAGGCGACGATATCCCGGTAGCCCGTGACCTCCTTTTCCCAGAAGGGGTTTCGCAGCTCGGGCCCGGTCGTCCGCCACGTCACCCCCGTCGTGACGAACTCGTGCAGGTTCAGGATCGCGCCGGTCGACTCCAGCCGTTCCCATCGATCGAGGAACGGCACGAGTCCGATCCCGGTAAGCCCCAGGCTGCACAGCACCGTCCCAATGTCGGGCCACGGGCAGTCGTCGCCTGCCTTGGTCTCCCACCAACGGGTCAGAAAGGTGCTAATGACGGCGCGTTCGTCGTCATCCCACTCCGTCCATCGACCGCGGCCGAGCTTGCTGAACACGATCTCCGGATCGGGCCAGTCGAACTCGTTGTCCGCGGCCAGTTCGAGCAACCGGGGCAGGAAGTAGCGGAGTTCCGGCACGTCGCCCCACAAGATGAGCGCATCCGTCGCGTACCGCCGGAGCACGTCCACGCTGAGACCCCGCACCGGCCCTTCGAGCAGTGGCCGATCCTCATCGGGCGCCACGCAATGCGCACAGCCTTCCACTTTCAGCGGCCGAGGAACCCGCCCGAACACCTCGTAGAGTCTCTCGATCTCAACACTCATTCGCTCGACCATTCCCGGAAGTCTAGGAGGGACGGTGATGGGTTGAGCGATGATCTTCGGGAGATTCGCCGCGGAGCTCGAGGCCGCGCAGCAAGCAGGCTCCCTCTCTGGTCTCGCCGTATCCGGCGGCCAGGCCGGCGCGTCCGAGGGGTGAGTTCGATCGCGTGCCGATCAACGGGACGGGTGCGTTGTGCCACAGCCCCGCTTCGAGGAGGGTCGCTCTTGCGCACCGCTTCCGTATCCCACCCCACTCCATCGAGGTGAGTGCTGTGCCACGAGACCATGGGCGTTCCGCTCGTCCAGCAGCGCATGACAGCCATGAAACGGCAGCCGCCGACATGAGGCGCACGGTCCTGCGCAAGGTGACCCGCCGGTTCATGCCGCTGATCGGGCTGTGCTACATCGTGCTGTACGTCGACCGGCAGAACATCGGCATCGCCGCGCTGACGATGAACGACGAGCTCGGGATCTCCGCGACGGCGTTCGGGTTCGCCGCCGGGGTCTACTTCTGGAGCTACACGCTCTGCGAGCCGCCGAGCAACTACATCCTGGCCAAGATCGGCGCACGGGTCTGGATCCCGCGGATCATGGTGAGCTGGGGTCTGGTCACCATGGCCATGGCGCTGGTCACCGGGCAACTGAGCCTGACCGTGATGCGGTTGCTGCTCGGCGTCGCCGAGGCGAGCTTCTCCCCCGGCATGTTGTACTTCGTGTCGCGCTGGTTCCCCAAGGCCGAGCGCGGTGCCGCGATGTCGTGGATCGTCACCTTCATCTGCCTGTCCGCGCTGGCCTCTCCGCTGTGCACCCACGTGCTGATCGCCATGGACGGGCTGGCGGGCGTGGCAGGCTGGCGCTGGCTGTTCGTCGTGACCGGCATCCCGGCGGTCGTCCTCGGCCCGATCTGCTACCGGGTGCTGCGCGACCGACCGGCGGAGGCGACGTTCCTCAGCCCGTCCGAGCGGTCCTGGCTGCAGCGCACCCTGGACGCCGAGAGCGAGCGGACCGGCCGGACCGGCGGGCACTCGTTCCGGCAGGGGCTGTCGCACCCGCGGGTGCTCACGCTGATCGTCGTCTTCTGCTGCGTCACCTTCAGCCTCAACGGTTACCAGCTGTGGCTACCGCAGATCATCAAGGAGTTCGGGCTGACGACGCTGCAGACCGGATGGCTGGTCGCGGTGCCGCCGATGCTGGCGATCGGCCCGATGCTGTGGTGGACCAGGCGCTCGGACCGCAGGCAGGAACGGGGCGTGCACTTCGCGGTCGCGGCCGGGACCTCCGCCGCCGGATTCGCCGTCGCCGCCGTGTTCCTGGACTCCCCGGTGGTGGCGATGGCGGGGTTCTGCGTCGCGGGCATCGGACTGTACACGGCGCTGGCCGTCTTCATCACGATGCCGTCGAGCTTCCTCACCGGCGCGGCTCTCGCCGCCGGGTTCGGCGTGATCAACGGGATGGGCAACGTCGGCGGCTACTTCGGCCCGCAGGTGACGGGGATCATCCAGGACTCCACGGGCAGCTTCGTCGGGGCGGTCGCCGCCTTCGGGGCCGTGATGGTCGTGGCCGCGGTCATCGTCCTGCTGCTCACCCGCCGCTCCGGGCGGGGTGCCGGCATCGAGCGGGGCACGGGGCCCGTCCCCGCCAAGGAGGCGGTGTGAGCCGGATCTTCGGTCCGCTGCGGCAGAACGGGTTCGTCGTCAAGGACGTCGAGCGGGCGCTCACGCACTGGACGGACGTCATGGGCGTCGGCCCGTTCTTCCTCATCGACGACCAGCCGCTGAACGACTTCGAATACCGGGGGCGGCCCGCCGCACCCAGCATCCGCGTCGCGCTCGCCCACACCGGCGGGGTGCAGATCGAGCTGATCCAGCAGACCAATGACGAGCCGTCGGCCTTCCGGGACTTCCTGCGCGCCGGTCACGAGGGCCTGCAGCACGTGGCCTTCTGGACGACCGCGTTCGACGCCGACATGGCCCGGGCCCGGCGGCATGGCCTGGAGGTCCTGCAGTCCGGCAGGTCCGGGAGCGGCGCACCGGACGAGCGCTTCGCCTACTTCACGGTGCAGGACCACCCGGGAACGGTCATCGAGCTGTCGGAGACCCGCGGGCGCAAGGGGGCACTGTTCCAGGCCGTCGAGGAGGCGGCCCGTACCTGGGACGGCACCGACCCGGTCCGCCCGATGGCGGCCCTGCTGGACCGACGATGAGCGGCACGGTGTTCGTCACCGGCGGCGCGTCCGGGATCGGGCTGGCGACCGCCCTCGCCCTTCGCGACCAGGGCTGGAACGTCGTCATCGCGGATCTCGACCGGACCGCGCTGCGGCAGGCAGGGCAGGAGGTCGAGGGCGTGCGCGCCATCGTGCTCGACGTGACCGACGCGCGGGCCGTCGCCGCCGCGGTCGGTGCCGCCGAGGCCGAGTTCGGTGCCGTCGACGCCCTGGTCAACTGCGCGGGCATCGTCGACAACGGGCCGTTCCTGCAGGCCGGTCCGGAGTCGTTCCGCCGGACGCTGGAAGTGAACCTGACCGGCACGTTCCTGATGGGACAGGCCGTCGCACGAGGCATGGCGGCTCGCGGCGGCGGGTCGATCGTCAACATCTCGTCGGTGTCGGGGCTGCGCGGCGGGCCGTATCGCTCCGCCTACAGCGCGTCCAAGGGCGGCGTCATCGCGCTGACGAAGGTGATGGCCGTCGAACTCGGGCCCAGCGGCGTCCGGGTCAACTGCGTGGCGCCCGGCGCCACGGACACCCCGCTGGTGCGGGTGGCCCAGCCGCCCGAGATCCGCCGCGCCGTCCTGAAGGCGATCCCGCTGGGCCGGTACGCCGACCCCGCCGAGACCGCGGCGGTGATCGCGTTCCTGGCCGGGGACGGCGCCGCCTTCGTGACCGGCCAGATCTGGGGGGTCGACGGCGGGCAGCTGGCGGGCGCCGGCTGGCGGCCGGAACCGACTCGAGGAAGGGAAGGATGAACAAACTCGTCATCGGCGTCCATCCGAACGAGAACACCATGCGCGAGCCGAACGGCGACGTGCCCTGGACGCCCGAGGAGATCGCCCGGGTCGCGGCCGAATGCGCGGACGCGGGCGCCTCCCTCATGCACTACCACGCCCGCACGCCGGAGGGCGGCGCCGACCACTCGGCGGCGGCCTACGCGGAGATCGCACGGCGGGTGCGGAGCCGCTGCGACATCCTGCTGGCGCCGTCGATGGCCAACGCGCCGGGCGGCACGGTGGAGGAGCGGCTCGCCAACGTGGCCGGGACCGCGGGCGATCCGGTCACCCGCGCCGACTTCCTCGTCATGGACATGGGGTCGGCGAACATGGACCTCTTCGATCCGGACGCGGCGCGCTTCCGCACCGAGGACCGGGTCTACGTCAACGGCACCGCCACGCAGCGGCGCCTGTTCCGGCGGGCCCGGGAGCTGGCGCTCAAACCGTACCTGGCCTCGTTCAACGTGAGCTGGACCCGTGCGATCCTCGCCCATCTGGAGGCGGGCGAGTTCGACGAGCCGGGCGCGGTCGTGTTCGTCCTCGGCGGCCCGGAGTTCACCGCCGCGCATCCGGCCACGGCGGAGGGCCTGCGCGCGCAGCTGGCCTTCCTGCCTCCCGGACGGCGGATCGAGTGGATCGTCTCCGCCCATCGCGGCGACGTGCTGCCCGTCGCGGAGGCGGCGATCGGGCTGGGCGGTCACGTGGCCATCGGCGTCGGCGACCACCACTACGGGGAACTGGGCCATCCGTCCAACGCCGAACTCGTCGCGCGGGTCGCCGAGCTCGCCGCCAGGGCGGGCCGCGAGGTGGCCACACCTGACGAGGCCCGCGAGATCTTCGGGCTCGGCCCGAGCGGCACAGGGAGCGCGCGTTGTTCGTCGTGAACGAGTACGGCACCGAACCCGAGACGGTCCTGGAGTCGCACGGCATCCGGGTCCTGACCATGGACTCCATCGCGTTCGCCTCCCTCGCGCTGGCCGGTGAGGTGATCGTGACGGGCTCGCACGGCGGGGCGAGCGCCGGGCAGTACGCCCGGCGGGCCGGGGTGGCCGCCGTCGTGTGCAACGACGCCGGCGTCGGCAAGGACGGCGCCGGGATCGCCGGGCTGCGTGCGGTCGGCGCCGACGGCATCGCCGGGATCGCGGTGGGACACGACTCGGCTCGTATCGGTGACGGCAGGGACGCATGGCTCAACGGCGTCGTGACCTTCGTGAACGATCCGGCGCGGGCCGCCGGAGTGCGCCACGGCCTGCCCTTGCGGGAACAGGCCCGCGGCCTGATCGAGCACCTCACGGCATCGCCCGCCGAGCGCCGCGCCGGCGCCGGCGAGGGCGGCGACGAGCTGCGCCGGATCGTCGTGGTGGACCGCCCCCGTGGCGGCGTCGTCCTGCTCGACAGCATGTCGCAGGCCGGGGACGGCGACCGCGGCCACGTGGTGGTGGCGGCCTCCAACGGCGGCAAGGAGTCCGGGCGGATCGCCGTCCTCGTCGGGTGCGCCTGCGCGGTGTTCAACGACGCGGGCGTCGGCAAGGACGAGGCCGGGATCGCCGGGCTGGCGCTGATGGACCGGGCCGGCCTGCCGGGCGTGGCCGCCTCCCACCTGTCGGCGGCCATCAGCGACGGCCCCGATCTGTGGGAGAGCGGCGTCATCTCGCATGTGAACGAGGCCGCGCGGGCCGCCGGGTTCGAGGCCGGGACCCGGGTGGCGGACGCGGTCCGCCGTTTCGTCGAGCGGAGGGAGGGCTGATGCCGTCGCGGCACATCGTCAACGACCCCGACGACCTGGTCGCCGAGGCGCTGGAGGGCCTGGCGCTCGCCCACCCTGACCTGGTCCGTGTCCATTTCGACCCGGCATACGTGGTCCGGGCGGACGGCACGAGGGGCAAGGTGGCGCTGGTCTCCGGCGGCGGCTCGGGGCACGAGCCGCTGCACACCGGGTTCGTCGGGGCCGGCATGCTGGACGCCGCCGTCCCCGGGGCGGTCTTCGCCAGCCCCACCGCCCACCAGATCCGGGCGGCCGTCAGGGCGGCCGGCGGCGGCCTCGGCACGCTGCTGGTCGTCAAGAACTACACCGGCGACGTCCTGAACTTCTCCATCGCCGCCGAGCTGGCCGCCGATGACGGCATCGCGGTCGAGACCGTGCTGGTCGACGACGACCTGGCCACCGAACGGCCGGACGGCGACGGCCCGGGCCGCCGGGGAACGGCCGCCGTGGTGGCGGTGGAGAAGATCTGCGGCGCCGCCGCCGAACGGGGCGCCACGCTCGCGGAGGTCGCGGTGCTGGGCCGCAGGGTCGCCGGTGCGGCCCGCACGATGGCACTGGCCCTGGAGGCGTGCACCCATCCCGGGCGGCTGCGGCCCTCGTTCGAGATCGCCGATGACGAGGTGGAGTTCGGTGTCGGCATCCACGGGGAGCGCGGCGTCGGCCGGCGCCCGCGCGGCCCCGCCCGCGAACTCGTCGCCGAGCTCGCGCGCCCCGTGGTGGAGGCGCTCGGGCTTGCGCGCGGCGCGTCCGTCATCGCCATCGTCAACGGCCTGGGCGGCACGCACGGCCTGGAACTGTCGGCCGCCCACCGGGAGCTCACCCGGCTGCTGGACGGGCTCGGGATCACCGTCGTGCGGTCCCTGGTCGGCCCGTACGTCACGGCCCTGGACATGAAGGGAATGTCGATCACCTTGGTACGCGCCGACGACGAACTGCTCGACCTGTGGGACGCCCCGGTGCGCACCCCGGCACTGAACTGGGGCGGGCGATGACCGGGCGGACGCTCACCGCGGAACACGCGCTGGCCTGGACCGGCAGGTTCACCGAGGCGGTCCGGCGCGGCGGCGAGGAGCTGACCGAACTCGACCGCCGGGCCGGTGACGGCGACTTCGGCACGAACATGCGGTTCGCGCTGCGCCGGGTGGCGGACCTGCTGGACGGCGGCGCACCGGACTCGGCTGCGGGCGTCTTCACTGCCCTGTCCGAAGGGTTCCTGCAGACGGGCGGTACGAGCGGCCCGCTGTTCGGGATGTGGTTCCGCGAGTTCGCCAAGGGGTCCGCGGGCGGGGAGGTGACCACGGCGGTGCTGGCACGAGCGGCCGCCGCCGCGGTCGCCACGGTGCAGCGGCTCGGCGGAGCGGAGGTCGGGCACAAGACGATGGTCGACGCCATGGCGCCCGCGGTCGAGGCGCTGCGCGCGGAGGCGGACCGGGACGCCGAGGTCGCCGAGGCGCTGTCGCGGGCGGCCGCCGCCGCCCGCGAGGGCGCCGAATCCACCCGCCACCTCGTGGCGGTGCGGGGCCGCGCCAGCTACGTCGGCGAGCACGCGCGCGGCGTGGTCGATCCGGGGGCGCTCACCGTCGCGCTCTTCTTCGAGGCGGCGCCGGAGCCGGACGCGTGAACATGAACAACGACACAGAGGAAAGGACCATGGCCGGAAAGGTCATCGTGACCATCGCCCCCACAGGCGGCTTCCTGACCCGTGCGGACAACCCGTACGTGCCGGTGCGGCCCGAGGAGATCGCCGAAGACGTGCGCCGCTGCCACGACGCGGGGGCGAGCATGGCCGCGTTGCACGCGCGGCGACCCGACGGGCAGGCCACCTGCGACGCGGCGACGTACCGCCTCATCAACGGGCTCGTCCGCGAACGGTGCGACATCGTCATCAACAACTCCACCGGCGGCGGCGTCAACGGCGACATGGTCCGGGAGACCGCCGACGGCCGTGCGGTGGTGGACTGGGAACAGCGCCTGCGGGGACTGGACGGGGGCGCCGAGACCTGCACGCTCGACGCGTTCACCGCGTACGCCACCGCGGGCGGCGCCGAGGTCCTCATGGACACCCCGTCGTCCCGGGCCCGTGAACTGGCCCGTCTCATGCGGGAGAAGGGGATCAAGCCCGAGTGGGAGGCGCTGAATCCCGCCCACCTCGCGCAGGACGTCACCACCCTGATCGCGGAGGGCTTCGACGACGCGCCGCATCTGGTGAACATCGTGCTCGGCCTCCAGCACGTCTTCCAGAACGCGATGCCCTATTCGCCCAGGACCCTGCAGTACATGGTCGATCTGCTGCCCGCCGGCAGCGTCTTCTCGGTCGCCGTCGCCGGGCCCGAGCAGACCCGCGGGCTGACGCACGCGCTGCTGCTCGGCGGCCACGTCAGGGTGGGGCTGGAGGACAACGTGCGGTACGCGCCCGGGCGGACGGCGGACAACGTCCGTTTCGTCGAACGGATCGTGCGGATCATCCACGACCTGGGAATGGAACCGGCGACCCCGGCCGAGGCACGGAAGATCCTCGGCCTGCCCGCCCCTCCCCGCGACCCCGCTGGGGAGGTCGCCTGATGGACGTCCGGGAAGGAGCCGACGACATGCCGCCCCTGCGTTCGCGTGAATGGTTCGCCGGATCGGACGCCAACGCGTTCGTCCACCGGTCGTGGATGAAGCCATGCTGACCAGGTTGCGGAACAGCATGGACGTGGGGCGCAGCATCGTCTCGCCCAGCGACATGACGGGGAACTCCACGGGGAACCCGCCGGCCTCCAGCACACCGCGCTTGACGTGCTCGGCGAGGCTGCGGGAGACGGCGCAAGGGGCACGGGCCGCGCTGGTGGTGCCGACCGACGTGACCTCGCCGGACTCGGTGGCGGCTCTGTTTCAGACCGTGGAACGCCACCACGGCCGGATCGACCTGCTGGTCAACAACGCGGGAACGTTCGGGCCGTCCGGGGCCGTCGACGAGATCTCACCCGAGGATTGGGCGCACACCGTCGGCACCAACCTGACCGGCGCGTTCCTGTGCGCGCATCACGCCGTCGGGCTGATGCGGCGGCAGCGGCCGCAGGGCGGGCGGATCATCAACAACGGCTCGATCTCCGCGCACTCCCCCCGGCCCCGCAGCGTCGCCTACACCGCGGCCAAGCACGCCATCACCGGCCTGACCAAGTCGATCGCGCTGGACGGCCGGGCCCACGACATCGCGTGCGGGCAGATCGACATCGGCAACGCGGCCACCGAGATGACCGCGGGCATCGCCGAGGGCGCGCAGCAGGCCGACGGGCGGACGGCCCCAGAGCCGACCTTCGACGCCGAGCACGTGGCCCGGGCGGTTCTGTACCTGGCCGCGCTGCCGCTGGACACCAACGTACTTTTCATGACCATCACCGCGACGAAGATGCCGTTCGTCGGCCGCGGCTGAGCCACGGGGCCGGTCACCGCATCACCGGCCAGGCATCGTGTGGCCGGACGGCGGGCGGTGTTCGTCCTGCCCGCGCACCGGCCCCGCCGATGACTACCGCGTCGATCGGCTGGGGGGATGAGCGGCGGGAAGGCGCTCCCCGGCGAGCCGCCGGGTCACCGCCAGGGCGGCGGCCCGGACGGCCGCCTCGACGCGGGTCAGGCTGATCCGCCCGGCGAGCCCGGACATCGACAGCGCCCCGGCGACCTCCCCGTCCGCGCCCATGATCGGCGAGGCCACCCCGACCACGTTCGGAAAGGATTCCCGCAGGTCGTAGGCGACCCCACGGCGCCGTACCCGCTCCAGCTCCGCGGCGAAGGCGTCCCGGTCGATGATCGTGTGCTCGGTGAACCGCCGCAGCGGCCCGGTCCCCGGCCCTTCGGCACCGGAGAACGCGAGGATCGCCTTGCCGGAGCAGCTCGCGTGTGCGGGCCATCTGGTGCCGGTCCGCTGCGGAAGCCGCGGCGCGTCCCGGCCGCGGAACATGTCCACGTACACGACGTCGTCGTCGGCGAGCACGGCCAGGCCGACATTGTGCCGGGTGGCCTCATGCAACGCGGCCATGTGCGGATGGGCGGCCTCGTGCAGCCCGCTCTCCCGCGGCGTCCTGCGGCCCAGCTCGAACACCAGCAACCCGAGCCGGTACGTACCGCCGACCTGTTCGAGCAGTTCGACCCGCACCAGCTCACGCAGCATCCGGTGCACCGTCGACTTCGGCAGGCCCGTCCGTCTGACCAGCGCGGCCGCGGTCAGGGTCCCGTCTCCGGTGCGGAACTCCTTCAGCAGCGCCGCGGCGCGTCCCACCGCGGAGATCTCGCCTTCGTTCCGATGAGCGGGACTCACCCTCCCATCGTCCCTCCCGGTGATCCCGCGGGTCAACATTCCTTGATCGTCGTCGTCGGTCTCATGTGCCGTGTCCGCGTCCGGCGGCGAGCCTGCGGGCGAGGAACACCCCGGCCGGCGGGCGGCTTGGACGCCCGGCGGCTATCAGCGGCGGCCCGCAGTGCTGGGAGAGGGCCCCAGCGGGCTCCGACCAAGTGTGTAGCGGGGAACGCCGTAGGGCATGCCGCCGGTCGATGCCCCGCATTCAGGTAAGCGGGCGGGCGCCGCGCAGGAACTGCTCGGCCGCGGTCTCCACGAGTCCGTCCAGCAGTTCTGGTTCGACGAAATTCCCGTTGATGATCGAGGCGATGCCCTGGACGGTCGCGAAAAGGACGATCCCGATCCGCTCGGCATCAGCGGCGTCGAGCGCGCCCTGCTCTTCCCCCTGAGCGATCAGCTCGGCCATCAGTCCGAACGGCGCCTCGGCCGCCTTCACGACCTGCGTCGCCCCCGGCCGGTGCTTGCTGGTGTACATCAGCTCCAGCAGCGCGGCGTTCTCGGTGGCGAAACGGATGTAGGCCGTCATGGTGGCCCGGAGGCGCGCGGGGAAGCCCTCGTCCGCACCCGCCAACGCGGTGCGAAGTGCCGCGTCCAGGTGGACGAACCCGGCCTCGGCGAGCGCGTCGAGCAGCGCCTGGCGGTCGGGGAAGTGCCGGCGCGGCGCGGCGTGGCTGACGCCGACCTCCTTGGCCAGGTCGCGCAGCGACAACTGGTCCGCGCCGCGCTCCCGCAGGCCGCGCTGGGCAGCGTCGAGCAGTGCGGCCCGGAGGTTGCCGTGGTGGTACGGCCGCTCCCCGTTCGCGTCTGGCATGGCACGAAGATAGCAGAAGTGTTTTCGTTGACTACATTGTTGTCGGTGACTACTTTGTAGGCCATGAGAACATTCTCTGCCTCGGACGTCCCCTCCATGACGGGTCGTACGGTCGTCGTCACCGGCGCCAACAGCGGGATCGGCCGCGTCACCGCCCGCGTCCTCGCCGCCAAGGGCGCGCGCGTCGTGCTCGCCGTACGCGACCTGGACAAGGGGCGCGCGGCCACCGCCTCGATGACCGGCCACATCGAGGTCCGGCGGCTCGACCTCGCCGACCTCTCCTCGGTCCGCGCGTTCGCCGAGGACCTCACCGAGCCCGTCGACATACTGATCAACAACGCGGGCGTCATGATCCCGCCGTTCTCCCGCACCGCCGACGGCTTCGAGCTCCAGTTCGGCACCAACCACCTGGGCCACTTCGCGCTGACGAACCTGCTCCTGCCGCGTATCCGGGAACGGGTCGTCACCGTCTCCTCCAACGCTCACAAGAGAGGCTCGATCGACTTCGACGACCTCAACTGGGAGCGTCGGCCGTACCGGGCGATGGCCGCGTACGCGCAGTCCAAGCTGGCCAACCTGCTGTTCACCTCGGACCTCCAGCGCCGGCTCGACCAGGCCGGCTCACCGGTGATCGCGACCGCCGCACACCCCGGCCTCGCGGCCACGAACCTGCTCCGGTCCGACAGGCTGCGCCTCGTGCAGCCGGCGCTCACCCTCCTCGCGCAGAGCGACGACGACGGCGCTCTGCCAACGCTGTACGCCGCCGTGGCGGAGATCCCGGGCAACGGCTACGCAGGCCCCAGCGGCTTCCTTGAGGGACGCGGCGCGCCGAAGCTGGTCGGCCGCTCGCCCAGGGCACAAGACGCCGAGACGGCACACCGCCTGTGGGAAGTCTCCGAAGAACTCACCGGAGTCGCCTTCCCTGGCCACCTTCTCCACACCACCTGATCTGTGTCCATCGCCCCCGGACTGGCACCCGCCCGGAACGGTTTCGGTGTCAAGAGGACGAGAGCGATGCGCGCTCGCTCGCCAAGGCCCGGTTACATGCGAGCGCTGTAGACCGGGACCTGGAGACACAGCCTGGCAGGCCGCACAGGTGAGCGACCGCGTCGGGCACCAGTACGTCGGCGGGTGGCCGAGGTGACGCCAGGGTGGGTGATGGCGAAGGTCATCGCGAGGTGGGTCAGCGGCATCCCGGCTTCTTCGGCCAGTGGGATGAGCCGTTCGACGGCGTCGAGTTTGCGTTCGTCGGTCAGGTGCCGGGGCACCCAGTGCATCCGTTCGGTCCGTGGTTCGGGCCCGCCCTTGCGGTAGCGGCCGGTGAGCAGGCCCATGGACAACGGACCCCACACCAGCGTGCCCATGCCGTGGCGCCGGCAGGCGGGCAGGACCTCGCGCTCGATGCCGCGGTTGAGGATGGAGTATGTGGGCTGCTCGGTGCGGAAGCGCTCCAGGCCGCGCCGCTCGGCCGTCCACTGCGCCTCGACGATCTGCGAGGCCGGGTGTTGGAGGCGCCGATGGCGCGGACCTTGCCGCTGCGTACCAGGTCGGTCAGCGCGGAGAGGGTTTCCTCGATGTCGGTCTGCGGGTCGGGGTGGTGAATCTGGTAGAGGTCGATGCGGTCGGTCCGCAGGCGCCGCAGCGAGTTCTCGACCGCGGTGACGATCCAGCGCCGGGAGCCGCCGGAGCGGTTGGGGTCCTCGCCCATGGAGCCGCCGACCTTGGTGGCCAGTACGACGTCGTCGCGGCGGCCCTGGAGGGCCCTGCCCACGATCTCCTCCGACACTCCGGCGGGCCCGTACACATCGGCGGTGTCGACGAAGTTGATCCCGGCCTCCAAGGCCCGGTGGACGATCCGGACGCAGTCGTCGGGGTCGGGGTTGCCGAAGCGGCCGAACATCATGGTGCCCAGGCAGTAGGGGCTGACCTGGATGCCGGTCCGGCCGAGTGCGCGCGCCTTCATTACCGGGTTCCTTGTTTCGGGAGGGGCCGCGGCCTGCCCGCCTCCCGGTGGGGTGGCGGGCAGGCGTTGATCGTCGCGACGCGGTCAGGCGGCGTTGTACTCGCTGACGACGTCCAGGACCCAGGTGACACCGAACCGGTCCTTGCACATCCCGTACAGGGGCGCCCACTGCGCGGGCCCCAGCGGCTGCACCACGGTCGCGCCGTCGGAGAGCTTCTCCCAGTACGCGGTGATCTCCTCGGCCGTGTCACCGCGCACCGAGACGAAGAACGCGTTCTCCCCCTGGTGCCACGGCAACTGCGAGGGCACGTCGTAGGCCATCACCCGGAAGCCGCTGCCGGCGGCCACCTGCCCCCACATCACCTGGTCCGCCTCGGACGGCTCCTGGACGTTCCCCGCGTCCTTGTAGGTGACCGTGACCATGTCCCCGCCGAACACCGACTGGTAGAAGCCGAGCGCCGCGCGGGCGTCACCCCGGAAGTTCAGGTGGGTCACTGTGCTGATGGACATGATCGGCTCCTTGCCTTCGCATTCGTCGTGTGCGGGCGCCGCGCGTTCCGGTTCTCGGCGGAACCGCCGCCGCCCGGCTCGGCGATCACAGTGGCAGGGGAAGCGGCCAGGGTGTGGCCGCTACCGCGAGCCGCATGGCACTTCTGACTCCGGCAACAAGCAGGGGCTGGGCGGGGCGTCTAGCGTTCGAGGCGGGCGGCGAGTTGGTCCAGGGCGGTGTGTGTCTCGGGGTGGTCGAAGAGCATCAACTGGGCCGCGTATTCGGCCCGGAGCTGATCGGTCAGGTCGTTGCCCATCGACCGGCGCAGCAGCCGCTTGCTGGAGCGGACCCCCAGCGGCGGCATGGCGGAGATCCGCTGCGCGAGCTCCATCGCCCGTTCCAGCAGCTCGTCGTCGGGCACCGTCTGGTGGACCAGTCGCAGGTCCCTGGCCTCGGCCGCGGTGACGAGCCGGCCGCTGAAGAGCAGGTCGGCCGCCGCGGCCATGCCGACCAGGCGCGGCAGCAGGTAGCTGATGCCCAGTTCCGCGGTCAGCCCCAGCGGGGCGAAGCCCGTGCCGAGCCGGCTCGACTCCCCGGCGAGCACGATGTCGTGCAGGAGCGCGATACCGAACCCTCCGCCGACGGCCGAGCCGTTGACCGCGGCGATCGTCGGCTTGTCCAGCTCCCACATCCGCAGTGTCCAGCGGCCGGAGTTGCCCAGTTCGTCCAGGTCGCGGCCGTGCGCCGACAGCGGCGGCAGGCCGTTGTCGCCCCCCACGCTGGTGCCGGTGAGCAGGTCACGGGCCGGCGGCCGTGCGTCCGAGCCGAGGTCGGCGGCGTCGGCTCCCGCACAGAAGGAGGTGCCGGTGCCGGTGGTGACCACGACGTGGACGGTGTCGTCGGCTCCCGCCTCCTCGAACGCCGCGGCCAGGTCGCGCAGCATGGTGCCCCCGATGGCATTGTGCCGATGCGGCCGGTTCAGACGCAGCAGCACGACACCGCCGTGGCGTTCGGCGACCACGTCGGCCTGTTGCCGGTGTGTCACGGGTTCTCCCCTTTGGTGGCGACGAGACCTTGGGCTTCCAGGTCCCACATGGTGTCGGTGACGCCCTCTTCGCGCAGGAGGTGCTTCATGACCCGGCTCAGCGCGTTGACGGGGAGCGAGTCGCGGATGTCGACGTACCGGGGCACGGCGAAGTAGGCGACCTTGCCGCGGACGAACTCGAAGAACTCGGCGGGGTCCAGGTCCGCGCCGTCGGCCAGGACGATGCTGGCCTTGATGTCGTCGTCGCCGAAGGGGCCGGGGACGGGGGACACCGCGACGTCGGCGACCGCGGGGTGGCCGCGGATGACGTTCTCCAGCGCCAGCGCCGAGACGTTCTCCCCGCGCCGCCGCAGCACGTCCTTCTTGCGGTCGACGAAGGTGACGAAGCCGTCGGCGTCCATCCGCCCGAAGTCGCCGGTGTGGTGCCACAGGTTGCTCCAGGCCGCCTGGGTGGCGTCCGGTTTGCGCCAGTAACCGCTGTACATCGCGTTGGGCACCTTGGGCCGCACGACGATCTCACCTGGCCGGCCGAGCGGGACCGGGTTGTCGCCGTCGTCGACGATCGCGACCTCCAGCAGGGGCGAGATCATCCCCGAGGTGCCGCGGGCACGTGGCCCGTCGGGGGCGCTGACCGTGATCGGCACGCACTCGGTCTGCCCGTAGCCCTCGGACATGACGGGTGTGGCGAACCGCTCCTGGAACCGGCGCTGCTCGGCCTCGCCCATCGGTACCCAGACCGCCAGCCGGAAGGGGTGGGCGCCGTCGGCGGGGCCGGTCGGCTGGGCGAGCAGCAGGTTGCCCATCACGCCGACGCCCACCAGCGTGGTCGCGCCGTCGGCGACGGCGTCGGCGATGAAGCTGGAGGCGTGGAACTGCGGCGCGATGCTGATCGAGGCGCCGTTCACCAGGGCGGTCATGAACGCGACCATCTGCCCGCTGGTGTGGAACATCGGGAAGCCGGTGTACATCCGGTCGCCCGGCAGGCACCACCGGCGCATCCCGTAGGCGCGCCCGACCGACACGTAGTACCCGTTCGACAGCATGCAGCCCTTGGCCGCGGCCGTGGTCCCGGAGGTGTACATGATCGACAACAGGTCGCCGGGCTCCGCGCCCGGCTCGAAGGTGCGGCGCTCCCCCAGCAGGTCGGTGTAGGCGACCAAGCCCGGTTCCGGATCGTCCACGGTCACGGTGTGGCGGATGCCGGTGGCCGCCAGCGGGTCCCGTGCCGCCGCGTGGCCCGGGCCGTCGGTGATCAGTACGCTCGCGCCGCAGTCGTCGAGCTGGTACTCCAGGAACTCGCCCTTGAGCCAGTAGTTCAGCGGGACCTGGACGGCCCGGAGTTTCGCGACGGCCAGCAGGATCTCGACCGTCTCGATCCGGTTCGGCAGGATCGTGGCGACCATCGTCCCGCGCCGGACGCCGAGCGCCGCCAGCCCGGCGGCGAGCCGGTCGCTGCGCTCGTCGAGCTCGGCGAAGGTGAGCCAGCCGGTGCCGCATTTGACGAACGGCGTGTCCGGCTCGGCGGCGACGCGCTCACGGAAAGCCTGGTCGACAGTGGCCGCCGGGGTGGGGTGCTGGGGTGTCATGAGCGTTCCTCGTTCCTCGTACGCGTCCCTGGGCCGGCCAGGTCCCGGCAGGCCGCTGCCGGGCACGGCACCGGCCGCTGCCGGAGTGGTGCCGGCCCTGCCGGGTCAGGCGATCTCGCCGGCCGATCGACGCCGGGCGATGTCGGCGGCGTCCAAGCCGAGCTCGCCGAGGATCTCCTCGGTGTGCTGGCCGTGCGTCGGCGGAGGCCCGGCGATCGCGGCGGGCGTGCGGCCGAACCGCGGGGCCGGGGCGGGCTGGGTGATGCCGAAGCCGTCGGTGAAGGTGCCGCGCACCGCGTTGTGCGGATGCCGCGGCGCCTCCCACGGCGTCAGCACCGGGGCGAAGCAGGCGTCGGAACCGGCGAACACCTCGGTCCACTCGGTGCGGGTGCGGGTGCGGAAGACGGCCGCGAGCCTGCCGCGCAGGGCGGGCCAGGACGCCTGGTCGTACTGAGTCGCCGGGTCCAGATCCAGGCCGAGGCGTTCCACCAGTTCGGCGAAGAACTTCGGCTCGATCGCCCCGACCGACACCCATCCGCCGTCGGCGGTCTCGTACACCTCGTAGAACGGCGCGCCGGTGTCGAGCAGGTTCGTGCCGCGCTCGTCGCCCCACCGGCCCATCGCCCGCATCCCGTACATGAAGGTGTTGAGCAGAGCCGCCCCGTCGACCATGGCCGCATCCACCACCTGGCCGCGGCCGGAGGAGGCGCGCTCGGCGAGCGCCGCGCAGATCCCGACCGCCAGCAGCATGCCGCCGCCGCCGAAGTCCCCCACGTAGTTCAGCGGCGGGACCGGTGCGTCGCCGGCCCGACCGACCGGCCACAGCGTCCCGGCCAGCGCGATGTAGTTGATGTCGTGACCCGCCTGCCCGGCCCACGGACCGTCCTGGCCCCAGCCGGTCACCCGGCCGTAGACCAGGCGCGGGTTGCGCGCCAGGCACTCCTGCGGGCCCAGGCCGAGGCGTTCCATGACACCGGGCCGGTAGCCCTCGATCAGCACATCGGCCTGGTCGACCATCCGCAGGACCAGCTCGACGCCGCCGGGGCGCTTGAGGTCCACCGCGACCGAGCGGCGGCCCCGGAACAGCACATCGGCGGCTTGCTCGGCGGGGTCTGCGTCGTCCACCGCGCCGGGACGGTCGACGCGGATCACCTCGGCGCCGAAATCGCTGAGCAGCATCGCGCAGAACGGGCCGGGCCCCATCGCCTGGATCTCCACGACCCGCACACCCGCCAGCGGACCTGTGGCCTGCCCTGTCATCGAGACGTCGCCTCCTCCACCATGACCAACCATCGAGTTGATTACATCAAGCATGGGGAGTGCTGGCAATCACTGCTGGGATGAATGTTCTCGATTCCAGGACATCAACTAACTAGTTGGCTTGCTAACCTGGGCGTGCTGTATCCGCGCAGCCGAGCAACCGACAGGCGCGCCGATGGCCGAGACCGACACCCAGCAGCCGCACGTCGAGCTTCCTTTGAACCGGCACTGGAGCGACTGGAGCACCCGGGCGATGCGTCAGGCCGCCCCGGGGTGGGCCGACCTGGTGCGGGAGATGGCCACCCTCCAGGACGCCTTCGCGGCCGGCTCACCACCGCAGCAGGCCGTGACGGAGATCAGAGCCCTGGTCCAGCGCGCCACGACGCTGCTCGCCCGGTCCCAGGCCGGCGACGCCGACCAGCTGTTCGGCCGGTTCCTGCTCGACCCCACCCGCGGCCAGACCTTCAGTCCCCCGGTGCACCTGACCACGGTCACCGAGCGGACCCTGACCGGCCAGACCAGGTTCGGGCGGTTCCACTCCGGCAACAACGCCGCCGCGCACGGCGGCGGCGTCGCCCTGCTGTTCGACGAGATGTTCGGCCGTCTCGTGAGCTGCGGAGACATACCCCCTTGCCCGCACGGCGAACCTGTCGGTGGACTACCGCAGCGTGACGCCGCTCGGTGAACCGCTCACCGTCGAGGCCACGGTCGCCCGGGTGGAGGGCCGCAAGTGGCACCTGCGAGGGACGCTGCACCACGGAGACCGGCTCTGCGCGGAGGCGACCGCCTTGTTCCTGACGCTGCGGCCCGACCAGCCGTGACGCCCGCCGCGGGATGCGGGGCACGCACCAGAAACGGCACCGGACAGGGCACCGTTCGCCGCCCAGGCCACCGCGGCTCATGCCTGCTCCGCCGAGCCGCGGGGTCACACCGGGAACGAGCTTGTCGCTCCATTGCGGGCGGGTCCGCGCCCGCTCCCGTGCCACCTCCCTCGCTGAGCACCGCGAACGGCTCGAAGGAAGATCACCTCGAAGCCGGGCACCTCATGGAACTCGCTCACTTCGACACCGCCGGGCCCGCCCGGCAGGCGTAGGGGCCGTCGCCGGGCACGAAGCAGGGCGCCGCCGACCTTGACCGTCCGGCTGCCCAGAGCGGCGCGTTGGACGGCGTCGTCCTCGCCGAACTACGCGATCTTGCGCTTACCCGCCTTCGGCTCATCGGCCTCGTCGTGGGCGCTGGTCACGGCCGCAGTTACTCACGTCGCTCGATCGAACGAACCCCGTGCTCACTCGGGGGCGACAACGCGGCACTCGCGGGTCCCCCACCAACCAGTTGGTAATGAAGATGTCCGCGGCACCCCACCACGGTCAAGACAGATCGCCGCACGTCATCGCGCGGCCCGCTCACCGTCCGCTCGTCGGCGCGGGGCAGCGCGATAGCGACCACCGCGAGAACTCGGATCGGGATCGCCGCGCCCTGAGCCTGCCGCGGAGGTCAGGAGCTGGACGTCTGCTTCGGGGAGCGCCCCCGGCCTGCGGCGGGGAGCCGGCCGCCCTCGGCGGCGGACAGCGGTTCGGCCGCCGCGAGCGCGGGGGTGAGGATTCCGTACATGACGAAATCGGTCAGTTCCTGGACGAGCGCCGCCTGCGCCTTGCCCGTCGCCGCCCGGAACCAGACGGGCACATAGGCCAGGATGCCGACGATCGACGGCATGATCATGCCCACGTCGATGGGCCGGAACTCCCCCGACCGGACGCCCGCGGTCATCAGCTGCTTGCTGAAGTGCTCGTACTTGCGCACACGGCGCCGCAGATCCGCCGCCTGCGCGGGCTCGAGGTGCTTCTCGATCCAGGGCAGCTCCTGGAAGAACACCACGACCTCGTCGTGCTTGCCGGACACATGCTCGACCTGCAGCCGCACCAGTTCACGCATCCGCTCGGTGGCGGTGCCCTCGGAGGGGACCTTGGCGATGAACTCCAGAGTGCCGTCGACCTGCTTTGACAGCAGCTCGTAAAGGATGGCGCTCTTGGACGGGTAATAGTGGTAGAGCGTTCCCTTGTTGAGCCCGATCTCGTCGGCGATCAGGTCCATGGTGGCCGAGCTGTATCCGTACTCGCGGAAGAGCCGCGCCGCCGTGGCGCACACATCCGCTCTCCGGGACGGTCGTGGCACGAAACCCCTCCTGACAAGGCGCCGCGGATGCCCGACCGCGCCGTCCAGCCGGGGCGCGGTCGGTGGAAGCATACATTTTCCCAACCAGCTGGTGGATATCATACACCGCCTGCGGCGTCGACCGGCCGTCACCCGGCCGCGGCCAGCTCCTCGCGCAGGAGCCGCTTGAGGATCTTGCCGGTCGCGTTGCGGGGCAGTGGCGCGTCGCGCACGACGACGACGGCGGGGACCTTGAAGGCGGCCAGGCCGCGGCGCGCGTGTTCACGCAGTTCCTCGCCGGTCACGGCGGCGCTCCCGGCAGGGACCACGACGGCGGCCACGATCTCCCCGAGGTCGTGGTCGGGCAGCCCGACCACCGCCGCCTCCTGGACTGCCGGGTGGTCGTGCAGGACGGCCTCGATCTCGGCCGGATAGACGTTCTCGCCACCGCGGATGATCACGTCCTTGGCCCGGTCCAGGACGGTCAGGTAGCCCTCCTGGTCGAGCGCGCCGATGTCTCCGGCGCGGAACCACCCGTCCTGGAACGCCGTCGCCGTGGCGGCGGGGTCGTTCCAGTAGCCGGCGACGACCTGCGGGCCCCGCACCCAGATCTCCCCCGCCGCACCGGCCGGCCGGTCCGTGCCGTCCTCGGTCACGATGCGGATCGCGGTGCCCGGGGTGGGCAGGCCGACGCTGTCGGGCCGGGCCGCGAACGAGGCGCCGTTGTGCTGGCAGGCCGAGGATGTCGTCTCGGTGAGCCCGTAGCCGTGGTTGATCGAGACACCTGATCCGAACCGGGCGGCGGCGGCGTCGGACAGCTCCGCAGCTCCCGGGGCTCCACCGATCCCGATGGCGGTGACCGCCGACAGGTCGTAGGTCTCGGCGGCGAGCCCCTGGAGCATCCGGCGCAGCATCGTCGGGACCACCGCCAGGTTGGTGATGCGCTCGCGTGCGCAGATCTCCAGCGCCCGGGCGGTGTCCCATTTGTACATCAGGACCTGTTTCACCCCGCCGGAGCCCGCCAGGTACATCGACGACAGGCCGCCGATGTGGAAGAACGGGAACGGGTTGAGCAGCGCCGGCTGCGACGGCTCCCGCCGCGGCGGGGACGGCTGGGTGAGCCGGCCGACCTCGCCCTGGAATCCGGCGGCCATCAGCAGGGAGCAGTGGTTGCGGCCCGTGCCCACCGCGCCCTTGGGCCTGCCGGTGGTTCCGGAGGTGTAGAGGATCGTGGCGGGGTCGTCCGGGCCGATGTCGCAGTCCGGCAGTTCGCCGGTGCCGGTGTGGTCGGGCACGATCTCCCGCCAGGGGATCGCGCCGGCGAGATCCTCCTCCGCCCGTGTGACCACGACCGGCAGGCCGGTCATCGGGAATCCGGCGTCGCGCAGCCGCCGCCACCGCTCGCCGTCCATGACCGCCAGGGCAGGGTCCGCGTCGGCGATCGCCCAGGCCAGTTCCTGCCCGGTCCACCACGCGTTGAGCGGTACCGCGACCGCGCCGATGACCTGGCAGGCCCAGAACGCGATCACGAACTCCGGCAGGTTGCGCATCGCCAGCACGACCCGGTCGCCCCGGCCGATGCCGAATCCCTCGCGCAGGGTGGTCGCCGTGCGGGCGACGGCGGCGTATTGCTGGGCGTAGGTGAGACGTTCGTCTTCGTACACGACGGCGTCGCGATCGCCGTACTCGCGCGTCGACTCGAAGACCGCGCGCAGGTGCGGCGGGGCGTTGCGGTAACAGTGGACCGACTTGCCCGCGACGACGACCTCGTGCAGTTCGTAGGCCGCGCCCGGTGCCGTCAGCGTCGCCCGCGCCGCGCCGACCGTGATCGGCCCCGACCCGACCACGCCCTCGCCCGGCGCCTCGGCCGCTCCGGTCATGTCCCTCCTGCCCTGGTTTTCATCGGCTTGCGGAGACGGCTCATCGCCGGGCCAGCAACTGATCCGCCCGTTCGAGCCATGTCGCGGCGGCGGTGAGGAACTTGGTGGTGTCGTGGGTCTGGCCCATCGCGCCGGACTCGTACCGGGCCCAGCCGCGCAGCCCGGTCGCGGCCAGTCTCCAGCAGGCGAACGCCTGGTAGAACGCCATGGCGTCCAGGTCCCTGCCGGACAGGCGGGCGTAGTGGTCCAGCGCCTCGTCGACGCTGATGGCCCCGGGCGCGGCCGTCGGCATCGTGGTGCCGAGCATCGCCGCGGCGGGCGGGTCCCAGAACGCCGCCATCATGCCGACATCGGCCAGCGGGTCGCCGAGGGTGACCAGTTCCCAGTCCAGCACGGCGCGGATGGTGCCGTCCTGGCCGGTGATGGCGTTGCCGAGCCGGTAGTCGCCGTGCACGACACGGCCGGCCTGCTCGCGCGGGGTGAGGCCGCGCAGCCGTTGGCCGGTCCGGGTGAACAGTGCGACCACGCCGGTGTCATCCAGTGCCAGGCCGTCCACCACTCCGCTCCAGCGTCGGAACTGGCGCTGCACGTAGCCCTCGCGCGGCCCCAGATCGCCCAGGCCGACGGCGTCGGGGGCGACGGCGTGCAGCGCGGCGAGCGCGCCGACGATGTTCCTGGACGCGGCCGCGAGCGCCTGCGGGGGCAGGCAGGTCTCGGCGGCCCGCGCGTCCGCCAGAACGTGCCCGGGGACGAAATCGGTGACATGGCACGACAGCCCGAGCGGGTCGTCGTCGGTGCCGACCGCCCGCAGCCGGGGCACGGGCACCGGCGTGCCGACCAGGGCACCGATCGCGCGGGCCTCGCGGGCGGTGTCGTGCGCGCGGCCCTGGTGGACGCCGGGCGGCCGGTGCCGCAGCACCCAGGTGTTTCCCGCCTGGTCCTCCACCCGCCAGGTGAGCATGGAGTAGCCGCCGGCGATGCGGGTGAACACCAGCGGCGGCTCCGCCGCGGCGAGCCGGCCGACGAGCCAGGCGGTCAGCGCGGGCGGGGCCTGATCGGTGAGGGAGACCGCGGGCTCGCTCACCGCGCCCGCCGTTCGGCGGTGTCCCGGGGCGTGTCCGGGTCGTGCGGGTCCTGGTCGTTCATCTCCTGTTTCACCTGGACGCGGCGGATCTTGCCTGCGGCGGTCATGGGCAGCTCCTCGACGAAGCGCCACCGGCGCGGGACCTTGAAGTGGGCGATCCGCTCGGCCAGGAACGTTTCGAGTTCGGCGGCCTGGACCGCCTGGCCCGCGGTGATGACGCTCGCTCCGACGACCTCGCCCCAGGAGGGGTCGGTGACACCGACGACCGCGCAGGCGGTCACCGCGGGGTGCCGGGCCAGCGCGGCCTCCACCTCGGCCGGGTAGATGTTCTCTCCGCCGCGGATGATGACCTCGCGGATCCTGCCGCGGATGGTGAGGTTGCCGTCGGCGTCCAGGCGGCCCAGGTCGCCGGTGTGCAGGAACCCGTCGCCGGTGAGGACCTCCGCGGTGCGCTGCGGCGCCCGGTGGTAGCCCCGCATGACCAGGGGGGACCTCACGAGGATCTCGCCGGTCTCCCCCGGGCCGGCCACGCCGCCGGTCCGGGGGTCGATGATCCGCACCTCGGTCGCCTCCACCGGCCGCCCCGCCGTGGTCGCCAGGGCGACGGGGTCGTCGCCAGGGGTGCTGCAGGTGATGATCGGGCACTCGGACTGGCCGTAGGTGGTCAGCACGGTGGCGCCGAGCTCGTCGCGAACGCGGTCGATCAGCCGGGGGCTGATGTCGGCGCCGCCCAGCGCCACCGTCGTGACCGAACCGGCCGCCGCGGCGAGTCCCGGCCGGTCCAGAACTCGCTCGATCATGATGGGGACCCCGCCCAGGTGGGTCACCCCCGCCAGCGGCAGCAGCCGCACGGTCTGGTCGGCGTCGAACCTGTCGACGACGACGAAGGCGCCGCCGCCGGTGAGCGCGCCGAGCACGACGTACAGCGACCCGCCGATGTGGTGGTACGGCACGCTGTTGAGGCACACGCCGCCGCTGGCCGGATCGCGCCGCTCCCGCAGGTGGGCGGCGTTGAGGACGGAACGGTGGCTCAGCAGCGCCCCCTTGGCCCTGCCGGTCGTCCCGGAGGTGAACTGCATCAGGAACGGGGCGTCCGGGCCGACCGTGACCCGGGTCGGGCTCGCCTCGGGGCACTCCAGCAGTCCTGCCAGCGGGCGGACCGGGCAGGTGCCCGCCAAGCGCTCGGCCCGTTCCCGCAGCGGCGCCCCGCGGCCGTCGGCGCCGGTGAACACCATCGACGGCTCGGCCAGGTCCAGCGCGGCCGCGGTCTCCTCGTCGGTCCATGCGGTGTTCAGCGGCACCAGAACCAGGCCGCGCAGCGCGCAGGCGTACTCCAGCAGCACCCACTCCACGCAGTTGGCGCCCCACACGGCGACCCGGTCCTCCACCACCAGGCCGGCGCCGCCCAGCAGGTGCGCCACCGCCTGTGCGCGGGCCTCCAGTTCGGTGTAGGTCAGGCGGCGCACCACCTCGCCGGCCTCCCAGAGGACGGCCGGCCGGTGCCCGTGGTCCCGCGCCTGCCGCCGCAGGGCCTCTCCGACCGTCTCCGCCAGCAGCCCGACGCGCTGCGGGCCGCCGCTCTCCGTGCCGGGACGTTGCGATTCCGCGACGCTCATCTCGCTGGCCGCCTCCCTCGTTTTCCACCAATTAGTTGGTTATTGTGCGCCGGCCCGGGAGCGGCGTCAACGGCCGCGCCCAGCCGCAGCAGAAGCCCGCGGGCCAGATCCGGATCCGGCCCGACCACCGAGATCACCGGACGGGTGACCCCGGCGGCGATGTAGTCGGCCACCCCCGCCCGAACCTGCGCCTCGTCCCCGGTGAGGAACAGATCATCGACCAGATGGTCGGGTACGGCGGCGAGCGCGGCCTTCCGGTCTCCGGCCTGCCAGGCCCGCCACATCGGCTCCAGCGCCGGGCCGCGGCCCAGCCAGACCTGATGGGCGGCATAGACGCCCGAGGTGAGGTAGCCGGTGACGAACCTGCGGGCGTGGTCGCGCGCGGCCTGCCGGTCGGCGGCGGCCACGACGAACAGCCGCGCGACGATGTCGGCGTCGGGGTCGCCGTCCAGGACCAGGGGCGCCACCCGCTGGACGTCGCCAGGGCTGAGCCAGTTGAGCACCACGCCGTCGGCTTCGGCTCCGGCCAGGCGGAGCATCCTCTCCCGCAGCGCGGCGATCAGGACGCGGGGCCGCCGCGGAGGTGTCCGCGCCAGCCGGAAACCGTCGATGTCGAAGCTGTCGGAGCGGAAGGTGACACGGTCGCCCTCGAACGCCCGGCGCAGGAAGCGCGCGGTGTCGCGGACCCGCGTGTAGGGCTTGGCGTAGGGCACCCCGTGCCAGCCGGTGACCATCGCCTGGCTGGAGGCTCCGATGCCGACGAATACCGGATGGGCGCTGGCCTCGGCCAGGCTCAGCGACTGCATCGCCAGCAGCCCCGGCGAGCGGGTGAACACGCCGGCGACGGCCGTGCCGAGCCGCAGCCACGGCCGGCCCGCCGCGGCGGCGAGCAGCGGAGCGAAGGCGTCGGACCCGGTGAGTTCACTGGTCCACAGCTCCCGGTAGCCGGCGGCGGTGAACTGCTCGACCAGGCCGCCGACCTGGTCCAGGCTCTCATCGGCCCCGCTGAGGCTCACCGCCGGCCGCGGTCGGGGATCAGCACCGCGACCTGCCGTCTGACCTGCCGGTCGTCCCGTCTCCTGCCCTGCCGCCGCCCCGGCCGGGGTCATTGCCGCACCGTCCCGGGCCTCGTCTCGTCCCGTGTCTCCTCCTGAGCCGCGTCGGGGTCCGCGTCGCCCAGGTAGGCGGCGCGCACGGCCGGGTCGCGTTCGATCTCCTCGGGCGTGCCGACCGCCAGCGTCCGGCCCAGATTCATCACGTGGACGCGGTCGCAGACCGCCATCACCATTTCCATGTGGTGTTCGACCAGGATGATCGCCATGTTCCCGTCGCGGGCCAGCCTGCGCAGCAGGGTGATCAGCTCCTGCACCTCCCCCGGCCCGAGCCCCGCGGCGGGTTCGTCCAGCAGCAGCACCGACGGTGCGCCCGACACCGCGCGCGCGATTCCGGCGAGCCTGCGCAGGCCGAAGGAGACCTCGCCGGGTTTGTCGCCGGAGCATTCCCCGAGCCCGAACAGCTCGACGGCGGCCCGTCCAGCGGGCGAGAGCCGGCCGCGGGCGGGTCTCAGCAGGTCCAGGAGCAGGCCCCCCAACCGCCTGCCCTCATGCCCGACCATGACGTTCTCGCCGACCGTGAGGTCCTCGAACAGCTCGATGCCCTGGAAGGAGCGGCCCAGTCCGCTGCCGGCGCGCCGGTGCGGTGGCAGGCCCGACAGGACCTTGCCGCCGAGCATGACCCGGCCGGCGGCCGGCACCAGGCCGGTGACGGCGTCGATGGCGGTGGTCTTGCCGGCGCCGTTGGGGCCGATGAGCCCGAGGATCTCGCCGGGCGCCACGGCCAGCGACAACCCGTCGACGGCGCGCACCTCGCCGAACCGCACCGACAGGCCCTCGACGCGCAATCCGGCGGCCCGCACCCCCGGAACCGCCGGACGAGCCGCCGGCTCCCCCGTGTCGGGCGCCGCCGAGGTCTGCGGCCGCGGGTGCGGGCGCGCCGCACCGCGGCGCACGGCCGCGACCGCGTTCCGCAGGGCCTCCGCGCCGGGAAGCCGCCGGGCGGCGGCCGCTCCCAGGTGCCGCCAGGTCTCGAGGGTCTCCGGCACGATGCCGCTCGGCTGCACCACCAGCGTCAGCATCAGCGCCAGGCCGCTGATCAGCGGCAGGTAGTCGGCGATGCCGCTGAAGCCGAGCCAGGTGGACACGATCCCCCCGCTGGCCATCACGCCCGCCACGATCGCGCCGCCGCTGTAACCGACGCCGGCGAGCACAACGGTGCTGACCAGCAGAATCGAGCTGAAGGCGTCGAAGGTGGTGAAGGTGGCGACACCGGTCTGGAAACCGGTCAGGACGCCATAGAGCCCGGCGATGAACGCGGCCAGCGAGAAGGCGACCAGCTTGGCGGCTCCGACGCTGATACCGACCGAGGCCGCGGCGCGCTCGTTGCCCCGGACGGCCAGCAGCTGGCGGCCGAGCGGCCCCCTGCGGACGCGGACCATCAGCAGCCCGACCAGCAGCAGCAGCGCCAGCACCAGGTCGGCGTAGCGTTCCGGATGCAGGTTGGCGTCGACCGACCAGCCCAGGACCGTCAGCGGCCCGGTGGTCAGGCCCTCGAAGCCGCCGGTCCAGCGCGGGTTGTTGAAGGCGACGTCGTTCACCACGACCCCGAGGGCCAGCGTGATCGCGGCCAGGTTGGCGCCGCGGGTGCGCAGTGCGGGCAGGGCGACCGCGAGACCGACCGGGACGGCCAGGACGGCCCCGGCGAGCAGGCTCGGCACCAGCGGCCACCCCCAGGCGTGGGAGGCGTTGGCGGCCAGCAGCGCACCCGCGCCGCTCAGCGCCAGCGGCGCCAGGGTGAGCTGACCGGCGTACCCGGTGACCAGCACGACCGACAGCGCCACGATGGCGGCCATGGCCGTGGCGGTGATGGGCCCGACCCAGGAGGCGGGCCCCAGGTGGACGGCCAGCAGCAGGACCAGCACCACCCCTGCCACGCCGGTGCGGCCGAAGTGGGCGCGGCCGACCGCCGGGAGTGCCTGCTGCGCCTCCGAGCGGACCGGCAGGCTCCGGCCGCGCGCGACGAACAGGATGGCGATGCCCAGGAAGGGCACCGCTTTCGACCAGCCCGGTGTGGACACGTAGTTGCCGACGACGGACTCCGCGGCGCCGATCGCGAGGCCCGCGGCCAGCGCGCCGGGGAAGGAGGAGAACCCGCCGGCGATGGCCGCCGCGACGGCGGGGACGACCAGCATGGACAGCGTGTCGGTCTGCAGGCCGGTCAGCGGCGCGATCAGGCAGCCGCACAGGCCCGCCAGCCCGCTGCCGATCGCCCAGTTCGCGCCGGCGACCAGCCTGGGGGACCCGCCGAGCGCGCCGACGGCGTCCGGGTCGTGCCAGACGCCCGTGGTCAGCCGGCCGAACTGGGTGGACCGGTAGGCGTACCAGGCGGCGAGGGTGACCACGACCGCGATCAGCAGCAGGATCAGCCGGTCCAGTCCGACCGCCGCCCCGCTCCACAGGTGCAGGGGCGAGGAGGGCAGGAAGCCGGGGACCATCTTGCTCTCGGTGCCGTAGCGCAGCGCGACCGCCGACTGCAGGGTCACGAACAGGCCGAGGGTGGCCGCCACCTTGGCCAGGGTCGAGGCCCGGCGCATGGGTGTCATGACGATGGCGTGGAAGAGCACGCCGAAGGCGGCGGCGCCCGCCGTCACCGCGACGACGGCGATCGGTGCCGGCACGATGTGGCGCAGGTCGACGAACAGGTAGGCGGCGGCCATCGCGATGGCGCCCTGGGCGAAGTTGAGCACGCCGGAGCTGCGGTAGACGGCCACGATCCCCTGGGCGAGCAGCCCGTAGACCGCGCCGCTGCCCAGGCCGATGATCGCGTAGAGCAGGACGTTCATGGGTGCCTCACCCCGTTCACCGCGGCGGTCGTCAGGCGTTCGATCTCTTCGGGGTGGTCCCGGTGGTCGGCCGAGCGGCCGTCCAGGGCGACGCCGCCCTGGCGCAGCACGAGGAACCGGTCGGACAGGGCCAGGGCCCGCCGCAGCACCTGCTCGACGAGCAGGACGCCGGTCCCCGCCTCCGCGGCCGCGCGCAGCAGCGCCGTGACGGCCTCGGCGGCCAGGGGCGACAGCCCCTGGGAGAACTCGTCGACGACCAGCAGCCGGGGGCGCCGGGCCAGCGCGCGTCCGACGCTGAGCAGTTGCTGCTCGCCGCCCGACAGCAGGCCCGCCCGGCGGTCGAGCAGCCCGGCCAGCGCCGGGACCACGGCCACGACCTCGTCGAGGTCCACCTTGGCCAGGCGCAGGTTGTCCCGGACGCTCAGGGCCGGGATCAGCGAGCGGTTGTCGGCGATGTAGCCCAGCCCGGCCCGGGCGCGCTGGTGCAGCGGCGCCCGCGTCGCCTCGCCGAACAGGTGCACCTCGCCGCCGAGCTGCCGCTGGAGCCCCACGACGGTGCGCAGGACCGTGGTCTTGCCCGCGCCGTTGCCGCCGAGCAGGGCCGTGATCTCGCCTTCGTCCACGGCCAGGTCGACGCCGTCGACGACACGCATGTCTCCGTAGCCGGCCGCCAGTCCCCTGGTCCGCAGGAGAACCCGGCGGGCCGGCGTGGAGGCGGCAGGCGGCCGGGGCCGGTCCCCGGGTGGTGTGGGCCGCTCTGTCACCACGGTGTCCTTCCTAGGAGCCGCTGTAGACGCTGACGAACTTCTGGCTGATGGGGACGCGCTTACCGCCGGTGGCCTGGTACTCGATGACATAGGGGTCGACGATCCGCGGATACTGCGGCAGGGCGCCGGGCTTGGAGAAGGTGAGGCTCCCGCCGGTCACGCCGTGGGTGTCGATGGCCGGTACCGTCTTGAGCCGCTTGATCAGCGTGGCGCTGGTCAGGGGCGTCTGCCCCTTGAGGACCTGGGCGATCGCGTAGGTGGCGAGCCAGGAACCGGCCGAGATGCTGTCGGTGGCGGCCTTGGGGTCGTAGGCGCGCATCTGGTCGTAGAACAGGGCCGCCTTCGGGTCGCCGGAGTAGGCGATGTCGCTGGGGGTGTAGGTGTTGTCGGCCAGCGTCCCGAGCGTCTTGATGTCGCTTTCCAGCAGGGTCGGGTATCCGGCGGTGAACGCCCCGGTGAAGCCGGCCTGCCGGACCGCCTTCAGGATGCGGGCGCCGTCCCCGGCGTTGCAGGCGCAGGCGATCCCGCCGGGGCGCTTGGCCACGGCCTGGGCCGCGGCGGGCGTGGGATCGGGGTTGCCGATCGTCGAGACGATCCGGCTGGTGACCGAGC
Source organism: Actinomadura rugatobispora (assembly GCF_042656285.1). Taxonomy (GTDB): domain Bacteria; phylum Actinomycetota; class Actinomycetes; order Streptosporangiales; family Streptosporangiaceae; genus Spirillospora; species Spirillospora rugatobispora. The sequence continues at coordinate 36,136 of NZ_JBHSON010000009.1, read as the reverse complement.
CGCCTGCCGCCTTCACCCCGCCGGTGACGACGTCGGCGACGAAGGCGGACTGGGAGTTCTGGTGCCTGATGATGACGACCTGCTTGCCGCCCTTCTGCACCGCCAGGCGTCCGGCCTGGTAGAAGCCGGTGACGGTCCCGCCGGTCATCGGGTAGGACATCTCGTTGGTCGCCTGGTCGGCGGAGATGACGTCGAGTCCCACCCAGGGGATCCCCGCGGTCTTCAGCACGGGCCACAACTGCGCGGTGAACAGGTCGATGCCGCCCACCATGGCGACCACGCGCTCCTGCGCCGCCTTGCGCACGCACGCCAGCGCGGTGGACGGGTTCAGCTGGTCGTTGCACTCGATGACCTTGATGGGGCGGCCGTCGATGCCGCCGGCCTTGTTGATCGCCTCGGCGGCCGCCAGCGCGCCGGTCGCGGCCTGCGGATACGACAGGTTCGGGCTCGACAGCGTCCCCGAGACCATGATCGAGACGGGAGAGCCGGAGGATCCCTTCCCGTCGCCGGAGGATCCGGAACCGCCGCAGGCCGTGGCCAGGCCTGCGAGCACCGTGCCGATGAGGACGAAGGCGGATGTGCGTCTCACGGGGACTCCTCTCACCCGTCGGGCGCATAACCCAACCAGTTAGGGGGGAATGATCTGCTGGGGCGACGGCACGTGCCCACCGCTCCCACCAGGTCAGTTGGCCGATGAGCGGATCCTCAACTGACCAAGTGGTTGGCAAACTAGCAACGCCCGATCTGAGCGTCAACGCTCGGCGTGCGATGAATTTTCGCAAGCACAACGGCCATGAGAGGCGACTTCCGCGACCTCCGGCCCCACTCTTGATTTAGCCGACCATCCAGTTGAAGATGTTGGCGATGGCCGCGGGAACGGACGGTGACGATGATCGGCAAGTCCCCTGCGGCGGTCGCGGAGCGGCCACCCGCCCGAGCCGGACACCCCTCAGCGCCCGGCAGCCTGAAGCGCAGGCATCGAGAAGAGGATGACGGCTTGTCCATGTTCGCCGAGTCCATCGCGCCCCTGCACGAGTACCGGCACCCACCGGACCGCACTCCGAGCTACAACGAGTCCACCTACTACAACTTCACTTCACCGGGCTCTGGAGTGGTCGGGTGGCTGCGCATCGCCGTGCAGCCCAACCGACCCGCGGGCCAGGCGACGGCACTGATCTTCCTGCCGGAGGGCAGGACGCTGCTGGCCTTCCACCGGGTGGAGCAGACCACCGCCGACACCCTCGCGGTGGGCCCCATCGCGATCGAGATCGACGAGCCGCACCGGCGCCAGCGACTGACCTTCGACGGCCCCGTCTCGGTCTTCCCCGAACCGCGGGTGCTGTCCGATCCCGGCCCCGCGTTCCGCGCCGCACCACTCGTCGGCGCACGGATCGACCTGACCGTCACCGGCAACGGCGACTCCTTCGGCACCAGCGGCGAGGATCCGGCCAACATCCTTGAGAGGTCCATGGCACTCGGCCACTACGAGCAGTTCATCCAGCTCGCCGGGAGCCTGCGGGTGGACGGCGAGGAGCACCAGATCCAGGGGGGCGGGCTCCGTGACCACTCATGGGGACCGCGCGACTGGGCCGGGCCGCGCTTCTACCGGTGGATCTCCGCCTCCTTCGACGACGGGTCGGCGGTCATGGGGCTGCAGGTCGCCCAAGCCGACGGCACCATGACCCGGCGAGCCGCGCTGGCCTCCGCGGGCATCGCCACCGAGGCCCGGCTCGGCGAAGTGGCACTGGAGTGGACCGATGACGGCTTCTGCCGCCGGATCTCCTGCGCGCTCCAGGGCCCGGACAGCGAGTCGACGCTCACCGGGACCGCGCGCGTCCCCGAGCAGTTCGTACCGCTGCGGCACCACCGCCCGCAGGACGGCACCTCACACGGCGTGACCAGGATCGGCTACTCGGCCTACGACTTCGAACTGAGCGACGGCCGTCACGGCCTGGGCATCGTCGAGGTCCTCGACCGCATGGTCGACGGCCTGCCGATCTCGATGACCGGACAGGACTCGTGACACCGGCCCGAGGCCGCCTCAGCCCGACCCGCTCCGGCCTCGTGAGCCGACCGTTGCGTCCACCCTGCTGAACCGACCCGCGACCGGCCGACAGGCCCCGCACCACACGGGTCGACCGCGAGAAAGGCCGTACATGGGCACGACATCCGACGCGCAGCGCAGCCTGGCGGTGGTGTGGGAGGCGATCGCGGAACAGTTCCCCGACGCCCCCGCCCATATCCAGGGCGAGCGCGCCTACACCTGGTCCCAGTTCGACCAGCGCGCGGACGGCATCGCGCGCACGCTGCTGGACGCCAAGGCGTCCCAGAGCGACCGAGTCGCCCAGTACCTGCGTAACAGCCCGGAGTATCTGGAGGTCTCTCACGCGGCGCTGAAGCTGGGCATCCCCGCGGTCAACTCCAACTACCGCTACAAGGGCGACGAACTGCGCTACCTGTGGGACGACGCCGACGTGACCTCGGTCGTCTTCCACGGCGCCTTCACCGAGACCGTGCAGGGCCTGCGCGCCCGGCTGCCGCGCGTCCGCGCGTGGATCCATGTCGACGACGGCACTCACGACTGCCCGCGGTGGGCGATCCCCTACGAGCAGGCCGCGGCCGCCGCGACCGGCCGCACCACCGGTCCCTGGGGCCGCAGCGGCGAAGACCTGTTCCTGCTCTACACCGGCGGGACCACCGGGCTGCCCAAGGGGGTGATGTGGCGGACCACCGACTTCCTGGAGCAGACCAACGACGTCTCCAGACCGCACTACGACATCGACGATCTGGCCGGCAGCGTCCGCCGGACATTGCGCGAGCCGGGCTGGAGCCACATTTCCGCCAGCCCGTACATGCACGGCTCCGGCCTGTTCGGCGCGTTCATGACGATGCACGAAGCCGGTTGCGTCGTCTCGCTGGCCGGGACGGGATTCGACGCCGCCGAGTTGTTGCGGACGATCGACGCGCACGGTGTCGCCAGCCTGGCGATCAGCGGCGAGGTCTTCGCGGGCCGCATCCTGGCGGCCTTCGACGCCGAACCCGGCCGCTTCGAGGGCGCCTCCGTCAGGCACGTGCTCAACTCCGGTGGCATGCTCAGCGAAGCCGCCAAACGCGGGCTGCTCACGCACTGGCCGGACGCCCGCATCCTCGACGGCTTCTCCTCGACGGAGGGCTTCGGGATCGGCTGGTCGCTGGCCACGCAGGGCGACATCCCTCCGACGGGCCTGTTCTCCCCCGGCCCCAACACCCGGCTCCTGGACGAGAGCGGAGCCCCGGTGACGGCGGGATCGGGCGCCGTGGGCCGGCTGTCGGTGCACAACCGGCTTCCGGTCGGCTACTACAAGGACCCCGAGAAGTCGGCCCGGACGTTCTACGCGATCGACGGCGTGCGTTCGTCCGTCCCCGGTGACAACGCGTTGCTGCTGCCCGACGGCCGGATCCAACTGCTGGGCCGGGACTCGCTCTGCATCACCTCGGGCGGCGAGAAGATCTTCACCGAGGAGGTCGAGTCGGTGATGCTCGACCACGAGGCGGTCGCCGACGCCCTGGTCGTGGGCGTCCCCGACCCGGTGTGGGGACAGGTCGTGAGCGCCGTGGTGAACCTCCGCGACGGGCGCACGGCGACCGCCGCCGACCTGATCGCGCACGTCAAGGAACGTCTGGCGGGGTACAAGGCGCCCAGGCTGATCGCTTTCGTCGACCTGGTCCCCCGCGGCCCCAACGGCAAGGCCGACTACCAGGCCGCCCGCGTCCTGGCCGAGGCCGCTCGCTCCGGGCCCGCAACCGCCTGACGCACCGGCCTCCCGTCTCGTCCGCGAGGCGGGAGGCCCGTCCGTTCCCGGCCGGTGGCACCGCTCGTCACCCGGCCAGGGACATCGCGGCCAAGGGCGGCCTCGACGCTTCTTCCGATCAGATCCGCTCGATGATCGTGGCGGTGGCCATGCCGCCACCGGTGCACATGGTGACGGCTCCGGTCGACAGGTCGCGGCGCTCGAGCTCGTCGAGCAGGGTGGCGAACAGGATCGGCCCGCTCGCCCCGATCGGGTGGCCCAGCGCGATGGCTCCTCCGTTGACGTTCACCGCCGCCGGGTCCGTACCCGTCTCGCGCAGGAAACGCAGAACGACCGAGGCGAACGCCTCGTTGACCTCGAACAGGTCGATGTCGGCCAGGGTCATCCCGGCCCTGCGGGCGCACTTGAGCACGGCCGGGGCGGGGGCGGTGAGCATGGCGACCGGTTCCGCGCCGGTGCTCGCGGTGGCCAGCACCCGGGCGCGAGGACGCCAGCCGCGCTCGCGCGCGGTCCGCTCGTCGGCGAGCAGGACGGCGGCCGCGCCGTCGGCCAGCCCGGAGGAGTTGCCGGCGTGATGGACGTGCTGGACCTGCGCCACATGCGGGTAGACCGTGCGGCACATCTCGTCGAAGGTGCGGTCGTAACCTTCCAGGTCCGCACCGCCCAACTGGGCGAAGGACGCTGGGAGCCCGGCAAGCGCCTCCATGCTGGTGGCGCGCGGCAGTTCCTCCCGGTCCAGGATCACCGAGCCGTCATCGGCCAGGACCGGAACCATCGACCCGCCGAACCGGCCGTCCTCGATCGCGGCGGCGGCGCGGCGCTGCGATTCCAGCGCGTAGGCGTCCACGTCCGAGCGGCCGATCCCGTCGAGCGTCGCGATCAGATCGGCGGAGACGCCCTGCGGCACCAGGGGGTGCCTGGCGCGCAGCCGCGCGTTGCCGCCGTCCAGGGTGAGCGGGCCGCCGGCCGGGTAGCGCGACATCATCTCGACGCCGGAGGCCACCACGGTGTCCGCCTGCCCGGCGGCGATCATCATCGCCGCGGTGTTGATCGCCTGCTGGCCCGAGCCGCAGAACCGGTTCATGGTCAGGCCGGGTACGTGGTCGGGCCACCCGGCGGCCAGGACCGACAGGCGGGCGACGCAGTCCCCGTGGTCACCGACCGCGTTGGCGCACCCGGTCAAGACGTCCTCGACCTCGGCCGGGTCGAGCCCGGTGCGCTTCTCCAGCTCGCGCAGCACCCCGGCGAGCAGCTCCTGAGGGTGGATCCCGGACAGCGCACCGCCCGGCCTGCCCCTGCCCCGCGGCGTGCGGACCACGTCGACGATCACGGCATTCTGCATGACCGCGACGCTACCAAACCAACCGAATGGTTGGCTATGATGCTCGCAGCACAGCTTTGAGGAGGTTCGGTGGCCGAGAGTCTGCGCTACGACGACCGGGTGGCGATCGTGACGGGCGCGGGCGGGGGGTTGGGCCGCGCGTACGCACGGCTTCTCGCCGCCCGCGGTGCCGCGGTGGTCGTCAACGACGTCGATCGCCCGTCCGAGGACGGGCGCACCCCCGCCGAGTCGACGTGCGAGGAGATCGTCGAACTGGGCGGGGCCGCGACCCCCTGCAACGCCTCCATCGCCGAACCGGGCGCGGGCGCCGACGCCGTGCAGACGGCCCTCGATACCTACGGCCGGGTTGACATCATCGTGAACAACGCGGGGATCGTCCGGGACCGTTCCTTCGCGAGGATGCCGGAAGAGGACCTGCGGGCGGTCCTGGACGTCCACCTGCTCGGCTCCTTCCGCCTGACCCAGGCGGCGTGGCCGCACCTGGCCGAGCGGCGGTACGGGCGGGTCGTCATGACCACCTCGGTCGCCGGACTGTTCGGCAACTTCGGCCAGGCCAACTACTCCTCCGCCAAGGCGGGACTCGCCGGCCTGGGCCGCACCCTGGCGATCGAGGGAGCGCGCAAGGACATCCGGGTGAACATCGTCTCGCCGGGAGCCGCGACGGACATGACCTCTGCGGCACTGCCGCAGGACCTGCACGCGGCGATGTCACCGGACCGGGTGGCGCAGCTCGTCGGCTATCTGTGCCACGAGTCGTGCACGGCGACCGGCGAGATCTTCTACGCCGCCGCGGGCCACTACGCGCGCAACCTGATCGTCCAGACCGCCGGCTACCGCAACCCCGCCGCGACCGTGGAGGACATCGCCGCGAACCTGGGCCAGATCATGGACACCGAGCAGTGGACGATCCCGTCCGACGCCCTGGCGCTGCCGGAGACCTGACCGGGCCGCACCCGAGCCGGTGCCCGGGGCGCCGCTCGGGTGCACCGGCTCAGCGGGGCATCCCCAGGCCCTGGGTGGCGATGATGTCGAGCTGGATCTCGTTGGTGCCGCCGCCGAAACGCCACACCGGGGACGACTGCAGCCCGTGTTCCAGGTGCCCGTGCGCCGGAGCGTACTGCGACCCGGTCGCGATCGTGCCCTCCTCGCCGATGAGGTCCAGGCCCGTGTCACAGATCCGCTGCCGGAGCTCGCCCCACCAGATCTTGTTGATCGAGGCCTCGGCGTAGGGCACCTGGCCCGCGGCGAGCATCCGGGCCCCGCGCAGCGCGAACAGCCGGCAGATCTCCACGTCGACGGCGTGCTCGCCCATGGTGACCTGCAGCGTGCCGGCCTCGGGGGTCCGGCCGTCCAGCAGCCCGGCGCCGCCGGCCCACTCCTCCAGTTGCCGCAGCTCCCAGCGCGGCTCGTTGTGGTAGAACATCCGCTCGAAGTTGAGCGCGGCCGTGACGGCCTTCCAGCCGCCGTTCTCGGTGCCGACCATCGCCTCGGCGGGGACGCGCACGTCGTCCAGGAAGACGGCGTTGGTGCGCTCCCCGCCCTGGGTGATGATCGGCGTGATGGTGATCCCGGGGGTGTCCATCGGGATGATGAACAGGCTGACGCCCCGGTGCCTGTCCTCCTGCGCCCCGGTCCGGACCGCCAGCCACAGGTGGGTGGCCACCGAAGCGCCGGTCGTCCAGATCTTCTGGCCGTTGACCAGGTAGTGGTCCCCGTCGCGCACGGCCCGGGTGCGCAGCGCCGCCAGGTCGCTGCCGGCGTCCGGTTCGCTGTAGCCGATCGCGAACTCCAGCTCACCCGCCCGGATCCGCGGCAGCAGCTCGGCCTTCTGCCGGGCGCTGCCCATGAGCATCAGCGTCGGGCCGATCGAGTTGAGGGTCAGCAGGCCGTTGGGCAGCCTGCGATCGTAGAGCTCTTCGGCGAACAGCCACTGCTCGATCGGGGTGCGGCCCTGACCGCCGTACTCGCGCGGCCAGGAGATGCCCAGCCAGCCGTCGGCGCCGAGCCGCCTGAGGAAACGCCGGCCGTGCTCGCGCGGCTGCATGGGGTCCTCGGTGTTCTCCACCCGCGTCGCCTCGACCAAGGCGGGGTCCAGGCCGTCCAGGTAGGCACGCAGCCGCGCGAGGAACTCCAGTTGCTCCGGTCCGATCGCCGTCTTCATTCACAGTCCTTCCGGGCCGCCGCCCGCACGGCAGCCGTCCGTTGACGGGGACACCGGCACCGAGCATGCGGGGCCGTGCACCTGACCTCAACTATAGCCAACCGATTAGTTAGTTATCCAGATAGCATTCCGTCCCGCCGGACGAACCTCGCGGTTCGCCCTGTGCTGGGCGCATCGCCTGGTGCAACAAGGGCAGAGTTAGTCAACTGACTGGTTGATTCTCATCAGGCGGGATCCTACGATGCGCGCATGAGCATCGAGTTCGAGAGCGCGGACGGCATCGCCCGCGTCACCCTCGCGGCGCCGGAGCGCCGCAACGCCCTCACCCCGGACGAGTTCGCCCAGCTGCGCGATGTCCTGGCCGCGATCGCGGCGAGCCCGTCCGAGCGCGTGGTCGTCATCACGGGAGAGGGCACCGCTTTCTGCGCGGGGGCGGCGCTGCCGCCCGACCGCCCGCAGAGTCCGCCCATCGTGCTGATGCGCCAGATCAACGAGACCGCCCGCGCCCTGCACCGGATGCCGCAGCCGTGCGTGGCGGCGGTGAACGGCCCCGCGGTGGGTGCGGGGATGAGCCTGGCCCTCGGCTGCGACTTCGTCATCGCCTCGACCACCGCCACCTTCAGCCAGATCTTCGTCAAGCGGGGCCTGTCCCCCGACTTCGGCAGTTCCTGGCTGCTGCCGCGGCTCGTCGGTCTGCACACGGCCAAGCGCCTCGCGCTTCTCGGCGACACCATCGACGCCGAGCAGGCCGCGGCGCTGGGCCTGGCCGGCGAGGTGGTCGCGCCCGACGAGCTCGAGGCGGCCGTCACAGAACTGGCGCGGCGGCTGGCCGCCGGCCCGCCGATCGCGCTGGCCCTCACCAAAGATCTTCTCAATCAGTCGCTCACGACCGGCTTCGACGACGCGCTGGGCCGCGAGGCCGCCGCCGCCGCGACCAACCTGGGCGCCGAGGACACCACCGAGGCGTTCGCGGCCTTCCGGGAAAGGCGCGCGCCCCAGTTCAAGGGGCGCTGACTCTCCGGTCGGCCCGGCCTGCGTGCACCGCCGCCCGGCCGCTGAGGCGGGCACGGGGCCGGGACCCGCCGGCGGGTCCCGGCTCGCTGTTCCCGGCGGGCGGCGCGCGGTCACCGGATGATGATCCGGCGCTCAGCACCGGTGCGTCCTGCTACGGGCAACCGGCCGCCGGCTCAGGCCGTCTTCGGCAGGCGGTAGAGCAGGACGTCGTCCGGCCGCCACGCGATCTTCGATTGTCGGGGGGCGTCCAGACTGCTCGGCATCTGCGCCTGCCCGGGCGGTCAGACCTGCTCAGACTCGGGGGCGTTCACGTAGAACTGCCGCGACCAGCGCCGGAAGCGGGCGTAGTGCTCCTCCTCGCCGCCGGCGAAGGGCGGGTGCTCGACGTAGCGCTGGTTCTCCCAGATCGCGAAGTCGCGGCGGATCTGGCCCTTCTGGAACTCCAGCATCCGGGCGGCGGTGCCGGAGGGTTCGGGGTCGTCGCTCCCCGGCTCACGGGTGCAGGTGATGGTGTCGAACAACTGTGAGTGCTCCCGGTCGACCGGCGTGGCGGCGGTGAGCTGCGAGGTGATGAAGCCGTCGAGGACGAAGCGGGCGTTCGACAGGCCCAGGCCCCATGCCTCGGTCTCGATCTCGCCGGCGACCGGGCCGTCGGGGGTCAGCCAGGTCGACTGCTTGCCGTGGCCGAACACGAATCCGATGCGGGTGCGCAGGTAGTGCCCCTCCTCCTCCCACAGCAGCGGCTTGCCGGGCTGGCCGGACCCGTGCACCCACATGAAGTGGTAGTAGTCCGGAGTGTTCTCCACCGGAGACTGCGGAATGATCTTCCGGACGCCGATGTGGTCGGCGCCCTGCGGGTAGATCGGGTAGCAGCCGGCACCGTCCTTGAACTCGCGGATACCGGGCCACTCCCACCAGGGCGCCCGGCCGAAGCCGTCGTACCAGGCGATGATGAGCCCGTCGACCTCCCGGGTCTCCCACCGGTCGAGGCCGACGCGGCGCGTCTCACCCGGCGCGTAGGGGATCTCCGACAGCGCACCCTGCGCCGTCCACAGCCAGCCGTGGAACGGGCACTCGATGCAGTCGCCCTTCACCTTCCCGCCGTACCCCAGGTGCGCGCCGAGGTGGGCGCAATAGGCGTCCAGCAGGGCCACCTCGCCCTGCTCGGTACGGAACAGCACCAGGTCCTGATCGAAGTACTTCACCGGGCGCACCTCGCCCGGAGCGAGCTCCGCCGAGTACCCGATCTGGTACCAGCCGGTCGGGAAGACGTCGTACGGCCAGTCCTTCATCCACGTTCTCCGATCTCGGGATATCAACCATCTGGTTGGTAATGTAGGCAAGCGAGAGTTCATCGTCAACTGGCGATGGACAGCAAAGACGGCCATGTCATCCCATGTTTTCGGACACCTTTATCCAACTGGCTAGATGGTTACGTGGGCATCACCAGGTGACCTTGGACCGGCCCGGCGCCCTCGGTGCCCGGCACCCCTCCGACGTCGGCGGCACCCAACGAACGCGTCACTTCGGGCGATGAGCGTGCAGGGTCAGGGCTGCCCAGGGCCCGAGCAGCGGTTGCTCACAGGTCGGTAAGAGCGTTTCGCCGCCGTCGAGGCCGATCGTCTCGCCGGTGATGATGGCGCACCACAATGAAGTCGATGTTCACGAAGGCGCGCAGCATCCGGATGGCGCCGCCAGATTGCCGGAGCGGGCCGGCACTGTGCCGTCGACGGCCGGCCGGAGCGCGATCGCGCGCCCGAGCTCGCGGCCGCCGCCGGTGACGACGGCGACTCACCGGTGGTCGGTTCTCCGGAGGGTCGGTGCGGTCACCAGAGGCTGCCCTCGTGCCGGACCACCAGGGCGTGGTGGATCTCCCGGAGCCGCTCGGCCCGTTTCCCCGAGCGCAGCTGCATCGCCTTGGCGCGCCGGAAGTGGTGGTGCAGCACATGCTCGGTGGTGGTGCCGACCCCGCCGTGCACCTGCGCCGCGGTGAGCACGGCCGAGACGTAGGAGCGCCCCGCCGCGAATAGCGCCACCGCCCCGGTCGCGGTCACGTCCTCCCCCGCATCCGCGCGGGCCAGCGCCTCGTTGCAGGCCAATCGGGCCGCATCGGTGGCGATCGCGATCCGCGCGGCATGGTGGCGCACTGCCTGGAAGGCGCCGATCGCCTGGCCGAACTGAACCCGCTCGAGCGCGTAGGCGACCGTGCGTTCCAGCACCGCCTCGCAGCCACCGACCATCGAGCTGGCCCGCAGGAGGTCGGCGCGGGCGAGCGCCCTGAGGGCCGTGGCGGCGGGGACTTCCACGAACTCGGCGTCCTGGGATGCCAGATGGAAACCGTCCAGGTCCAGGCGGGTCACGCGTTCGTTGTCGATGCTCGGCACCGCGATGCTGCGGGCGTCCAGGAGTGCGCGGGCGACCACGGCGCACAACCAGTTCGCCGAATCCGCCACCGGAAGCAGCAGGACGACCTGTTCGCTCTGCGCCAGCCACTCCACGACCGTGGCGGCACCACCGATCTGGTATCCGCCGTCGACCTCGGCGGCGGCGACCGTGCGGTCCGGAGGCGCGACCAGGGCCGTCGGCGTGCCCTGCGCGATGCGGGCGAGCACTCCGTCGAAGCGGCCGCCTGCATCGACACCGAGCAGGACGTTCGCGGCCATGCTGGAACGCAGCAGCGGCGAGGCGAAGGCGGCCCGACCGCACTCGCGCAGCACGATGCCCGCCTCAGCCAGCGTGCCGTCCCCGCCGCCCACGTGCGTGGGGAGGTTGACCCCTGTCCAGCCCAGCTCGCACAGCTGCTTCCAGCGCCCGGGGTCGTACCCCTCGTCGGTGTCCTCCTGTCCGTTGAGATAGGCGTTGTCGACGAAATCGGCGAAATAGCCGCGGACCGTTTCGGCCAGCAGCGTCTCGTCTTCGGTCAGATCGGTATCAGCCAAAAGGGCCATCATCGGTCTCCTTCAAGGGGCGCTCCCGGGGTGCGTTCCAGGAGCATGACCCGACGGCAATCGGACGCCTGCTGACAGGCGCTCATGGTGTCCAGGCGTGCATGGTCGGGGTACCGCTCGGCCTGCCGTGCTCGACGGTCAACGGGGGTTCCGAGCAGGTCGCGGTTGAGCGCGGCTCCACCGGCGGATCTGCGGCACCTGGCGGAACGCACCGCCCCTTGCTCCCATCGTGACGTCCACCTAGGCACTATAACCAACCAGATGGTCAACTTGGTAGCGCCAGCGGACACCGTGCAGGGACGGCGTAGCCGACCGACCATCAGCGCTATGAACAGCGCAGACCGGTCTCTGTCACACCCAGACGCGGCCAAGGCCCGGAAGAGGCAGCAGAGTGGCACCTCTGACTCTGCCGCAGGTAGTCCACCATTTGGTTGGCTGATGGTCGGGGCTTGAGACGGTCCGAAGCCCGATGATCTGATCAGTGCGCCTGCCCTGTGTGTCAGGATCCGGGGATGTCGGATACCGGGGTATGGAGTGCGGTCCACGCCGTGGATTGGGCGGCGGTTCCCGGGCCCGCGGGCTGGTACGAGCCCGAAGAAGCGGCCTCGGGGTTGCGGAAGCTGGCCGTGGCGACGACCTTGGTCCAGGTCACGGCCGCGGTCGGGCGTCTGGAGAACGGGGGTCTGTGTCACGGTCACAGTGCTGCGGTGTTTCCCGCCGCAGCGGTCGCCGCGCCCGTGCTGCTGGAGATCGTCGGGCATGCCGGCCCACGGGCCAAGGCCGCCGCGCTCGAACTACTGGAGTCGGGGCTGCGCTATGACCCGCACGCCGGGTACGCGCGGATCGACACCGCCGAGGTCGCCCGGGTCCCTGTCTGCTGTGCGATCGCGGAACACATACGTGAACGCAGGGACCTGCTGACCGGCTGTGGGCAGGCTGGTCGGCGGCTGCTCGCCGAGGCCGGCGCGCATTGGCGCTTCCAGGTGGGCGAGCTGTTCTCCGAGGCAAACGACGTCATGGCTTTCGGCACCGCCGGCGGGATCGTGCCCAGGGACCACTTCCCGGCCGAAGTGCATGTCGCCGACAGGATCACCGCGAGCGCCGACGCCATCGCCGAGTATCCACTCGACGTGGACACCCGCGAGGGGGTCCTCCGTCTGATCGGTATGGGACTTGATCGGATCCGGACGGGTGCGGTGCTCTACTCGGCCGAGTGCGGTGCCCGTGTGCACTGACGAACGGCTTCCCTCTTACGGGGGTCGTGCCAAGGACAAGGTTGCCTCGGGCATCCGACCGCAACCGGCTCCCCAGGCTTCCACCATGCAGAGCTCGGCATGCACTCTGGCGCAACGATTCGCCCTGCCAGCGCGATAGGAAGCACTTTTGGGGCTTCGAGCGCACCAGGTAACGACGCGTTGGGGAGTGAAGCGCCCCGGGACACATCAGAGCCGCGACTGAACTCGGGGCGCTTCACTCTCCGACCAGGGTCCATCCGCAGACGAACCGTCGTCGCGGGCATGGTCAGCCAGTACCGCCACGTCGTGTAATCCCAGCTGAGATCGCGTGCTCGATACCCGAGCGGTGAACCGTACTCGGCTTACGGTCGGGAATCGGGCCGCCGGCCGCTCGACTCCCGCCCCCCGTGTGTTCGTGGTCAGGTGGTGGGCGAGGTCATCGGCTCATGTTCGGCCGGCCCGGAACCGTGAGTCGCGTGATTCCAGGCAAGGCCCGCGAACCACAGCCATGCCAGCATCGCGGCGATATAGAAGCCGACACCGGTTGGGATCTTCTCGCTCGCGCCCAACGCGATGAAGACGGGAATGGCGACTCCTGCCGCGAGGCACTGGCCGGCGATGACCTGTCGTTCCTCGCGCCAGAAGATGCCGCCGAAGACGAAGCAGGCGACGATGAGTGAGCTGAAGGCGACCATGAACGCGACCGAGTGCATCGTCGCCGAGGCCGTCATGACCGGCTCAAGATCTTGCGGTGTGCCCAAGGGAAAGCCGAGGCCTCGCGGAGCGGGGAAGATGCCGGCGAGGATGAGTCCGGCACCGAACCCTCCGATGAGGGCGGCCGACCAGCGCCGATGACGGAAGCGCCGGAGGGTGTTCGCCACCTCCAGCACCAGCAGGCCAGAGACGATGAACGTCGCGACCATCACCCACCCGCGGTCGCCGAGACTCAGCATGCTGATGGCGTGCCGCTCCAGATCGAACGCGGGGCGTGCGAACGCTTCGATGGTGGACACGCAGGCGAACAAGACCGCCGCTCCCACTCCGACCCGAAGCCTGGACATGCTCAAGCCCCCTCCCTCGGTTCAACAGGCGACGTGGTGGCGTCGGTGCAGGTGCGTAGCCCGCTGGTGTTTCCGTTGGGATCGTGGACGTAGACCGACACTCCAACGCCTCGAGCGCCGAACTGCTCAACCGGCCCGTTCAGCACGGCCAGGTCCGGCGACTCCAGCCATGGCCGCCGATCATCTGGGTCGATGACGAAGCAGAGGTGATCGACCCATGCGCCGGCCTTCGCCCCCTCCAGAGAGCCACGGCTGATGTCGTCTGCGCCCGGGGCGGCGTTCCGCGATAGGGGTCGAGTGCCTGTTCAACGTCCAGGACGTTGAGGGCGACATGGTCCAGCCGGGTCATGCGAGCATCACGGATCCCTTCAGCGGTGTGGTGCTGCGCAGACTAGGCTCCGAAAAATCTAATCGTCAAGACATCTGAGACTGTCTTGACAAATTAAATTTTCGGTGGCCATCCTTGCATGCATGGAAGATCTCGATGTCATCTCCGACCCGGTCGTTGCCGAGGTCGCCCTCGCCCCGTTGCGTGCGCGCCTGCTGTCAGAGCTGGCGAGCCCCGCGTCGGCGACCATGCTCGCCGCACGCACCGGCCTGGCCCGTCAGAAGGTGAACTATCACCTGCGCGCGCTTGAGAAGCACGGGCTCGCCCAGGTGGTCGCCGAGCGCCGGAAGGGCAACATGACCGAGCACCTTTTCCAGGCCTCGGCCGCGGCCTACGTCATCTCGCCCGAGGTGATGAGGGATGCCGCTCCGAACTCTGAGCGCCTGCGTGACCATGCTTCGGCCACCTGGATGCTCGCGTTGGGCGCCCGGCTCGTGCACGACGTCGGACAGTTGATTCGCGGTGCGGGCAAGGCGAAGCAGAGATTGGCCACGTTCGCCATCGACAGCGAGATCACGTTCGCGAGTCCCCAGGCCCGGGCGCAGTTCGCGGCCGAACTGGCCCACTTCACCGCCGGCCTGGTGAGCCGCTACCACGACGAGACCGCGCCGGGTGGTCGGCGTCATCGCGTCGTCATCGCGCTGCATCCCAAGCTCAAGGACCGATCCCAGGCCGCCGGCGAGATTGCCGCGAGCGATTGAGCGGCGTCGAGCCCGCGCACTCCCACCGACAGGAAGGCAGAAAGATGTCCGATAAGTTCCGGATCGAACACGAGGGCCCGTTGCCCGCCGTCCCCGAGCAGGTCTGGCTCGCCGTAACCCGCGACAGCGAAGCCTGGCTCATGCCGTCCGAACCGATGAAGGACACCGCGATCGTCTGGGACCCGCCGTACCGGTGCGTCGCGCGTGAACAGTCGGGCGACTGGTTCCACCAGATCGAATTCCAGATCGAGGCGCGTGACGGTGGCAGTTACATCCGCTACGTCCACAGCGGCGTGTTCGAGGACGACTGGGACACCCAGTACGACGGTGCACGCAAGCACACGGGGTTCTACATGCACACCCTCGCCGAATACCTGAAGCACTTCCAGGGACGCCCGTACCGACACGTCGAGGTCCACGCCCCTCCGACGTCCGCGACCGCGGCAGGGCTTCAGCCCGTTCGTACAGCGCTCGGCATCCATGACACCACCGAGCCCGGTGGGACGCTCGTCGCGGCGCTGCCGACCATCGGCGAAGTCGAGGCCGTGCTCGACTTCCACAACGAGTACTTCATCGGCCTGCGCACCAGTGACGCCCTTTACCGGTTCTTCGGCCGCAACTTCTTCGGTGCGCCGGTCGTGCTCGGCGCCTACCAGTACGGCGCCCAGGACGTGGCGCTGGAGACCGTCGCCGATGAATGGACCGGCTGGCTCGCGGACGTGTTCGGCGGTGCGGCATGAGCGAGGTTTCCACGAGCACGGACGAAGACCTCCACGACGCATCCGGCAAGGCGTGGCTCGCGCTCCTCGTTCTCGCGCTACCGACCCTCCTGCTGTCCATCGACGTCAGCGTCCTCTACCTGGCGCTGCCGACCCTGAGTCGTGAACTCGGCGCATCGAGCATCGAGCAGCTGTGGATCATCGACATCTACTCGTTCGTGCTGGCGGGTTTCCTCGTCACCATGGGAGGCCTCGCCGACCGCATCGGCCGACGCCGCCTGATGCTCATCGGTGCCACGGCCTTCGGTGCCGCCTCAGCGGTCGCGGGCTTCGCCCAGTCTCCAGAGGTACTCATCGGAGCGCGAGCCGTGCTGGGGATCGCCGGCGCGACACTGATGCCCACCACGCTGGCGACGATACGCCACCTGTTCGCGGGAACCCGCCAGATGAGTTCGGCCATCGGCGCCTGGTTCGCCTGCTTCATGATCGGCATGCTCATCGGACCGATCGTCGGCGGCATCATCCTCGACCGCTTCTCGTGGGGCGTCGCGTTCTTCATCGCCATTCCCGTGATGGTGCTTCTCCTGATCGCCGCGCCGGTGCTGCTGCCGGAATCGAAGGACCCGTCCGCCGGGCGCATCGACCTGCCGAGCGTCGCGCTGTCGCTGGGGGCCCTGCTCCCCGTGGCATGGGGGGTGAAGGACCTGGCACGCGATGGTGCCTCGTGGACGTCCATCGCGGCCACGTTCGTCGGACTCGGGTTCGGCGTGGCGTTCGTCGCCCGGCAGCGCAGACTCACCGATCCCCTCGTGGACCTTGCGCTGTTCGGCATTCGCGCTTTCAGCGGTGCCCTTGCCATCTCCGCGGTCGGAGGCATCGTGATGGCCGGCACATCGTTGGTCTCCGCCATCTACCTTCAATCGGTCAACGACTTGGACCCGCTCGAGGTGGCTCTGTGGCTCATTCCGCAGAACGTCGTGATGGTCGTGGGTTTCGCCGCGGCGCCGGCGCTCGCCAAGCTCATGCCCGAGCGGTACGTCATCGCCGGCGGACTGGTGGTGGCCGCCTTTGGATTCTCCCTGCTCACCCAGGCCGACGCCGACACGTTCGGGTTCGTGATCGCCGGAATGGCCATCGCCTCCTTCGGGGTCGCCGCCCCGATGTCGCTGGGCGCCAACGTCCTGATGTCCTCGGCGCCGGAGGAGCGGGCCGGCTCGGCGGCATCGATCATGGAGACCAGCGGCGAACTCGGAGTCGCGCTGGGGATCGCCTCGCTGGGAAGCGCCGCCGCGGCCATGTACCGGGTCTCCCTCGGCTCCGACCTCGATGACATCGGCATCACCGGCGCCGACGCCTCGGCCGCTTCGCGCGGCATCGAGGAAGCACTGTCAACCGCGGCGAACCTTCCCGTCGGTATCGGGGATGCCCTTGAGTCAGCGGCGAAGGCCGCGTTCGTCTCCAGCGTCCATGTGGTCGGCGTGCTCGCTGCCGTCACCTTCATCGTGCTGGCGGGCGCAGCCGTCCTGACCCTTGCCGCGAAAGGATCACCAACGAGCGACGAGCCGGCGACCACGACATGACCGGCGTGCACGCGTTGTCGCCCTTCGGTGAAAGCGGAGAGTGAGGCCGTCCGAGGACGATGCGGTGGCACGGGGTTGTCTCATGAACGGCGGCCACCGCTGTTGAGGACGGCTGCAGCCGACCAAGCGGGTGCTGGAGTCCCGCCTGGAGGGCGAGATCACCGACCATGTCGGCTGCGAAAGCACGACGGGCCGGGGCAGCGGCAACAGCCGCAACGGATCGCGGGCCGAGACCAGGCTGACCGACGTCGGTCCTGTGGAGGTCAAGGTGCCTGGGGATGCCGCCGGCACCTTCGAGCCGCAGATCGTCCGCAATTCGCGTCTCACAGGCCGCCGCCTTGACAAAGTAAGGTTCGTTCTGGTGGCGCTTCTCGCTCGCGTTGGGCGGCCGGGGCGGCAGCGTCGGCGCCTGGGTTCCGCCTGCGGCTGCCGTAGGCTTTCGGGCCGGATGAGAGAAGGGATCAGCGCATGGCGGACGACACCGACGACGCGGTGGTGCTCACCAAGCCCGGGCCGGGTGTCCGTCTCGTGACCCTGAACCGGCCGGGTGTCCGCAATGCCATGACCGAGGAGATGACCCGCGCCTGGGACCGGGCGCTGGACGAGGTGGCGAGCGATCGGGATACCCGCGTGCTCATCGTCACCGGTCAGGGCGCTTCCTTCTGCTCCGGGGCCGATCTCTCCTGGCTCGACCAGGGTTCGCCCGAGGACGTCACCGTCGACCGGCTGCGGGAGCGGATGCTGCCGTTCTACCGGAGCTGGCTACGGCCGCGCGCGCTCCCCTTCCCCGTCATCGCCGCGGTCAACGGGCCTGCCGTGGGTGCGGGGGTCTGCCTGACACTGGCATGCGATCTGCGGTTCGCCGGTCCCAGCGCGAAGTTCAGCACCCCGTTCATCTACCGCGGGACCCATGGCGGGATGGGGGCGGCCTGGCTGCTGCCCGAGGCGATCGGGGTCACGCGGGCACGGGACATGCTCTACACCGGCCGGGAGGTACTGCCCGAACAGGCGTTGGACTGGGGGCTGGTGACCGGGGTCGCCGATGACGCGCTCTCGCACTCCCTTGAGGTCGGCGCCCGGATCGCGGAGGCGGGCCCGATCGCGCTGCGGTTGACCAAGACGGGGCTGGAGCAGTCGGCCGCCGGGCTGGAGGCCGCGATCCAGTGGGAGGCGGTCGCGCAACCGGTCACCATGACGACCGCCGACCTGCATGAGGGCATCGCGGCCTTCCGTGAGAACAGACCGCCGCGGTTCCGCGGCAGGTGACCGCCGCTGTGCTACGTGGTCTCGCCGGGGAGGATCGAGTAGGCGTCTTCCTGCGGGGGGATGCCGTCCGAGGGCGCGGGACCGCCGAAGGTCTGGGCGAGGAGGTAGCGAATGTGCCGCACGGCCGCCGGGACGTCCCCTTTGACGGTCGTCACGCGGGGCGAGACCGCCTGGCCGATCTCCGCGCCCTCGGCGCCGATCACCGCGACGTCGCCCGGCACACTCAGGCCGAGCCTCTTGGCGGCGAACACGACGGCGACGGCCACCTCGTCGTTGAAGCAGGCGATCCCCACGGGCCGTCCGCGCTGTTCGAGGACCGTCTTGAGCGCTTCCTCGGCGCCTTCGGGCTCGATCGGCACATGGACGTGGATCGGTGCGGTCAGCCCCTCGGCTTCGCAGAACTCGGTGACGGCCGCTGAACGGCTCCGCCCGTACGGGTCGTCGCGCACGTCGGACAGGAAGGCGTAGACGAGTTCGGTGTAGCCGCGGGAGTGCAGATGCCGAGCCTGCAGGATGCCGATCCAGTGGTTGACGTCGAAGTGCAGCTTGCGCGGCAGGACGGCGCAGCCGGTCTTCTCGATGAGGTCGAGTTCGCGCCGGGACACCCCACCCAGGTCCACGACGCCCGCGGGCCGCAGCGTCTCGATCAGGTGCAGCAGCCGGTTCGGCGTCTCCTCCTTCGTCCGGGACATGCTGAAGTGGACGACCATGCTGAAGCCGAGTTCAGCGATGTCGGAGGAGAGGACCTCGATGACGTCCTGGAGCCGGATGAAGGTCGTGTAGGGCACGACCACGACGACGAGGTCGCTGCGTCCCATGGCCAGGGCGCGGCCCGCGGTCGAGCGGACGTAGCCCAATTCGGCCGCGGCACTGCGCACGCGCTCGACGGTGTCGGCGTTGAACTTCTCGGTCTGGCCGTTGAGGACGTGGCTCACCGTGGCCCTGGAGACTCCGGCGAGACGCGCGACGTCCACGCTGGTCGCCGGCTTCCTGTTCTCCGGTTGCCTGGACACGTCTTCTCCCGAGGGCTTGAAGAGAGCGCGGAGCGTGGGCTCGATCCCGCCCACAGTAAGGCAGGACGATACAGATCGATAGATGCAAGATCATCTCGCGGGGTCCCGGTGCAGCATCGCCAGGGCGTAGCGCGCGTACTCCTTCGCCACCTGTTCGGCGCTCATGGGCCCGTCGAGGCGGAACCACGACGGCAGGGACGTGCACATGGTGGCGATCGCCCTGCACGCCGTGCGGATCTCGGCGCCGGGGAAGGCGCGGGCCGCCTGGGCGTCGAGGAGGTGCTGGACCTCGTCGCGCATGGCGGTGATCCGGACCAGGTCGGGCCCGGTGATGCCGCGCATCTCGGTGGCGCCGAGGAAGGCGAGGTCGCCGCGCAGCGCGTGGAAGAGCGCGAGCGACTCGACCATCTTCGCGAACGCGTCCCGCGGGGTGCCGCCGTCGTCGCGCGCGGCGCGCACCCTCCAGCCGATCTCGGCCATGGTGGCCTCGAGCAGCCTCACCAGGATCTCCTGCTTGGCGGCGTGGTGGTGGTAGATGCCGGCGACGCTCACGCCGGACTCGGCCGCGATCTCCCGCATGCTCGTGGCGTGGAAACCGGTGCGGACGAACAGGCGGAGGGCGGCTTCGAGGATGGGGCCGAGGGCGAGTTCGTCGTAGTGCCGCCAGTCACCGGGTTCGTCGGCGGCGCGGGTGCTCGCGGGGGTCTCCCCGCGCAGCAGGGTCGCCGCGGGCACGTCGAGCAGCTCGGCGATCCGCTGGAGCCGGGTCACGGTGAGCGGCGTGCGGCCGTGCTCGATCGCGCTCATCGTGGCCGGACTGACCCCCACCCGGGACGCGAGCGCCCGCAGGGAGAGCCCCTGGGCCTCGCGCGCTCTCCGGACGGCGGCCCCCACCGGCAACTGTTCGGTCACAGCGAACACCATAGCCGCTTGACTGCGCACTAGTGCAGACCGTACGTTCACTCGGTAGTTGTTTAGTGTCGGGAGCGCGTACGTGACCACGCATGACCTCGTCCGCCTGGACCGGCTCGGTCCCGCCCTGGCGGAGGCCACCGGCGGCGACGCATGGCGGGCGGCGACGGCCGAGCTGATCAGCGGCGGCAAGTCGAACCTGACCTACCTGCTGCGCAGCGCGGCCGGTGAGCTCATCCTGCGCCGGCCGCCCAGCGGGAAGCTGCTGCCCAGGGCGCACGACATGGGGCGCGAGGCGCGCGTCCAGCGCAGCCTGTCCGGAAGCGGCGTCCCCGTGCCCGAGATCGTCCTCTACGACGAGGGAGGGCTGCTGGGGATCGGCTGCTACGTCATGCGGAAGGTCGACGGCCACGTCGTCCGCGGCCGGCTCCCCGCGTCCTACGCGCGGACCCCGCGGGAGCGCGAGGCGATGGCCTTCGCGTTCGCCGACACGCTCGCCGCCCTGCACGCCGTGGACTACACCGCCGCCGGTCTCGCCGACTACGGCCGCCCGGAGGGCTTCATGGCGCGCCAGGTGCGCCGCTGGACCGGCCAGTGGGAGGCCAGCAAGACGCATCCCGTCGCGGAACTCGAGGAACTCGGGCGTCGGCTCGCCGCCGCCGTGCCGGGCCAGGAGCGGTGCACGATCGTCCACGGCGACTACCGCATCGACAACCTGGTCTTCTCCCTGGCGGATCCGGGCGAGATCAAGGCCGTCCTGGACTGGGAGCTGTCCACCCTGGGAGACCCCCTCACCGACGTGGGCCTGCTGATGCTCTTCTGGCGTGAGGAAGGCGAGAGACAGATCAGCCTGATCCCCGGTGTCACCCACCTGCCCGGGTTCCCCGGCCGGGACGCGATGCTGCGCAGGTACGCCGCCGCGTCCGGGGCCGACCTCTCCGACATGGGCTACTACCAGGCGTTCGCCCACTACAAGTTCGCCATCATCGCCCAGGGCATCGCGGCGCGTTCCGCCGCCGGGGCGATGGGCGGCCAGGACTTCGGCGACCTCGACGACGAGATCCTCCAGCTGGCTCGCGACGGGCTCACCTTCATCGGCGGCTGAGCCCCCGCACATCACCCAGGAGCACACGATGGACTTCTCCCCTTCCCCGAAGGCCCGCGAGACCTGCGACGCCATGTGGGACTTCATGCGCGGCCACGTGTTCCCGGCCGAACCGGTCTGGGCGGCGCACCTGCGCGAGCACGGCGAGCACGCCTACCCGCCGGTCATGGAAGAACTCAAGGCGGAGGCCCGCCGCCGCGGGCTGTGGAACCTGTTCCTCCCCAAGCTGTCGGGCCTGTCCAACGTGGAGTACGCCGCCGTCGCGGAGATCTCCGGCTGGTCGCCGGTGATCGCACCGGAGGCCCTCAACTGCCAGGCGCCCGACACCGGCAACATGGAGACGCTCGACCTGTTCGCCACGCCCGAGCAGCGCCGGCGGTGGCTCGAACCGCTGCTCGACGGCACCATCCGGTCCGCCTTCGCCATGACCGAGCCCGACGTGGCGTCCTCCGACGCCACCAACATCACCACCGAGATCCGGCGGGACGGCGACGAGTACGTCATCAACGGCCGCAAGTGGTGGATCACCGGCGTCGCCGACGAGCGCTGCCAGATCTTCATCGTCATGGGCAAGAGCGACCCGGACGCGGCGACCCACCGCCAGCAGTCGATGGTCCTCGTACCACGCGGCACCCCGGGCCTGACGATCGAGCGCCATCTCCCGATCTTCGGCTACCAGGACCAGCACGGCCATTCCGAGCTCGTCTTCCGCGACGTCCGCGTGCCGGCCGCCAATCTGCTCGCCGAGGAGGGCGACGGGTTCCGCATCGCCCAGGCGCGCCTCGGCCCCGGCCGCATCCACCACGCCATGCGCGCCCTCGGGATGGCCGAGCGGGCCCTCGCCCTCATGGTGGACCGCGCCCAGAAGCGCGTCGCGTTCGGCAAGCCGCTGGCCGAGCACGCCAACGTCCTGGACCTGATCGCCCAGTCGCGCATCGAGATCGACCAGGCCCGGCTGCTCGTCTACCACGCCGCCTGGATGATCGACCAGCACGGGAGCAAGGCCGCCCGGTCCCAGATCGCCGCGATCAAGGTCGCCGCGCCCGCCGTGGCCACCGCCGTCATCGACCGTGCGATCGAGGTCTTCGGCGGCGCCGGGGTCTCCGACGACACGCCGCTGGCCTACTTCTACGCCTGGGCCCGCGTCCTGCGCATCGTCGACGGACCCGACGCCGTCCACCGCCGCTCCCTCGCCCGCGCCGAACTCGGCAAGACCCCGCCCTACGTCGGATGACCCCGGTGACGAACGTGAACCCCCTCGACCGCTTCCGCCTCGACGACAAGGTCGTCGTCATCACCGGTGCCAGCTCCGGGCTCGGCACCGGCTTCGCCCGTGCCACCGCCGCCGTCGGCGCCACCCTGGTCCTGGCCGCACGGCGCGTGGACCGTCTCGACGCGCTCGCCGACGAACTGCGCGAGCGGGGCGCGACGGTGCTGACCCGGCGAACCGATGTCGCCTCCTTCGAGGACTGCCAGTCGCTCGCCGAGGCCGCCGTCGACGCGTTCGGCCGCATCGACGTGCTGGTCAACAACGCGGGCGTGGGCCATGCCCGGAGCGCGCTCCGCGAAGACCCGGACGTCTTCCGCCAGACCGTGGACGTCAACCTCAACGGCGTCTACTGGATGGCCCGCGCCTGCGCCCCGCACATGCCGGAGGGCTCGGCCATCGTCAACATCGCCAGCGTTCACGGCCGGGTCGCCTCCAGCTACCCCCAGGCGGCGTACGCCGCCAGCAAGGCCGGGGTCATCGGCCTCACCCGCGACCTGGCCCAGCAGTGGTCGAAGCGGCGCGGCATCCGGGTGAACGCGCTGTGCCCCGGCTACTTCGACAGCGAGATCACCAACGGCGAGAGAGCCGACGCGCTGCGCGCCATGGTCGCCGACAAGAGCATCCTCGGACGGTTCGGGAACCAGGAGGAGCTCGACAGCGCGCTGCTCTTCCTGGCCTCGCCCGCCTCGTCCTACGCCACCGGAACCTCCCTGGTCATCGACGGCGGTCTCGAGGCCACCGTGTGAGACCGGGACGGGGTCATCCTCGACGCCCCGCCCCTCCCCCGCCGGCAGGTCCGTGAGGACCGGCCGCCGAGGCGCGGGGCGCGGGCGGTCGCCGGGGACGGGACGGCTCAGCGGTTGAGGGCGCCGAGGTCGACGGGCAGCTGGGCGCCGGTGATGTACTTGCCCTCGTCGGAGGCCAGGAAGGCGACCAGGTTGGCGACGTCCTCCGCCTCGACCATCTCGTACGGCAGCGACGGCATGTAGATGGGCCCCAGGTTGGGGGACTTCTCGATGTAGATCCCCATCGAGCCGTCGGTCATGCCGGTCCGGACGCCGTGCGGGTGGACGGTGTTGACCCGGATGTCGTACTCGGCCAGCTCGTTGGCCAGACTCCTGGCCAGGCCGACGACGCCGTGCTTGGAGCTGGCGTAGTGGGCCAGGAAGGGCAGCCCCTTCAGGCCCGCGACCGAGCTGGTGATGATGACCGAGCCGCCCTGGCCCTGCTCGATGAGCGCGGGCACGCTCGCCTTGATCGTCTTCCAGACGCCGGTCAGGTTGACGTCGATCAGGTCCTGCCACTGCTCCTCGGTCAGCTCCCAGGCCCGGCCGTAGTTCACGATGCCCGCGTTGGCCACCACCACGTCCAGCCGCCCGAACTGCGCGACGCCGTCCCGGACGACCGACTCCAGGCCCGCCAGGTCGCGCACGTCGACCTCGCGGGTCAGGACGCGCCGCCCCTGCTCCTCCACCAGCTTGGCGGTCTCGTTCAGGTCGGCCTCGGTGGGGGGCTCGTACCGGACGTAGGAGCTGGGCGATGCGGCGATGTCGATCGCGATGATGTCCGCGCCCTCGGCGGCCAGCCGGACGGCCTCCGCCCGGCCCTGCCCCCGCGCCGCGCCCGTGATGAAGGCGACCTTGCCCGCCAAACGCCCCATTGCATTACCTCCACGGTGGTGGACCCCACGGCACGGCCCGGTTGCCTGTCCGGCGGCGCCGAGGGCCTTGAAAAGGCCAGCTCAACGAGTGGCCCCCGCAATGATGGCACTCGATGCCAAAAAAGGGCAAGGGTCGTCGGCGACCTGCCGCGCCCTGTCCCCCAGGTCGGTGAGCCCGCCCACCATGCGCCCTCCCGTGCTCGGCTGAGACCATTCTGCTGGCCGCCGCTCGTCCCGAGGCGGCCTTCGGCAAGGTCGTGCGCACCGCGGCGGTCCGCAGGGGGCCGGGGCGGGAGGCCGTCCACGGCTACGATGAAAGCCGGACCACGGTCCCCGGATCCGGGCGGGCGACGGGAGAGCCAACGCATGACGACGACGACGCGCCGCGGACCCTACGCCAAGTCGGCGGCGGTGCGGCGCCGGATCCTTGAGGCGTGCGTCGACGCCTTCGGCGAGACGGGCTTCCACGGCGCCACCATGAAGGACATCGCCAAGCGCGCCGGAATCAGCCACACCGGGCTGCTGCACCACTTCGCGCGCAAGGAGGACCTGCTCGCCGCGCTGCTGGACCTTCGGGCCGAGCGCGGCGCCCGGATCCTCGAGTTGACCGGTGCGCTCGACCCGAGCGCGAAACCCATCGAGGCGCTCCAGGGCATGCTCACCGTCCTGGTCGACAACGAGCTGCAGCCCGGGCTCATGGAGCTGCACTGCGTCCTGTCCGGCGAGGCGACCTCCCCCGAGCACCCCGCGCACCGCTACTACACCGAGCGGTACCGCAACCTCCGCCTCTTCTACACGCGCGCGTTCACCGCGCTCGACGAACGCGGCGAGCTGCGTTCGGCGTTCGATCCCGCCACGCTGGCGACGATGACCATCGCCCTCATCAACGGCCTCCAGGCGCAGTGGCTCTTCGACCGGAACTCGGTGGAGATCGTGGGCGCGGTCCGCGGATTCCTCCAATCGGTCATCCCGGCCATGGACCGATGAGCGTCACTGGAAGTCGCAGCCGGGGTTAGGGGCGTCCCGGGACAGCGGGCTTCCGTGCGGAAGGGTGTAGAGGACGGTCAGGACGACGGGCGTGGAGCCCAGGTTGCGGCCGACGTGCACGTAGCCGGCCCCCGCGAGCTCCACGATGACGTCCCCGTGCCGGTAGATCCCGTCCACCGAGCAGTCGGCGGCGTTGTGGGTCAGCGTGCCCCGCTTCACCACCCCGCGCAGCGGTCCGTCGTGGAAGTGCCAGCCGGTGGTGCCTCCGGGGGCGATCACCACCTCGCGCAGGACGTAGTCGGTGCCGCCCACCGTGCGCTGCGCGACGATCGTCCCCGTGACGCCGGAACCCGGCGTCGCGGCGGCCGTCCCCTGCAAGGCGCCCATGACCAGCACGGCGCCACCGGCCGAAGCCGCCAGTCTGCTCATCAACGTGACCGTCCTCCGTATCCCGCCGCCGTCCGCCGGTCTCCTCGTTCACCTCATTCAACCGGGTGGCGGGCGGCCGCGCCGGCGGCTCAGAGATCCGGGGCGCCGGTCTCCAGAAGGCGTCCCTCGTCCAGCCGCAGCCACCGGCCCACGCTGATCTCGGTGAGGAAGCGCTCGTCGTGGCTGACCACGACGAACGCGCCCCGGTAGGAGTTCAGCGCGCCCTCCAGCTGGCCGACGCTGACGAGGTCGAGGTTGTTGGTGGGCTCGTCCAGCAGGAGCAGGTGCGGCGCCGGTTCGGCGCACAGGACGCAGGCCAGGGTGGCGCGCAACCGCTCGCCGCCGGACAGCACCCCGACCGGGAGGTGGACGCGGGAGCCGCGGAACAGGAAACGCGCGAGCATGTTCATCCGCTCCGCCTCCGCCATGGCCGGCGCGAACGCGGCGAAGTTCTGGGCCACGGTGCGGTCCAGGTCGAGCAGGTCCAGCCGCTGGGACAGGTAGGCGACCCGCCCGTCGCCCCGCCTGGCCTGCCCGCCGTCCGTTTCCAGCTCGCCGCCGACCAGCCGCAGCAGCGTGGACTTGCCCGCCCCGTTGGGGCCGGTCAGCGCGACGCGCTCGGGCCCGCGGATCGTCAGGTCGACGCCGCCGTCCGCGAACAGGGCCCGGTCGCCGTACCGGACCTGCAGCCCCTCGCCCTGGAACACCGTCCGCCCGGCGGGGACGTCGGTGTCCGGCAGGTCCAGCACGATGCTCTGCTCCTCGCGCAGGGCACGGCCGGCCTCGTCGAGGCGGGACTTGGCCTGCCCGACCCGGGCGGCGTGGGTCTGGCTCGCCTTGCCCGCCGCCTCCTGGGCGCCCCGCTTCATGTTCCCGGCGAAGATCTTCGGCAACCCCGCGTTCTTGAGGTTGCGCGCCGCGTTGCTCGCCCGCCGTTCGGCCCGCTCGCGGGCCTGCTGCATCTCGCGCCGCTCCCGCTTCAGCTCCTGCTCGGCGTTGCGGACGTTCTTCTCGGCGACCTCCCGCTCGGCGCGCACCGCCTCCTCGTAGGAGGTGAAGTCGCCGCCGTAGAAGCGCATCTCGCCGCGGTCGAGCTCGGCGATGCGGTCCATGCGGTCGAGCAGCGCCCGGTCGTGGCTGACCAGCAGCAGGCAGCCGTTCCAGTCCTCCAGCACGCCGTAGAGCCGGCGGCGCGCGTCCAGGTCCAGGTTGTTGGTCGGTTCGTCGAGCAGCAGGACGTCGGGCCGCTTCAGCAGCTCGGCCGCCAGGCCGAGGGACACGATCTGGCCGCCGCTGAGGGTGTGCAGGCTCCGGGAGAGACCGACCTCGGCGAGGCCCAGACGGTCCAGCTGGGCGCGGGTCCGCTCCTCGATGTCCCAGTCGTCGCCGATGACGGTGAAGTGCTCCTCGCTCACGTCCCCGGACTCGACCGCGTCCAGCGCCTCGATCACCGGAGCGATGCCCAGGACCTCGGCCGCGGTCATGTCCCCGGTGAGGGGAAGGGTCTGCGGGAGGTAGCCGACCGGCCCGCTCACGGACACGCTCCCGCGGGCGGGCTTCAGCCGTCCCGCGATCAGCTTGAGCAGGGTGCTCTTGCCGGCGCCGTTCGGCGCGACGAGGCCCGTGCGGCCGCCGCCCACGGTGAAGGACAGGTCCTGGAAGACCGGAGTCTCGTCGGGCCAGGAGAAGGACAGGTTGGAGCAGACGATGGAAGCGTCGGACATTCGAAAGACCTCGGAGGTGATGCGGGCGCGCGTAGAAGCGACGGCTCCGCCGTGGGCGTGGGTCAGTGAAACGACGGCATGGCCACCGCGGCGGCGCTCCTCGGCGCCCGCCGGTGGCCGATCACTCCGGTATCACCCGGAGATGTCGTCGTCACCTGCCACGTCTGGTCTCCCTGTCCACGGTCATGACTTTCGCGCATCAATTTACCAGCGACCCGGCCCTGCTCTGTACGCCCGGCGAACGGGCCGGACGCGGACGATCCGCCGCCGGGCCGCCGGACCCGGCCGCCCGTCGGACCGCACCGTGGCCGAGGAGCCTCACCTGTCGTTCTGCGGGACGTACAGGCGGATGTCGTCGACGTGCGCCGACCCCTCGTAGTAGTTCAGGTGCGGGTCGCCGATGATGAAGGAGTCGGGGTAGGCCGAGCCCCTGGGCCAGGAGTGCTCGGTGGTGTACGTCCCGGCGGGGCCCCGGTGGGCGAGCCTGCGGTCGAAACGGCCGTCGTACTCGCCGGGGGTCTGGTTGTAGTGCCAGATCGGGCGCCCGTCCTCGACGAACCTGTGGTGGACGCGCAGCGTCGTCTGCCCGATGTGCCGGAACGGTCCGCTCATCTCGAGCGTGTACCCGGTGCGGTCGCGCTCCACGGCGAACCGGTAGGCGGCCTTCGGCAGCAGTTCCGGCCGCAGCTCGGCGCTGGCGAGGTGCCCGTGGAAGCGGCGGCCCGGGCCGTACGGCTCGTCCATGGAGACGTTCCCGCAGGCGGTCTTGATGTAGTACTCGTTGCTGACGTTGTTGTTGGCGGCCTCGCGGAACCTGTCGCCGCGCGCGAACAGCGCGTTGACGCCGTTGAAGGTGCCGTCGAAGGTGCGGTAGATCCGGCGGGTCCTCGGGTCGCAGGTCCCGGCGTTCTTCCAGCGGTCGTCGTCGCTGTAGTAGCCGTCCATGATGACCTTGCGCCGGTAGTGGATGCCGGGGTTGCCGTGCGGCGCCGGGGTCGCGTAGTCGAGGATCGTGAGGTAGTAGAACCCGTTCTCCCGCGTGACGTCGGGGTAGTCGCAGCGCGACCTGCCCGGCAGCGCGCCCTGGAACGTCCACGGGTAGCGGGTCTTGCAGGGCTCTTTGGTGTAGCCGTTGTGCTTGCCGCCGTAGTCGAAGCGGCCGCCCCGCTGACCGCCGAAGTCGATGCCCCGCAGCGTCATCTCCACGCGGTAGCGCGGCGGCAGCGGGCGGGTGGGCCTGATCAGCACCCCGGCGTCCCAGCTCGGCTCCGAGATCCGCGCGACCCGCTGACCGTCCGGCAGGAACGCGGTCGACAGCCCGGGCCGCGAGTCGGGACGCCCGTCGCGGTCCTTGTCGACGGCGGCGATCTCGGCGGTCAGCCACCCCTGGCGGCCGAACGCGACCCGCTTGCGGAACACGTTCAGGGTGGCGAGCCGCCGCTCGAACAGGGATCCGCTGATCTTCCGCCAGGCCTCGCCGTCGTCGTCGAACGCGTCGACGTGCCACGGGCTGCGCGGCCCTTGCGGGTCCAGGCGCCACGGAGTCCGGTCGACCTTCAGCGGCCGGTCGAAGCCCTCGTGGGCCACCAGCGTCCAGCGTCCGGGACCGTGCCCGCCGCTTCCGGACGCGGCACCGCCGACCGCGGGCCAGGCCGCGGGGACGACCGCCACGACGACCGCTCCGGCCACCGCAACGATGACCTTCCAGCATCTCCGACCAGTCATGCCTGCGGACGCTACGGCCATCCACGGACCGCGTTCGGAGGCATGCGCCTTCAACACGAGCCCTTGCCCATTCCTTGACCGGCCGCATCGGCCACCAGGCGATCTTGGCGTCCCCTACGCCATCGGCGCCAGGTTCGCCCACCCCGACCGCCCCGCCATCGCCTTCATCGCCGTCCTGCACGACAACGACCTCAACCAGGTCACCTGGGAACTGCGCGCCATGAGCGGCGCACCCAAGTTCGAGGAATCCCAGACCCTGCCCGACGTGGCCTACCCCGCCGGGGACCGCGCCCTGACCGCCGACCGGCCCGTCGTCCTGGACGTCCACTGCGACCCCGACGCCACCGGAATCGTCAAGAAGGGCCTCGAGACCAAGGCCCAGGAACTCTTCTCACAAAGCAAGCGCTGATCTCCGTCACCGCCGTCACCTCGCCCGTTCGCCGCTCTCATGGGCACAGGGGTTGATCTCAATGTCCACCCGATCACGGCCTCATCGCCACCAGATCGGCTGGGCGTCCGTGCCCTCTGGACGGATGGAGTAAGCAGCCAACGGCTTGACATCTCTGATTCCACATTCGCCGAATCAGTGGTCCCTTTCTGGACCGAGGTCTCCGTACGATGTCGAAGTGCCCATTCGCCGCGCTCCGATCGAGACGCCGAGCGGGTATCGCCGTCGACCGAAGGCGCCTCCGGACACCGCCCGGCACCCCTCCCCTGCGGCGTCCGAGGACCCTGTTGACGGCTACGGCGCCTACTCGATGATGATGCATGATCTTCATCTGGGAATATGGGGCAGAGTGGACAGCGAAAGGATCCAAATCATGGCTGCGCGACCGCACATGGCCAAGCTGGACGACGTCACCCGGTTCGCCGAGGGACTGACCAACGACTACCTGATGTGCCGCACCTGGGCGCATTCCTGGGACCCGAGCACTTCCGCGGTGCAGCGCACCGGCGGGCGCATCCACTGGACGGTGGAATGCACCACGTGCGGCACCACCCGCACCCGCGTCATGACCACCAGCGGCACCATCGTCGGCAACCGCTACGCCTATCCCGAGGGCTACCAGTCCGGTGGCATCGGACGGATCGGGCAGCGCGGCCTCGCCACCATCCGGATGGAATCGCTCAAGCGCATCGGCGGCGCGTGATGCAAGAGGTCGTGATCGCAACCTACTGCGACCGCTGCTACCAGGCCGACCAGACCAAGACCGAGACCTCGCTCACCATCGAGGTGAGCATCGGCACCGACCAGGCCCGACTCGACCTGTGTCCGCGCTGCGACCAGGGACTGCTGGACCCGCTGCGCGAACTGATCAGCACCCGCGCCGCCGCACAGCGCGCCCTGGACCGATCGGCCGGCGCCTCGCCCGAGACCGAGGACACGGGACAGGCTTCCGCGCGGACCTTCCCCAACGTCGCGGTGCGCTGCGGCCACTGCCAGTCGGAGATCGCACTGCGCAGCCGCAGCAACCACGCCCGGAACCGCCACGGCTGCAAGCCCCAGGACATCACCTGGGACTTCGGCGAGGACATCGCCGAGGTCTGGATCTGCACCTGCGATCTGGCGTTCCCCACCGAACACGGCCGCAACACCCACGCGCACCGCACCGGTCACGCGCTCCCGGACCCCTCCGGACCGCAGCCACCACCACGCTGATGAAGCACGCCCCACGGCCGAGCGGGACGGCACGTCAACGCGCCGCCGACCGACTCACCCGTTGGGGCCGGCATCCGGCCATCGGCCCGTGGCGCCCGGATTCTGCTCTCTGGAAGCCGGGCGCCCACGGATCTGTTTCGAGGCGGTTGGCGGCGCTGTAGCGACCACCGGGCACGGACCCGGCAGCCGATCTCCGTCGAGTTCTCCACGTGAGCAGCCGGCACAGGCAGGCCGCATCCCTCCGTCAGCTGGTGAAAGGCTCAAGAGCGAAGCGGCCCCACGCGACGAAGCCGGCGATCGCGAGGTAGACCGAGTTCAGCATCACGAGGTTGAACTGACCAAGACGGCCATGGGTGATCATCGCGCCGATCATGAGCAGGACCCAGCAGACGGCGGTCACCGGCACCATGACCGGTGCGATGTCGAGCACGGCGGGCAGGATCAAGCCCGCCGCAGCCAGGAGTTCAAGGATCCCGAGGGTCGTGACGAAGCCGACGCCGGCGTGTCCGGTCCACTCGCCGCCATGCTGCGCGGCCAGCTTCTCCTTGGGGATGAACGTCTTGCTGGTGCCGCCGACCAGGGCGACCGCGGCCAGCAGTCCGGCAGCGATCCACAGGGTGAGGTTCACGAGTGCCTCCGGATGGGTGACTGATCACGCATGAGATGCCGACGGCCCGATCCCTGTGACGGCGCGGCCCTGTGACGCGCGCCACCGCTCGCGGTTGTCACAAAGCCGAGTGAACCGGTGTCTTGTGCGTGTGGCATGGTCGAGAAGGAACAGGCGGGAGCCGGCGATGAGCGAGCACAGCGAGCCGACGAGGGGCACGGCCGAGCCGCTCGCCGATGGCGGCCGCATGGACCCGGCCACCGAGGTGTTCGTGGCGCACCGCAATCTGCTGTTCACGGTCGCCTACGAGATGCTCGGCTCGGCGGCCGACGCCGAGGACGTCCTGCAGGAGACCTGGTTGCGGTGGGTGGGCGTCGACCTGGAGTCGGTGCGGGATCAGCGTGCGTACCTGGTGCGGATCGCCACCCGGCAGGCGCTGAGCCGGCTGCGTACGCTCGGCCGGCGCAAGGAGTCGTACGTCGGCCCCTGGTTGCCCGAACCGCTGCTGACCGCGCCGGACGTGGCCGAGGACGTCGCGCTCGCCGACAGCGTCTCGATGGCGATGCTGCTGGTGCTGGAGACGCTCGGACCGACCGAGCGGGCGGTGTTCGTGCTGCGCGAGGTGTTCGCCCTCGGGTACGACGAGATCGCCGAAGCCGTCGACAAGAGCCCCGCCGCCGTCCGCCAGATCGCCCATCGCGCCCGGGCGCACGTCGCCGCGCGCCGACCGCGCGACGTCGTCTCACCGGCCGAGACCCGAGCCGCGCTCCAAGCCTTCCAACGGGCGGTCGAAACCGGCGACCTGCAGAACCTGGTGGACATCCTCGCGCCGGACGTCGTCGCCCTCAGCGACGGCGGCGGACTCAAGCGGGCCGTGCCGCGGCCCATCGTGGGGGCCGACAAGGTGGCTCGCCTGCTGGCCGCCGGTCTGAGTTCGGTCGACGCCGAGGCGTCCGTCGAGCCGGTCCAGGTCAACGGCTGCCCGGGACTCATCCTGCGGCTCGACGGAGAGATCGACGGCGTCGTGGCGGTGCGGGTCGAGGACGGCCTCATCACCGGGCTCTACTTCGTCCGCAACCCCGAAAAGCTGTCACGCGTGGAGCGGGAGACCACGCTGAGCCGCTGACGCCGAAACGACCTCAACAACGCGGCCGACCACAAATGAGCCTGCCTGCCATCGGCAGATGGCGCTTGAGGCGATCTCCCGCTGGCGACCGGGACCGGTGGAACACCAATGGAAGCGTCCGACGGGGTGTCGGCTCGGTCGTGGTCAGGGGGAAGCGTCGACGACACGGCGCGTCTTGTGGAGGCCGTCGGCGCGGGGCAGTTCGCCGGGGGCGAGAACCTGCACGGGGATGCGTTCGCGGACGCCGTTCTGCAACGCCTCGCTGGTGGTCTCGGCCAGGGCGGCGCGCGCGGCGGCGTCGATGGGGTCGGCCGCTTCCACCTGGATCGTCAACGTCGACGATCCCTCCGAACGCAGCAGCCGGTACTCGGTGCCGAGCCCGGGAAGGGAGCGGACGACGGCTTCCACGGCCGAGGGGAAGATGTTGGCGCCGCGGTACCAGATCATGTCGTCGGTGCGGCCCTGAACCGAACCGACGATGCGCGTGTGCGTGGAGCCGCAGGCGCAGGGCGAGCCGTCGGACAGGACGCCCAGGTCCCCGCTGCGGTAGCGCAGCAGCGGATGGGTGTCGCTGATCAGGTTGGTGTAGGTCAGTTCGCCGAGTTCACCGGGAGGCACCGGCTCGTCGCGGTCGGGGTGCAGGCACTCGGTGAAGAAGCAGTCGTCGTTCAGATGCTGGTCGGTTGAATGGGGGCAGTTGCCTCCCAGGGGCAGAAGTTCGGTCATGCCGAGCCCGTCGAGAAGCGTCCGCGCGCCGAACTGTTCGCGCAGCGCACGGTTGGTGGCCTCCACCGCGCAGCCGGGTTCGCCGAAGGCCCAGATGACGCGGACACCGCATGCGCGGAGGTCGATCCCGGCGTCCGCGGCGACCTGCCCGAGGTGCAGCAGGTAGGACGGCGAGCCTGTGACCATCACCGGCCGCAGTTCGGCGATCGCCTCGACCTTGTGCAGGTCGGTTCTGGTCCCGGCCTGGACGACCAGCCCGCCCTGGGCTTGGACGGCCTCGGTGATGATGGTCGCGCCCATCAGCCCGTCCACCGGTGTGGTCAACAGGACCCTCTCCCCTGCATGCACGAGCGCGGGCTTGCGCGCGGCCCAGTCGAGAACCTGGCGCCAGTCGCGGCTCGAGAAGACGCGGCGCAGCGGCCGGCCGGTGGTCCCGGAGGTGGTGAAGTACCGCACCCAGTGGGCGGCGGGCGTGCAGGTGTAGCCGCCGAACGGGGGGTCGGCCTCCTGCTCGGCGAGCAGCTCGTTCTTGTCACAGGTGGGAAGCCGCCTGATGTCCTGGATGCCGGTGATGTCACTGGGGCCGACCCCGGTGGCGTCCAGTTTCCGCCGCCAGAACGGAGCCCGCCGGTAGACGTGGCCGACCATGGCGACCAGTCGCTCGCTCTGCAGCTTCCGCAACTGCGCAGCCGGGAGTTCGCCCAGCTTGGGGTCATTGATCCGATAGTCGGGCAGTTCGCTCGATGGACCGTCGTTCACCGCTCTCACCCCTCATGCGGCGGTGTCGGTAGGCAGCGTCGCGGCCAAGCAAGCGCTCGCGGCATGATGAGCATGCACAAAGGCGACGATGCGCGCAAGACGGCGCTCGCGGTCGGCGAAGGGGCGTGGCGGTCGGACTCGGTCACACCGCGTCGGCACCCCCGAGTGCGCGCGTCCCGGCTCCATATGGCGCCACCCGCTCCCCCGCACCGCCGGACCACACTGCCAACGCGCCCTCGCGAGCTGCAGCAGCCAGATCCTGCCCCCACCGGCTCTGCGAGGAGTCGCCGCCCGGAGACGCCTCAGCGGCGACGCGGCCGCCGGTGACCACGTCCTGGCCGGTATCACGGCCGTCTGTGGCGATGCCCCGGAGATCGTTGGTCGTTGGCAGGCCGGGTTGCTCCTCGGTCTGGGTGAGCGTGTGCTGTTCACCTTCCGCCGCCCCGTCAACGGTCCGTCCGGTGGAACCTGTGCGGGAATCTGTTTTGAGGCGGAGAACCTGCCGTTGTGGGTGGACTGCTATGCGTGGCCCCTGCGGACCGCGCGGGTCCCCAGTGACGCTCGGGTCCTGATGGAACGCGGCGACCACCCGATCCCACACCTAGCCGGGCTAGTGAATCGCCACCGCGCCACGCCCTCCAAGGGCGGGGAATCCATCTGGCGCGCGGTGATCAGGCCGGATCTGGCCGACGCCGTCCAAACGACCGCGCATCTGGTGGAGATGGCCGAGGCAGTCGCCCGGTCAACGCCATGAACAGACTCTTGGGCTGTTATGACTTGCTATTTCTTGGTTTCGTATGGTGACTGGCCTGTGTTCGCGCAGGGTAGGGCGGGCGCATGGCGAAGAAGAGCGAGAAGAGACTGTCGACCGGGGACGAGGTCACCTGGCGCAGTCACGGCTCCACCGCCGAGGGCGAGGTGGAGAAGAAGGTCACCGACCGGCGTGAGGAGGCGGGCCGTACGGTGGCCGCCTCGCCCGAGGAGCCTCAGTACGTGGTGCGCAGCCGGAAGAGCGGCAAGAAGGCGGTGCACAAGCCGTCCGCGCTGCGCAAGAAGAAGGACTCGCAGTGATCAAAGATGAGAGGGCGGTGGCCAGGAAGTTCGGCGATGTGGTGAACATGACCGCCAAGCAGTTGGAGGACTGGCTGGAGACCGAGGAGTCCAGGTCGGTCGGCCAGAAGGAGGGCGGCGAGTCGACCGGCCATGCCTCGGGCCGAAGGATCGTCGACCTGATCCGCAAGCAGAAGTCGGATCTGACGGGTCAGGACTACGAGCACATGAACAAGGTGGTCGGTTACGTTCACCGCCATCTCGCGCAGCGGCCTTCGGGCGATGTGACCGACACCCCCTGGCGCTACTCGTTGATGAACTGGGGCCACGACCCGCTCAAGTAGACCGTGGCGAGCCGCCCCAGAGTTGAACGGCCAAGGTTGCGACGCAAACCGTCCCGCCTGCCCACCCAGAACCGCGGAAAACGAGTCGGCGCGCCTCGCCCGACCATGTGATCATGAAGTGGTGGACGTGGCAGTGCAATGGGTGCACACCTACTGGACGAGCCGCTCGCGCGGAGGCCCCGGCGCCGTCCGGCGCAGTGCGTTGCCCGAAGCCTTTCCCCTTCCGGATGCTGCCCCGCCCTTCGTCCACACAGTGAGCATGGACGAGCCCAGCTTCACCCCACGATCGAGCGTGGCCAGCGGCCTCCCGCCAGACGACCAGGTTGAGTTGACCGAAGCCGACGGGGTGCTGAAGGTGCTGGTTGTCAGGCCTTACCCCTCATGGACTCGACCAGCGGCTGTGCATCTGCGTCCCAGGCATACGCTGCGCTGGCAGATCAACCATCGGTTCGCGAACGAGGACAACTGGTTCTACCGGCTCGACACCCTCAACGTCCTCTTCGGCAAGACCTCGGCCGAGGTCTTCCTGCACCCGCCCACTCGTCGAATCGACGAACGCTCCAAGCTCTACTGGTGAGCCGGGCCGACACGGCCTGACCGGATATTTCCAGAGCCTGGCCACCCGGCGAGGAAGCCAGGCCGGCAGAGTGCTCAGGTCGCCTCCGACGCCGGCACGCGGCCGCCGGAGGGCGCTCACCACGGGATGACGTCGTCTAGCCTCGATCTTTCACAGCGCCGGTTGGGTCGTGTGGCGGCCTGACCGGTTTGTGTTTTCTGGTGGTGGTCAGGTCGGTGGCCCGGATGTCGCTCCGGGTGGGCGGGGTTCCACGGCC